>JBOGKX010000155.1:0-35150 GCA_050746125.1 Terriglobales bacterium | reverse complement strand
GGCGCGCGCCGACGGCGAGGCCCGTCGCGAGCAGTTGCGGGCCGCGCTGGCGGCGGCGCAAGCCGCCGGCGCCGGCTGGGAACAGGGCGTCGCTGCCGCCCGCCGGGCGCTCGAAGACTGCCGCCAGCGGCACGGCGAGGCCGAGGTCGCCCGCGCCCGCCTCCATTCCGAGGCCAGCTATCTGAACGAGCTGTGCCGCAACGAGCTGCGCTGCGAGCTGACTGAATTGACGGCCGCGCCCGAGGCCGGCGCCGCCGCGCTCGAGGCCGAGCAGATCGCCGCCCTCGAGACCGCCGTGCGCGAGCTGCGCGAAAAGATCGACCACCTCGGCCCGGTCAACATGATGGCGCTCGAGGAATTCACGGAAATCGAGCAGCGCCATCAGTTCCTATCCACGCAGCGCCAGGATTTGCTCGATTCCATCGCCGACACGCAGCAGGCGATTCAAGAGATCGACGCCGTATCCCGCCAGCGCTTCAACGAGGCCTTCGAGAAGATCAACGCTTTCTTCCAGGAGACCTTCCAGAAGCTCTTTGGCGGCGGGCAGGGCTTTTTGCGGCTCACCGACGCCGAGAACGACCCTGAGAGCGGCGTGGATATCGTCGCCCAGCCCCCCGGCAAAAAGCTGCAAAACGCGCTGCTGCTCTCGGGCGGCGAAAAGGCCATGACCGCCATGGCCCTGCTGCTGGCGATTTTTCAATATCAGCCCAGCCCCTTCTGCCTGCTCGACGAGGTGGATGCGCCGCTCGACGACGCCAACGTCGGCCGTTTTTCCGACATGGTCAAGGGCATGAGCGCGCAGACGCAATTCATCGTCATTACCCACAACACCCGCACCATGGAGAGCGCGGCCGTGCTCTACGGCGTCACCATGCCGCAGGCAGGCATCTCCCGCCTGGTGTCGGTGCAACTGAGCCAAGCCCGCGCCGTGGCGGTTTAGGCGCGGTTTTCGTATTCTTAAAGTGCTTATGCCCGTGACTGCTTCCCCCACGCTTTGGCAGAGCGATCTGGCCGACTTGCCGCTGCTCTCGCGCGGCAAAGTGCGCGACCTCTATGACTGCGGCGACGCCCTGCTGTTGGTGGCCAGCGACCGTCTTTCAGCCTTCGACGTGGTGCTGCCCACGCCGATTCCCGACAAGGGGCGGGTGCTGACCCAGATTTCGCTGTTTTGGTTCGAGTTTTTGCGCGGCACGGTCGCCAATCACTTGCTCTCGACCCGCCTCGAGGACTATCCCGCCGCCGTGCGCGCGCAGGGCGCGCAGCTGCGCGGCCGCTCCATGCTGGTCCGCAAACTGGAAATGTTTCCGATCGAGTGCGTGGTGCGCGGCTATCTCTCCGGATCGGGCTGGAAGGAATACCGGCAAAGCGGCACCGTCTGCGGCATTCGCCTGCCCGCCGGCTTGCGCGAATCCGATCGCTTGCCGGAGCCGATCTTCACGCCTGCCACCAAGGCGCAGAGCGGCCACGATGAAAACATCAGCCTGGAGCGCGCCGGCGAGATCGTCGGCGCCGCCGCCGCGCGCCGCCTGGAGGAGCTGAGCCTGCGCATCTACCGGGAAGCCGCCGCTTATGCCGAGAGCCGGGGCATAATCCTCGCCGACACCAAATTCGAGTTCGGCCGCGGGAACGGCGCCGGCGAGCGAGGCGAGCTGATCTTGGCCGACGAGGTGCTGACGCCGGACTCCTCGCGTTTTTGGCCGCGCGATCGCTATCAGCCGGGACGCGCCCAGGATTCCTACGACAAGCAGTATGTCCGCGACTATCTCGAGCAGATCCATTGGAACAAGCAGCCGCCGGGTCCGGAATTGCCAGCCGAGGTCGTCGCTCGCACGACCGCCAAATATCGCGAGGCCTACGAAACCCTGACCGGAAAGCCCTTGCCCTGATCGCCATGCACGTGCTCGATTGGATTCTCCTCTTCGTGCTCGCCGTCTCGGTGCTCTCGGCGCTGTGGAAGGGGTTCGTCCACGAGATCCTGATGATGGCGGCGACGGTGCTCGGCATCATCCTCGCTACTTGGAAGTACGCGGCGCTGGCCGGCCATTGGACGGCGATCCATCAGCCCGCGGTGCGCGAGTTCCTGGCCTGGATCGCCATCTTCGTCGCCGTCTTATTGGTCGCGGCCCTGGTGGCGCGCTTGGCGCGCAAGCTGATCGAGGTGGCCGGCTTGCGCTGGTTCGATCGGCTGCTGGGCGGAGCGCTGGGTCTGGTGCGCGGGGTGGTGATTTGCATCGTGCTGCTGGTGATGCTGACGGTGTTTCCCTTCGACCTCGGGATGGTGCGCGACTCGCAGCTCGCCCCGGATCTTTTGGTCGCCGGCGACCTCTTTGCCGATGTCCTGCCCGGGCAGCTGCAGCGCGATTTTCAATCCGGGCTGAGCCGCTTGCGCCAATCGACCGACGCGCCGCAAGCGACCGCGCTCGGGTCGCCAGCCGCTGCCCGGGAAACCCGGCCCCCCCGTCGCTGAAGCGCTCCGCCGCGGCCGCGCCGCGCCTCGCCGAAGCCCACCGCGGTCTTCGAACGCAACTTCGACCAGTTACCGTCCGGTAACTGCTGGCCACGTGGTCAGTGGCAAATATTTCCATTGACAGCGGCGCTATCTCTCGTGCTAAATCTCACCTCCAGCAGCTTTCCTGCATTTTCGTAATCGGAGGAATGGCTCATGGGATCGTGTTTGCGAGTTGCTGGAGTGGCCTTGGCGCCCACGACCGTGTTTTTGGCCGCCGGATACCGACGGGTGGACCGACGACAGCCCCATGCATTACAACGACCCCATTGTCTGCGGCGGATGGGACCTTCTCGGCGGCGGAATGGAATGGGGCCACCCCAAAGCCTACTCCGATGCGAAGGACGACCGGCCGGAGCACGACCCGACCCATCCGAGCCTGCCACCGCCACCATCACCGACCCCGGCTCAAGCCGCAGCGAATTACTGCGAGCAACACGGGCAATTGTCTTTCAATATTCCATTTACCCACATCCCGATTACCATTAGTTTGAGCGCCACATTGTTCGGTAGCTACGGTTCCACCAACGATATCTCCATAACGATACCGCCCTCGGCAGGGGCAAGTCTCGATATAACTGTGGGCGCTCCAAAGGGGCCCAACATTCCTGTGCAGGTGGGCTCTGGAAAGAACCTAAGCGTCGGGACGTTCCTCACACCATCAGGGCCAGGCGGCTTCAGTCTGAGTTTGGGACCGAGCGTTGGCTCTCCTGCTACGGTTTCGCTGCAGGTTGCGAACGCTTGCGGGTTGGTGGTTGGTGGAGGCTAATTAGGGACATTTCAAACTCCTCGAGCATGCCAATGACAGGCCGCATTAGACGATTATTCTTAGGTGAACTATCCGGCGCTCCCGGTCCGACCCCGCAGATGCCAGGGGTAAGGATTTTTCAGGCAGGGGGCTACTGGAAATCAAATTTGTGCGGTGCCATAGCTGCGGGCATTGGAGCGACTGCGCTCTTCATGATTATCGGGGCAATCCTTGCATGGGCGAGCCAAAGCTGGCAGGGGCGGGTGTGGGGCGCCGGGTTAATTTTATTTGCGATCGCAGCGCTTTGCGCTTTGATGCCGGGGAACCTGGGTGCTGCATATCCCTACGCAGTTGAAATCGAGGAAGGCATTGGTTTCCGCTTCTATGTTCCCTTCAGACAGTTTTACGTACCGATCCAGGAGGTGAAGCGCGTGAAGTGGTCGTGGCTTTGGGTCGGGTGGGTCGTCAGACTTAGGCAGCGACGTGGCCTTCTGTCCTGCTTTATCATTCACCGCGCGTGGGCCCAGCAGGGGCGTGAACTGGCCCAAGCAATCGGGGAGCAACTCTCCCATAGCACGTAACTGACCCGCTCCCAGCTTTCGTTCAACCGAGAATGCGACATTCGGGCCCCGAATCCGCCCCGGTCTGAGCGGGGATGGGAGGCTGGGGCAAGGGGCCGGCGACTCAAGTGCCGCGGCTGTTCGCAATGTAGCGTTGGCATCGAACGGGTGTTCTCAATGAGAATGTACACATTGGTTGTCACGCTGCTATTGATGAACCTCGTCGTATCCGGGTGTGCTCGACCAGGCAAGGTCGAAACTTTCAGGTCGCCAACAGCCGGGGTGTTTGTTACGGTCGAAACCTATGATGGGGGCCCGGGTCCCCTAGGCTCTAATATCATCAAAATCTATGCACATTTCGAACATCTCGGGAAATCCAAGAGGATGCTCGTTCTCGATGGGGACGGCCTAATAGTCTCAAAGATTATTTGGAATACGCCTCATGATGACACTATCTGCTTGGGTGACGGCATCACTGACACATTCCACAATCGGGTGACGCTGATTCTCGGCGATAATCAGGAAGAATCCGAGACCATCCGCAACCACCTCGATGAGCACTGCCCGTGAGGCCGCAATCGCAGGCACAATAGGACCTCTGCACGCAGCCGGTCCGATCCCCGGCATCACGGGGTGTGTGGGGCGGCCATGACCGAGCCTGTCCCGCTGTCCCGTTTCCCGAGGTTTGCCGACCTCGGCATTCAAGGAGCAGCTTATTTCGTGATCCCGGGGCTCATCGTGACCCTGGCCTTCGTTCTACTCATCAATGAGCGGCGACGCCTCAGCGAGCGGGCTTGGCTCTGGGGGCTGCTCGCAACCATGGATTTTGGTGCGGCCGCGACCGCCTATTACGCCGGCCGATTTGGAAGACCCGCGAGCGCCTTCTCTGCAACCATGGTCTCGACTCCTCTATTTGGCGCCATTCTCGCGGGGCTCACTTTCATGACATTCGCTGTTGCGGCGCAGTTGCGCGGCGACACGGGGCGGAAGCGACTCGCCTTTCTGATCTTCGCGTTGAACTTTCCGATCTTCGCAGCGTGCCTGCTCGCTAGCTTCGGTCTCCTTTGGCTACGGTGAGTGATCTTCCCCCAGTTTTCGTTCAACCGAGGGAGCGGCTCTGCATGGGGGCAGGTGCTAGAGGTGGCCGAGCTTTTGCCGCTTGACCTGGAGGTAAGCGCGGGCGCGCTCGCTGGCCAGTTCGGGCACGCAGGCGACGCGCTCGGCGACACGCACCCCGGCGCGCTCCAAGGCGGCCACTTTTTCAGGGTTGTTCGACAACAGCCGCACCGATTCCAGGCGGAAATAACGCAGGATCGCCGCCGGCAGGGCGTAGTCGCGGTGATCGGCGGCGAAGCCCAGCCGTTCATTGGCTTCGACAGTGTCCGCGCCCTGGTCTTGCAACTGGTAGGCCAGCAGCTTATTCATCAGGCCGATGCCGCGGCCCTCTTTGTCTTCGTAGATGAGCAGCCCCTCGCCCTCGGCGGCGATCATGGTCAAGGCCAGCTCGAGTTGTTGCTGGCAATCGCAGCGCAGCGACCCAAAGACGTCGCCGGTGAGGCACTGCGAGTGAATCCGCACCAGTGGCGGCCGCCCACTTTCGCCGGGCGCGCGCAACACGACCGCGGTCTCGCCTTCCATCTGGAAACCCAAAATCCGAAACGGCCCCCAGCGCGTAGGAAAATCGGCCTCGGCGACGAGGCGCGGCAGGGGCCCTGGCGGGGAAGATGCGGGTGGCATCCCTACTGATTATACTGACGGCACGGGGTGCACCCTCTCGCGATGCCCGTCAGCCTCGAAGGCCAGCATTTGCTGCTGGTCGCCGTTCTGCTCAAGCTGGGCGTGATCGCCACCATCGCCGCCGTGCTGGTGCGCTCCATGGCCTTCAAGCGCTACCTCTACCGCGAGGAGCGCAACCTGCGGCAAAAGCTGATCTTCACCCTGTTCCTGGTGATTCCGCTGGGCGGCGACGTGATGATGCGCCTACTGGTGCCCGGCTTCGGCATCGCCGACTTGACCTTGCCCGGCGCGCTTTTGATCGGCGTCATGGCCGGACAAACGGCGGGGCTGGTGGGCGGTTTCTGCATCGGCTTGCCCGCCGCCGTGGTCGGCGGCGAGTGGCTGGGCCTGGGGATGGCGGTGGCCGCCGGTTTGGCGGGCGGGCTGTGCCGCCAAGCCGCGCCCAGCACGGAAGAGATCTGGGCGTTCTCGCCCTTTATCGATCTCGAATTGTGGGGCTGGCTGCAAAACCGCTTGGATCGGCCGCTCCGCGACTGGCAGGCGCTGATGTTCGGCGTGTTGGTGGCGCTGACATTGGTGCAATGGGACCTGGGCCGCTTGTTTCCCGGCCGCATCTACTCCTGGCGGCTGCGCAACGGCTGGGAGCTGCTCGCCGCGATTCTCGCCACCATCCTGGCGGTGGCGATCCCCATCAAGATCTGGAACAACACCCGTATCGAGATGAAGCTCGAAGAGCAGCAGCGACTGCTGATGCAAGCGCGGCTCGACGCCCTCGCCAGCCAGATCAACCCTCATTTTCTCTTCAATACCTTGAACTCGGTGGCTTCGCTGGTGCGCTTCGATCCCGACACGGCGCGGCTGCTGATCGTCAAGCTCTCCGGCATTCTGCGCCGTCTGTTGCGCCGCCACGAACCCTTCGCCGAACTGCAAGATGAGCTTGCCTTCGTCGGCGACTATCTCGACATCGAGATCGTCCGCTTCGGCCCGGAGCGGCTGCGCTTCATCAAGGAAGTCGAGCCCGAGACGCTGCGCGAGCGCATCCCTAGCATGTTGCTGCAACCCTTCATCGAGAACTCGATCCGCCACGGGCTGGCTTCGGCGGTGCAGGGAGGCCACGTCGTCTTGCGGGCCCGCCGCGAGCGCGATCGCCTGCTGCTCGAGATCGAGGATAACGGCGTCGGCATGAGCCCCGAACGGCTGGCCGAAGCGCGGCAGAGCGGCATCGGCATCTCCAACGCGCAGGAGCGCCTGCGCGTGCTCTACGGCGACGCGGCCGCGCTGCAAATCCGCAGCCAGCCCGGCCGCGGCACATGGATTCAGATCGCCATCCCGGCCGCCGGGCGCGTCGCCGCGCCGCCGCCCGCCGCCGCACACTCGGTAGCGTCTCAGCGTTAGCCGCGGGTAAAATCAGAGGGCTTATGAGCCGAGTCCAGCTAACTCGATACCTCGCCATCGCGCTGGTGACCGCGCTCTTGGTGCCCGCCGGCTGGGCGAGCACGGTTGCGAGTGGCCTCTCCCCATCAACCAAGGCCAAAGCGACCGTCTCTGCCGCGGCGCCCGCCGCGCCGCATGCGCCGGCGGCGCAAGCGGCGTCGCGGCAGCCGACCAAGCCGCACCACCACTGGCCGCGGGTGTCGCTGCTAAAGACCATCATCATTGTCGGCATCGCCGCCGCCGTCACCGGCATCGTCGTCTGGCGCAGCCATAAAACCGAATGCACCCACTGCGTCGGCATCTGAGCCGCCGCTGGCGCTGGGCACCCGATACTCGTCGCCCGGCAGACGACTCCGAAAGCCCGGCACCTGGTAAACTCGGAACTGGGTTTCGCGACCCGCTCGCCGGCTCCCCAGGACAACCCATGGAGGCTATCCTCGCCCTCGAAGATGGACGAATATTCCGAGGCACGGCCTTTGGCGCGCTGCTGGCGGCTCCACCGCCGGCCGAGGCGGCCAAACCCGGCGGTGGCGAGGTCGTTTTCAACACCTCGATGACCGGCTACCAGGAGATCTTCACCGATCCCTCCTACGCCGGCCAGGTCGTCTGCCTGACCAATCCGCAGATCGGCAACTACGGCGCCAATGCCGACGACGACGAGGCGGTCCGGCCTTTCATCGAAGGCCTGATCGTGCGCGACTTCTCCCCGATCGCCAGCAACTGGCGCAGCCAGGAGCTCTGCCAGACGTACTTGCAGCGGCACGGCATTCCCGTCATCGCCGAGATCGATACGCGCGCCCTGGTGCGGCATCTGCGCGAGCAGGGGGTCAAGCGCGGCGTGATCGCCGTCGCCGCGGCCGAGCAAGCGGTGGCGCGCGCCCGCGCTTTGCCCAAGATCGACGGCACCGATTTGGCCCGCGTGGTCACCACCACGCGCAGCTACGAGTGGCACGAAGGGCTGATTCGCCTCGCCGCGGACCCGGACGCCGAAACGCCGGTCGCGGCGGCATCCGGCGCGCCGCCGCTGCGCGTCGCCGCCTACGACTTCGGCATCAAGCGCAACATCCTGCGCCAGCTCACCGACAAGGGCTGCCAGGTGACCGTCGTGCCCGCGACGACCAGCGCCGAAGACGTGCTGGCCCTGCGCCCCGACGGCGTCTTTCTTTCCAACGGTCCCGGCGATCCCGAGCCTTGCACTTACGCGCAGGCCGCGATCCGCAAGCTGGCCGGCCGGGTGCCCATCTTCGGAATCTGCCTGGGCCACCAGCTCATCGGCCTGGCGCTGGGCGGCAAGACCTACAAGCTCAAGTTCGGCCATCACGGCGGCAATCACCCGGTCAAGCATCTCGCCACCGGCCGCGTCGAGATCACCGCCCACAACCACAACTTCGCGGTGGATGCCGATTCGCTGCCCGCCGGCGAAGTCGAAGCCACGCACTTCAACCTCAACGACCAGACGCTCGAGGGCTTGCGGCATCGGTCCTTGCCGCTCTTCAGCGTTCAATACCATCCCGAAGCCGCGCCCGGCCCGCACGACTCGCATTATCTGTTCGAGGCATTCGTGGCGATGATGCGGGAGGCGCGGCCCTAGCCCATGCCCCGGCGCGACGACCTCCGCAAAATCCTGATCATCGGCTCCGGCCCCATTGTCATCGGCCAGGCCTGCGAATTCGATTATTCCGGCGCCCAAGCCTGCAAGGCGCTCAAGGCCGAGGGCTACGAGGTGGTGCTGATCAACTCCAATCCGGCCACCATCATGACCGACCCGGAGTTGGCTCATCGCACCTATATCGAGCCGCTGACGCGCGAATACGCCGCCGCCGTGCTGGCGCGCGAAGCCGGCCCCGGCGTCGCCCTGCTGCCCACCGTGGGCGGACAGACGGCCTTGAACCTGGCCGTCGAGTTGGCCGACCACGGCGACCTCGACCGCTTCGGCGTGGAACTGATCGGCGCCGACCTGAAAGCCATCAAGAAGGCCGAGGACCGGCTGCTTTTCAAGGACGCCATGCGCAAGCTGGGCCTGGAGACGCCGGCTTCGCGCCTGGTCAACAATTTGCGCGACGGGTTGGAGTTCGCCACGGCCTCCGGTTTTCCCGTCATCATCCGTCCCTCGTTCACCCTGGGCGGCACCGGCGGCGGCCTGGCCTACAACCGGGAGGAGTTCACCGACATTCTCGCCCGCGGTCTCGACTTGTCGCCCGTGCACGAGGCGCTGGTCGAAGAGAGCGTTCTCGGCTGGAAGGAGTTCGAGCTAGAGGTGATGCGCGACTGCTCGGACAACGTGATCGTCGTCTGCTCGATCGAGAACTTCGACGCCATGGGCGTGCACACCGGCGACTCGATCACCGTTGCTCCCATCCAGACGCTCAGCGATCGCGAATACCAGCGCATGCGCGACGCCGCCCTGGCCGTGATCCGCGAAATTGGCGTCGCGACCGGCGGTTCCAACATTCAGTTTGCCCTCGATCCCAAGACCGGGCGCATGGTGGTGATCGAGATGAACCCGCGCGTCTCCCGCTCCTCGGCACTGGCCTCCAAGGCCACCGGTTTTCCCATCGCCAAGATTGCCGCCCGGCTGGCGGTCGGCTACCGCCTCGACGAGATCGCCAACGACATCACGCGCAAGACGCCGGCCTGCTTCGAGCCGACGCTCGATTACGTGGTGGTGAAGATTCCCAAGTGGCAGTTCGAGAAGTTTCCCGGCGCCGATCCCACGCTCGGCCCGCAGATGAAGTCCGTGGGCGAGGTGATGGCCATCGGCCGGACTTTCAAGGAGGCCCTGCTCAAGGGCGTCCGCTCGCTGGAGACCGGCCGCAAGCGCGGCGGCCTGGAGGCCGACCCGGCGCTGTTGACCCAGCGCCTGGTCACGCCCCATCCCGACCGGCTCAACTACATCCGCCTCGCCTTTGCCGAGGGCATGAGCGTGGCCGAGGTGGCCGAGGCCACCGCCGTGGACCCGTGGTTTCTGCGCCAGATCGAGGAGATCGTGGCGCTCGAAAGCCAATGGCGCGACGCGCCCGCCGCCGGCGCGGAGGGCGGCGAGGCCGTGCTGCTGCGCCGCGCCAAGCGCGCCGGCTTGAGCGATGCGCGCCTGGCCGCGCTGCGCGGCGAGGAGGAGGCTGAGTTGCGCCGGCGCCGCCGCGCCCAGGGCGTCGAGCCGGTTTACAAGCGGGTCGATACGTGCGCCGCCGAATTCGAGTCCTATACCCCGTATCTCTACTCCAGCTACGAGGAAGAGGACGAGGCCGAGCCCGGCTCCCGCCCCAAGATCGCCATCCTGGGCAGCGGACCCAACCGCATCGGCCAGGGCATCGAGTTCGACTACTGCTGTTGCCACGCGTCGTTCGCTCTAAGAGAGCGCGGCTTCGAGACGATCATGATCAACTGCAATCCCGAGACCGTCTCGACCGATTACGACACCAGCGACCGGTTGTACTTCGAGCCGCTGACCTTCGAGGACGTCGCGCGCGTGCTCGAGCACGAGAGAGCCGATGGCGTGATCGTGCAGTTCGGCGGGCAGACGCCGCTCAACCTGGCGCTGCCCTTGCAGCGCGCCGGCTTCCACGTCATCGGCACGTCGCCCGAATCCATTGACTTGGCCGAAGATCGCAGCCGCTTCGGCTCGCTGCTGGAGCGGCTGGGCATCCCGCAGCCGGAAAACGGCACCGCCACTTCCGCCGCCGAGGCGGTGGCGGCCGCCGAGCGCATCGGCTACCCGGTGCTGGTGCGCCCCTCTTACGTGCTGGGCGGCCGCGCCATGGCTATCGTTTACGATCGCGAGAGCCTGGAGCGCTACATGCGCGAGGCGGCGGAGTACTCGCAGCAGCGTCCGGTCCTGATCGATCGCTTCCTCGAAGACGCCGTCGAGGTGGACGTGGATGCGCTCGCCGACGGCCGCGACGTCGTCATCGGCGGCATCATGGAGCACATCGAGGAGGCAGGGATTCACTCCGGCGACAGCTCCTGCGTGCTGCCCAGCTTCAGCATCGCCGAGGAGCATCGCCAGACCATCCGCGACTACACGGTGCGGCTCTGCCGCGAGCTGGGCGTGCTGGGGCTGATGAACGTGCAGTACGCCATCGGCCACGGGCCGAACGGCAAGCGCCGCGTCTTTGTGCTGGAGGTCAATCCCCGCGCCTCGCGCACCGTGCCCTTCGTCAGCAAAGCCACCGGCGTGCCGTTGGCCAAGATTGCCGCCTTACTGATGTCCGCGCCGCTGGCCGCCGCGCCGCCGGCGCTGCGCGACTTCTTCTCCGCCGACGTGCTGGCGCGGCAAATGCTGACCACCGCCGATCGCTTCTGCGTGAAGAGTCCGGTCTTTCCCTGGAGCAAGTTCCCCGGCGCCGATCCCGTGCTGGGGCCGGAAATGCACTCCACCGGTGAAGTCATGGGCATCGCGCCCACGTTGGGCGAGGCTTTCGCCAAGGCGCAGTTGGGCGCCGGGCTGCGCCTGCCTCGCGAAGGCACCGCCTTTTTGAGCGTTCGCGATCGTGACAAGCCCAAAGCCGTCGAGCTGGCGCGCCACCTCCACAAGCTCGGGTTTTCGCTGATCGCCACCCGCGGCACGGCGGCGGCGTTGCGCGCCGCCGGCCTGCCCGTCGAGCCGGTCTATAAGGTCAAGGAGGGCCGGCCCAACGTGGTGGATTTCATCAAGGGCGGCAAGATCGGGCTCATCATCAATACCCCCATCGGCATGGAGCCGTACTTCGACGAGAAGGCTATCCGCCGCGCCGCCGTCAATTATCGCGTTCCCGCCATCTCCACCATTTCCGCCGCCCAGGCCGCGGTCGAGGCCATCGCCGCCCTGCGCGCCCAGCCGCAGCCGCAAGTGCAAAGCTTGCAAGAAATGCACGCCGCCTTAGCCGCCCCTTTGGCTTAGCCCGCCTGGTTCGCCAGCGTTGCCGTCATGCGCGGGTGATTGCCTGTGTTTTGTCTCCCGCCTCGCGGAGGCCATCTGCGACGCCGGGCCGCGAGTAGTCGTCCGCGCCGAAGGGGTAGAGGGATGACTGATCGCCGGTTTGCCTGGGCGACATGGGCCGACCTTCGGCGCGGACCCGACGCAGCCTGAGCGCGCCCCCTCAGGGCGGGTGTAACCAAAAGCGCGGGGCGACGTATGCTCATCGGTTGCGCCCGCGGTTCGCCCGATCTGGCGCGACGGGTCAAATCGCGATACATTTTGCTGCGGAGGATTGCCCCATGTCCCTGAAGTCCCTGCTGCTCGCCGTACTGGTTGGCACCCTGGCGCTGCCCGTGGTTTCTCAAAACGAATCCGCCAGCCAAGATCACAAGCAGCGCGACGCCCTCGGCGCGCTCACGTGGCGCAATCTCGGCCCGGCGGTGGCCGGCGGACGCGTGGCCGCCGTCGCCGGCGTGCCCGGCAATCCTCTTGTCTATTACGCCGGCGCCGCCGGCGGCGGCGTCTGGAAGACCACCGACGGCGGTTTTACCTGGAAGGCGATCTTCACCAAGGAGCCGGTGACCTCCATCGGCGCCATCGCCCTGGCCCCCTCTAATCCCAATTTGGTCTGGGTGGGCACGGGCGAGGCCAACATCCGCAACGACGTGATCGCCGGCCGCGGCGTTTACTTCTCTCCCGACGCCGGCGCCACCTGGAAGTTCATGGGGTTGGCCGATGCCGGCCAAATTGGCCGCATCGTCGTCAGCCCGACCGACCCGAATACGGTGTTCGTCGCGGTGTTGGGGCACGCGTGGGCTCCGAACGACACGCGCGGCGTCTATCGCACCACCGACGGCGGCAAGACCTGGCAGCGCGTGCTCTACGTCGACGACAACACCGGCGCCATCGACGTCGTGATGGAGCCCGGCAATCCCATGGTGCTCCTGGCGGCCATGTGGCAGGTGCGGCGCTATCCCTGGACCCTGGACGATGGCGGTCCGGGCAGCGGCATTTATCGCTCCCTCGACGGCGGCACGACCTGGACCAAGCTCACCAACGGCCTGCCGACCGGACCGCTGGGGCGCATCGGCCTGGCCATGGCGCCCAGCGATCCGCAGCGGATTTACGCCTTGCTCGAAGCCAAGGACGGCCGCCTCTGGACCAGCGACGATCTCGGCGATCACTGGACCATGGTCAGCAACAGTCACCAAATCGACGGCCGCCCCTGGTACTTCTCGCGTGTCGAGGTCGCGCCCAACGATCCGAATCGAATCTATTTCCTCTCCGTCGAGATGTTCGTCAGCCAGGACGGCGGCAAGACCGTGAAACCGATGGGCCGCGGCGTTCACTCCGACAACCACGACATTTGGATCGATCCCAAAAATCCTGAGCGCATGATCGAGGGCAATGACGGCGGCGTCGTGCTCTCGACCGATGGCGGCGGACATTGGCGCTTCCTCGCCGATCTGCCCATCGAGCAGTTCTACCAGGTTGCGGCCGACAGTAAGCTGGCCTACGACGTGTGCGGCGGCTTGCAGGACAACAGCGCCTGGTGCGGCCCGACGCGCAGCGGTTTCATCATCAGCGGCAACGAGTGGCATCCCGTGGTCGGCGGCGACGGGGAATATTCCGTGCCGGCTCCGAGCGATCCCGACATCATCTACTCCGATTCCCAAAACGGCTCGATCAGCCGGCTGGACCTCAAGACCGGCCTTTCCCGTTACATCCGTCCCTACATCGAGGGCGTCGAGGATCAAGCCGCCAAGGATCTTAAATACCGATTCAACTGGACCACGCCCATCGCAGTTTCCGATACCGACGCCAACACGGTGTATATCGGCGGCAACGTATTGTTCAAGAGCACCGACGGCGGTTTGCATTGGATGCCGATCAGCCCCGATCTCACCCGCAATGACAAGAGCAAGCAAGAGGTGCCGGGTGGCGACATCGAATACGACATCAGCGGCGCCGAAACCTACGACACGATTCTCTCGTTCCGCATTTCGCCCGTCGATTCCAAGGTGATTTGGGTCGGCACCGACGATGGCTTGGTGCAGGTCACCAAGGATGGCGGCGCGCATTGGACCAACGTCACCGCCAATATCCCCAACCTGCCCGAGTGGGGCCGCGTGCAGCAGATCGAGGCTTCGCCTTTCGATCCAGCCACTGGCTACGTCGCCGTGGACTTTCACGAGACCGACAACATGAAGCCGTACGTCTTCAAGACTCACGACTACGGCCAAACCTGGACGGCGATCTCCGCCGGCCTGCCGCAAGACGAGCCGGCGCGGGTGATACGCGAAGACCCGAACCAAAAGGGATTTTTGGTGGTGGGCACCAATACCGGCTTGTTCTATTCCACCGACGATGGCGGCGCCTGGCAGCCGCTCAAGGGCAACCTGCCCACCGTGACCGTCTACGACCTGCTCTTCGTCAAGCGCAGCCACGATCTGGTTGCCGCCACTCATGGCCGCGGGCTTTGGGTGCTCGACAACCTGACTCCGCTCGAGGGCGAATCGCCGGCCGTCGAGGCCAGCACGCTGCATGTTTTTCCGGCGCTGCCAGGAGTCATGTTGAATCTGCGCCCGTTGCGGACGCCAAGCATCAGCAGCTTCACTACCCCCAACCCTCCGGGCGGAGTGGTCATCGACTACTACCTGAAGTCGCAATTGAAGGCGACCCCGCAAGAGAAAACGCGTCATCAGACCCCGGTCAAGATCACCATCACCGACGCCAAGGGCGATCTCGTGAACACCCTTTATGGGCCGGCGGAGAAGGGCATCAATCGCATCAGCTGGATGATGAACTATGCCGGCGCAACGCCGCTCACCTTCGTGCCCCGTCCGGAGGGTGGCGGCGGTTTTCGCCGGCGTAGCGGAGGGCCGGAAGTGGTGCCTGGCACGTATAAAGTCACGGTCAGCGCGGCCGGGGAGTCGCAAGCCATTGAGGCTCAGGTTCGGCCCGATCCGCGGCTCCCAGTCAACATGGCGAACTTCGAGGCCAATACCCGCTTCGCGCTGCGCGTGCGGAACGAGGTCTCGGCGCTCAATCAGATGATCAATCGCTTGCACGATCTGCATACGCAACTGACTTCGGTCGAGAAAATGCTCCAGCCCCCCGATCCGGAGGCCGAGATCGCGCCCGGACACCGGCAGGTCCTCGAACAGGCGCGCGTTCTCGCAAAGAAGGTTGAGGCCATGGAGGAGACGGTCTATAACGACAAGCTGCAGCCGGGCGGCGAGGACGACCTGCACTACTTGGCCAAGCTCCACGACCTGCTCAGCCAGGGGATGTATGGCGCCTCGCCCGGCTACGATTTGCCGCTTCGGCAAGACATGATCGAGTTGCAAGGCCAGCTGCGGCAGCAGCTCGATGCGAGCCTGACCAGCTTCAATTCGCTGTTGCGCACCGAAGTCGCGGCTTTCAACAAAATGGCCTTACAGCACAATGCCGGCACGCTATATGCCGGCGCGCCGATCGAGCTCAAGGCCAGCGGCGGCGGCATGTAGCCCGGCCGCCGCGAGCGCGTCCGGCCCCCGCGACTCCATTTGAGCGTGGCGAGAAGCGAGCGGCGCGAGGCGGCGGGAGCGAGGCCGACTGAGCGTACCCAGACGTACGTGAAGGAGGCGGAGCGACCGGCAAGCGCAGCAGAGCGGAGCGCCAAGCAAAGCGGCGATGCGACGCTTATCGCCCCGCCCACCTCGCAGCTGCCGCCACAAGTCCGTCTAGCCCCCGCGACTCCATTCGAGCGGGGAAGCGAAGCGCAGCGGAGCGCCAATAAATGCTGCGAGCAGCGCAGCGCGGCGGGAGCGAGGCCGACTGAGCGTACCCAGACGTACGTGAAGGAGGCGGAGCGACCGGCAAGCGCAGCAGAGCGGAGCGCCAAGCAAAGCGGCGAGGCGACGCTTATCGCCCCGCCCACGTTAGCGAAGCGCGCCGCCCTTAGAATGGAAGTAGCGCGCATCTCGCCTCCTTCATGCCCTGTTGTCTCGATCAGCGTCAGGTGCCCGGGGCCAGCCGGATTTTCACCGATTATCTCTACGCCTGGGATCGGGTGCAGGGCTGGTACGGCGCCGGCCTGGCGCCCTACGGCGCCGCATCCCTCGCTGCCGCCGCCCGCGCCGTGGAGTATCCCGTAGAGCGGCGGCGCGCCGTTGCCGACGCCATGGCGCACGCGCATGACGAGCTGCCGGCGAGCCCGGCGCGGGATGCCATGCTGGCCCGTTTCCGACAGCCAGAAACGGTGGCGATCGTCTCCGGGCAGCAAATCGGCCTCTTCGGCGGGCCGCTGCTGACGATTTACAAAGCCCTGACCGCGATCCGCCTGGCGGGGCAACTGACCGGCGCGGGCGTCAGCGCCGTACCGGTCTTTTGGCTCGCCAGCCAGGATCACGATCTGGCCGAAATCAATCACGCTTGGGTGCTGGACCGCGACTCGCGTCCTCGCCGCGTGGCAATCGGCAGCGCCGGCCCGACCGGGCGCGAGCCCGTGGGCCAGGTGCGTCTGGGCGCGCCGGCCGGCGCCGCGCTCGAGGCTTGGGCCGCCGCCACCGGCCTCGACGCCGCGGAGCTGCGCGAATGCTATCGTCCCGAGTCCACGTTCGTTACCGCGTTTCGCGCGTTGCTGGCGCGATGGTTCGAGCCCTGGGGTTTGCTCTTTCTCGATCCCCTCGAGTCGGCGTTGGCGCCGCTGGCCGCCACGCCTCTGCGCGCCGCCGTCGAGCGCGCGCCACAACTTGCCGCGGCTTTGTTGGAACGCAGCCGGCAACTCGTTGCCGCGGGCTACCACGCTCAGGTCGAGGTCGAGGACGGCGCCGCGTTGCTGTTCGGCGAACGCGATGGGGCGCGGATCGCGGCGCGGCGCGACGGGGCGGCCTGGCGCTGGGGCGAAGAAAAGCTAACCGTGGCGGAATTGCTCCGTCGCCTCGAACACGAGCCGCAGCGCTTCTCCCCCGCCGCCTTGCTGCGCCCGCTGGTGCAAGACGAGCTGCTGCCAACCGCCGCGCAGGTGTGCGGTCCCGCCGAAATTGCCTATTTGGCCCAGTCGGCGGTGCTGTATCGAGAATTGGGGCGCCGCCAGCCGCTCGCCTTTCCCCGCGTCAGCGCCACCCTGCTCGATGCCCGCGCCCGCCGCTCGCTCGACAAATATGGCCTGACCCTGCCCGAAATCTGGAGTCAGCCTCCTAGCCCCGATCCGGCGGCCTCGCTGGCCGCCAAGCTGGCGCGGCAGACGTTGCCGCCCGGGCTCGAGCAAGCCCTCGCCAACATGCGTGGCGGATGGGAAAGTCAGTTTCAAGCGCTATCGGGGCAGATCGCCGCCTTAGACCCCACGCTGGTCGATTTCGTCGCCACCGCCGGCGGCAAGATGCGGCATCAGTTAGAGCAAATCGAAAATCGCCTCAGCCGGGCCTTGGCTCGCCGTCGCGACGATTGGAACCGCCACGCGCAACACTTGGTCGGTTCGCTTTTCCCGGAACGACATCTACAGGAACGGCTCGTGAACGGCGCGGAATGGGTGGCCCGCGCGCCGGACCTCTTGCAGCGACTCCACGACCTGATTGCGCCCCAATGTCCGGATCACCAAGTGATCGATGTTTAATTCCCGGTTCTTAATGGGGCTGTTCTTGCTCCTGCTCCTGCTCCTGCTCCTGCTCCTGTTCCTGTTCCTCCGCCTCGAGCCCCTCGTAAATGGAGAAGTTGTAGTCGATATCGGCGTCGTGATTGATTCCGGATGCCTTCTCCTGGCTGCGCACGAGGCGCCGCTCCATCTTTTCCTTTTGCCTCTCTTGGCGAGCTTTCTCTTTTTGACGTTTCTGAAAACTAGGACGGGAGCGACCGGCCATAATCCACCTCCAGCAGAGAGATTCGCGCCGCATGAGGCCAACCGCGGTCGCGAGCGGGAACTCATTCAGCGTTCGGCCCGCGCTGAAAGGGGTCGCAAGCGCGTCACATTGAGGCACTTGCGGGAGTTCCTCTGCTAGTTTAGCAGCTTCCGTCCGCTGCGGAGTACAACGACAAGCAAGGCCCGTTCACGCTGGCCAAAAAGCCCGAGCGTAACCACGATTAAGCCCTTCAAGGCCGGGGGGAGCGGCACAATGGGTCATGAGGAAAGCGCCAGGAATAGCGGTGCTCGCCGGGTGCGTGCTGGCGTTGCTTGCCGCCGCTGCTTGGGCGGCGCCACCGCGGCCCACCCGGCCCGGCGCGATCGTCGCTCTGTATTGCCGGCTCGATGAGGCCGGGGCGCGCCTGGCGCCGAAGTCGGCGGCGGCGCGTCAAATCAACGCCCTGGTCAGCTGGAATTTCGAGCCCCATTGGCACGAGTTCGTCGTGATCGAAGGCTATCGGCTGGAGCAGCCGAAAAACTGGGGCGGGACCATCTCGATCTACGTGGATTACCGCGTGGCCGGCAAGATCGAAAACGGCCGCTGGATCGTTAAGCAGGGAAGCGAACGGCAACGATTCGACGTGATCGACGAAGGGAACGAGATATTTATCTATCGGCCTATTCAGCCGCCGCACATCGGACGCGCCGCCGCTCGCGCCTTGCTGCGCAAGTTCGGCCGGCGGGCGGACCGGCGCCGCCCGCTAGCGTAGCGAGGACTGGGGCTGAACTAGGCTTCGGAACGGAGCGCGTTGAGGCGGTTGATGGCGATCTGATAGCGGCCGGCCTGATGAGCGGTGAGCAGGGAAAGCTGACGGTTGGCCCACTTTTGGCAGATCAGCACCGCCAACGTTCGCATGGTTACCGAGTAAAAGCCGACCCAGAACTCGGTGCGCATCGTCACGGCCGGGGACAGGGTGTGGATCAGCCGCGTCAGGGTGCGATAATCGCGGCGATTGTCGCCCGAGAGCAGGCCTTCCACCTTGAGCTCGTCGAGGACGGTCAAATTGGCGGCCGCCACCTTGGAATACGCGTAGCGCAGCGTGAAGAAGACCAGCGCCAGGACGCTGCCGCCCAGCTCGAGCAGCGAACGTTCGAGATCCGGAGGCGGTGCAATCATGCGGCCCCCCTTTCCGGCAGCGCCATCGGCACGTCGGCCCGCCGCCGTCGCGGCTGCTCTGGCTTGGCATCGTCCCGCTCGGCCATGGCGTACGCCAGTAGCACGATGGAAGCGAGGGAAAGCAGCGGCACCGCCAGGCTCAACGAGTACCCAAACAGAGCTACGAGAGACCAGCCGCAGGCACTGGCACTGTAAAAGATCCCGCAGCCGGCGGTGATCCTCCGGACCCTAACGCCGGGCACGCGGAGCATGCCGATCGCGCCCCAAAGGACGAAGGAGCCAAGCATGCCGGCAACCGCCATGTTTTGCTCCGCTTCCGTCGCGAAGGCGGTCAGGTGCCGGAAGCTCAGCGCCGCCGGCCCAAGCTTGCTGAAAACCGTGACGAAGCTGACGACGCCGATCCCGGCAATGACGGCGATCGCGATCGCGCGCAGCAGTGGCAGGTCCACGCGGGTGTTCTTGAAGGCCGTCTCGGCGACTCGCAGAAGCACCAGCAGGCCTGCGAAAACCACGATCAGGTCAGACCAGTAGTAAACCTGCGCGTAGACGATAGACGTTTTGGGGTCGAAGCCGAGCCACAGAACAGTGTAGATGGCCAAATCCTCCAAAAGCATCAGGAGGAGCCATGCCTTGACGGCCAGCCACTTCCGGAATGGAAGACGCAAGGACAGACCAAGACCTGCAGCCTTGGCCGCCATCGTCAAGAAACCCGGGATTAGTGTCCAAGTCACCCTGGGACGCCCTTGGCGCCCCAGTATACCACCTGGTGCGCCCCTGCTAGTTCAACCCGCTACCCGGGATGGGGAAGCCGGTTCCACTCTTCGCCAACCCGCTACCCTGGATGGTGAAGCCGGTGCCGCTCTTCGCCAACCCGCTACCCGGGATGGGGAAGCCGGTTCCACTCTTCGCCAACCCGCTACCCGGGATGGGGAAGCCGGTTCCGCTCTTCGCAGCTACCGCGTAGGGGCTGACGCCAGGCACCGGCATCGCGGTGGACATGGCGTAAACCACGTCTCCCAGATGGGCCGGGCTCAGCCGCTGACGCACGCCTACAATCGCGCAAAGGGAGAATAGCACCGTGATGGCGGCTAGTTGAAAACGACGCATGGTACAGGTATCCTTCTCGCCGGCGGTCCTTTGCTGTTGGCCCGCTGCGGCGCGCAAAATATTGAATTCCGGGGGCTAGATTAGTTGGCGGGAGGTCGGTGCCGCTATCCCCGTAGGGAAAAGACCTGGCCATAAGGTCAGGAAAACAACCGAGGCGAATTCGCGAAAATTTGCTATTTCGCTTTTTTTTCGCCTCGAAGGCACCGCCGGCGACAATGCTATACTCCCACTGTCGGGGCGTGGCTCAGCCTGGTAGAGCACCTGGTTCGGGACCAGGGGGTCGGAGGTTCAAATCCTCTCGCCCCGACCATTCCACCCTGATTTCATCGGGGTGAACCTGCCCTACCGACGATTCCGCGCACAACTAAATCAATGCCCACCGGCCTCCATGGTCGCGAGGTGCAGCACTTCGTCACCATGATGGCCAGCCCCCGCACTATGGCGCAGCGTGTCACCACGCACCAGGCCCTGTTCGCGGGAACGGTTACCATCTTGGTTCCCTGGCCGCAGCCCGTCCCCCGGTGATAATCCCCAGACATCGGCAGGATTGAGGCGTATTCACTTGGTTAGTAATGGCTTAGATGGCAGCTGCCGCCACTCGGCGTGAGCCGGGGACAGGCTGCCCGGCGGGATTCAATCCTGTACTCTTTTTTGGCTGGAGACAGCCAGCTAGCAATGTCCGGGCGAGGCTATTCGGCGTTGGCGAGGGGCAGTGCGCGGGCCAAGGCGCTGGCGAAGGGCTGAGGCGGCGCCAGCAAGCCGACGACGAGCATGGCGTCGGTGGCGAAATCGTAAAAATGGCCGGGGTGCATGAGCACGTCGGCGCGCTCCAGCAGCAATTCGGCCCACGCCTCGTCGCTGCGCACCTTGGGCCAGCGCAGCACGGCGCTCCAGCCACCCTCGCCGGCTAGGCGCGTAACCAGGCACTGTCCGGCCAAGGCCCGATCGAGCGCGGCCAGGTTTTCCGCGACGCGGCGCGCGATGCGCGGCTGCGTGATCGCGCGCGTGGCCAGGAGCGCGGCCGCGCCGTGCTGCACGCCTCCGCCGGCGGAGAGGAACGTATCGGCGATCCATTCGAGTTTTTCGACCGCGGCGCGCCGCATGACCTCGTTTGTGCCGGCAACCGCGATCCAAGCCAACTTGGCCTGCGGCAGACCGCAGATTTTCGAGAGGCCGTTCAGCACGAAAACCAGCGGCGCCTCGCTGGCGAAGTAATCTTGCGCAGGAGGCGCCGCTTCGGGCCAGCAATAATCGAAGAAGACTTCATCCACGATCAGCGCCAAACGATAGCGGGCGGCGATTTTCGTCACCTCGCTCCACTCCGCCGGCGGGGAATACGAGCCGGTGGGATTATTGGGATTCACGACCACGATGGCGCGCGAGCGGTGCGAGATATCGCGCTCAAGTTGCGCCAGGTCGAGGTGCCACCCCTGCTCGTACCAAAGCGGATAACGTTCTAATTCCACGTCGGTCAGCGTGGCCAGATGATCGAGCAGCGGATAGCTCGGCCGCGGCACGTGCACGCGGTCGCCGGCATCGCACAGCATCCGGAACAGATGCGTGTAGGCTTCGCTGGTGCTCGCGGCGAGAATCAGCCGCTCGGCCGCGAAGTCGGCGGGGATGGGCGCGCCGCGGGCGGCATAGTAGGCGGCGATCGCCTCGCGCGCCGCCAACAGGCCGCGCGGGTCGGGGCCGTAGCGCAGCGCCGCCGGCAGCGCCCAGGCGGCGAGAATTTCCTTCTCCGGGTACTCCAACCCGACAGCCGTGGGATTCGAGACGGTCAGGTCCGTGAACGGCCGTTGCCGGCGCGCCAAGGCGGCGGCGAGCGGATTGGGGCGAAGATCCAGCGCGGTGCGGCGAGCGAACATAGGTTCACAGCTTCCAAAGCATGAAGTAGATCCACAGCCAAGTGAGGGCAAGGCAATGCCAGAAAATCGCCGCCGCGCGCAGCGGCGCGGCCTGGTCGGCTCTTAGCCGGCCGCGCCAGGCCAGGCCGAAAATCGCGCCCAGCGCCGCCAAGCCGGCGGTGATGTGCACGGCGTGCGCGGCGGTTAAGACAAAAAAGAAGCGGCTGGCCGGCGCGCTGGCGAGAAAGACGCCCGCTTGCCACCACTGCCGCCAGGCCAGATACTGGCCGGCGACGAACAGGCACCCCAGCGCGAAGGCCATGGCCAGCCAGCGCAGCATGGCGCGGACGCGCTCGCAGCGCAGATCGCAGCCGGCGTTCCACAAAGCCAGGCTGCTGGCCAGCAAGACGGCGGTATTAGGCAGCAGAATCGGCGGCAGCGGCAGGTAAACGCGCGCCGTCATGGGCCGCGCCAGGTAGCCGAAGCTGAGCACGGCGAAAAAGGAAAACATCGCCGCGCTCAGCGCCACGCTGAGCCGCACGATGCGCCCGCCGCGCCGGGCCGAGGTCATGGCGAGCGCGGAGTCGGGGGGAATGGCCATGCGTTGCAAGCGTCGGGGCGGTCTTGCGGCCCGCCAAGCGCGGCGGGGGGCGGGCCGGCTAGCCCAGCCGCAATTTCCGCAGCAGATCGCCGTCCCAGTCGAAACGCAGCGGCCGCCGGCCGCGGGCCAAGCGACGCTGCAAGGCATAGCCGGCCAACAGCGGCAGCGAGACGGAGGGCTCGATGAAGCACATGGCGGTCGTGGCCTGGGAGCGGATCTTGCCCCAGCTGACCGCTTCCTTGAGGGTACTGCCCGAGAGCCCGCCCCAATGCGGATTATCTGCGGTCAGCTGCAAGGCATAGCTGTGGCCCTTCTCGGCGCCGAAGATATAGGCCATCACCACCGAATCGTTGATGTAGTTCTTGGGCACGCCGCCGGCGATGTAGAGAGCCGCCGTCTTGCGCGACTGCACCACGATCTGCGTGAGCTCGTAGTTGTCGCGGATGGAATCGATGCTCAGCCGTGCTCGTCCCGCCTGGCGGGCGCGATGGTAGTGGTGAGTGAGTCCGATGCCGATCGAGGAGTCGTTGATGGCGGGGACGAACATGGGCACGCCGCGGCGGGCGGCGGTGGCGACGATGGACTGGTCGTCGTCGAGCTTGCGCCCCACGTACTCCATGTACGCCCGCGACGAGTAGTTGCCCGGCGGCAGTTCGTCGGCGATGTAGCCCAGCCAAGTGTCGGTTTCCATGAACTTCTCTTCGTCCACGTAAACGTCGTAGATGCGGTCGATGAGCAGTTCGCGCAGTTGGCTGTCGTCGGCGTGCGGGTCGCCGACGTAATGGCCGAAGCCGCGGGCCTGATAAATGTCTTGATAAAGGATGGCGCCGGTGGAGACGATCACGTCCACGTAGCCGCCGGCCACCAAGTCGCGCAGCACCTTGCGGAGCCCGGCGGCGATGAGCGGGCCGGCCAGCCCGAGGAGCACGGTGGGGCGCTGCCGATCCTTATATATATTGTCGAGCACCTCGGCGCAGAGGCCCAAATTGCGGGCTTGGATCGAGGCGCCGCGCATGGCGCTCACCAGATCGGCGACGCTCACGACGCGGTCGAAGTCGATGGGCTGGACGCGCTTTTGCAAGACGCGGCGCTTGGCGCGGGCGTCGATGGGCGCTTGCGAAGGGGCTACCAGGGCGCTGGGCTTGGGCACGTTCGGGGGATCCTCGGGGCAAAGATTATCAGGCGCGGCGCCGCGGCCGCTGCCGCACCACCTGCAAGCTGTAGCCGCGGTTGGGAGGATAGAGGCGCTCGAGCGTCCGCACTCGCTGGTAGAGCGCGTCGGGCGGCAGTGGGGCGGCGTTCTCTTCCTCGATCAAATCTTCGTAAAAAACGTCGGTAAACAGCGCGCACATGTAAACGCCGAGGGCGTCGGTTTCGGCGGCGCGACGATAATTGGCCTCCGCCTCCGGGTCGGGCGCGCCCTTGGCGCGCAGTTTTCGCAGCTCGGCGCGCCAGTCGGCGGTTTCCGGCGTGAGTTCGCCGCCGGCTTGGTCGAGTTGCCGCTCGAGAAGTTCGTCGAAGTCCGGGCGCGGCGGCGGCTCGAGCGAGGCGATATAGGCCACCTTGTCGAAGAGTTCCATGGCCAGCCCGTAGCGGTCATCCTCGTAGAACCGCAAACTGATCAGCAGCAAATTGCCGGCCGGCTTGATGTCGAGATGGTGGCAAAGCTCCTTGCGCTCTTCTTCCTCGCCGGCCGGCTCGCTGGCGACCGCCACGCCGCGCCGCTGCTTGACGATCCAGGGCACGAAGTAGCAGACCGTGCGCCGCATGCGCTCCACGACGCCGGCCGGCACGGTGGCCACCAGCCGCTCCAAAAGGCCGGGCAAGCCGGAGTCCTCCGTGGGCAGGAAGGCGAAACGCAGGCCGTTGGCGGCGCTGCGCACTTCGCTGGAGCGCAGAACTTCCTCGATCGTTAACATCGAGACTCAGTATAGCCGCGGGCGCGAGCCGACTGTCCGCGCCTGCCCGCCGCCCGCGCCGGCCTAGGCGCCGCGGCGCGCGCCCCCACGGATGGGGGAATTGATCGCCGCTCGCCGCGCGGATACCCTGCCAGCGGTGTCGAGCCCCGCCCCCGTTGCCGCCGAAGCCGAGGAACTGGCCCGTTGGTTGGGCCTGCTGCTGACCCCCGAACTGGGCATGCGCGGCATTCACCATTTGCTTGGCGGCATCGGCGCGCCGGCGGCGATCGCGGCGGCTTCGCTGACCAGCCTCGAGGCTTGCGGCATCACGACGGCGGCGGCGCAGTTTTTGCACTCCGGCCGCGCCTGGGAGGCCGGCTATCGCGAACTCGAGCGGGCGCGCGCCGCCGGCGCCGAACTGGTGACGCTGCACGATCCGCGCTACCCGCTGCGCCTGCGCGAGATTTTCGATCCGCCGCCGCTGCTATACCTGCGCGGTTCGGTCGAGGCGTTGGACCGCTACAGCGTGGCGGTGGTGGGGACGCGCCATCCGACGATCTATGGCAAGACCATGGCGGAGCGCATCGGGCGCGATCTGTGGGCCTGGGGCCTGGTGGTGGTGAGCGGCTTGGCGCGCGGCATCGACGCCATGGCGCAGAAGGCCTGCGTGGAGGCGGGCGGGGTCAGCATCGCCGTGCTGGGCACCGGCGTGGACGTGATCTATCCCAAAGAGCACGACAAGCTGGCGCAGCAACTGCTGGCCGGCGGCGGCGCGATCGTCTCCGAGTTTCCGCTCGGCACCTATCCGGCGCCGCAAAACTTTCCCATCCGCAATCGCGTGATCAGCGGCCTGTCGCTGGGCGTGGTCGTGGTCGAGGGCGGCGAATACAGCGGCTCGCGCATTACCGCGCGCATGGCGCTGGAGCAGGACCGCGAAGTCTTCGGCGTCCCCGGCCTGGCCACCAACCGCCAGGCCTGGGTGCCCAACACGTTGATCAAGCAGGGCGCCAAGCTGGTCACCGAGGCCAGCGACGTGGTCGAGCAGATGCCCTTCGAGGTCCGCCAGCGGCTCGCTCCGCCGCCTGCGACCGCCGCCCGCCCCGCCGCATCGAAGGAGAGTACGTCGCCTCTGGAATCCGCCGCGTGGGCCTGCCTGCGGGTGGGCGAAGCCGTGCAGATCGACGAGCTGGCGGAAAGCCTGCGCGACAAGGCGAGCCTGCCCGAACTGCTCGCCCTGCTGCTGGATTGGGAGCTGGCCGGACGCATCCGGCAGTTGCCCGGCAAGAGCTATACCCGCGTCGAATAAGCGCGCCGTTTCGGCTCTCCCACGACATCGCGGGAATCATGGTAGTCTGCGTTCCGAGGTCCCGCGTTCGTTTCTAGCGACCGCGGCGCGGCATTACGGCATCAGAAGTCCATGGCTAAATCCCTCGTTATTGTTGAATCGCCCACGAAAGCCAAAACCATCGGCAAATACCTGGGGGGAGAGTACGAAGTGCTGGCCTCCATGGGCCACGTCAAGGATTTGCCCAAGCGCGACCTGGGCGTCGATATCGACAACGACTTCGAGCCTACCTACGTCGTCATTCCGGGCAAAGAAAAGGTTCTGGCGCAGTTGAAGAAGTCGGCCAAGGCGGCCAAGGAAATCTACCTGGCCGCCGACCCCGATCGCGAAGGGGAAGCCATCTGCTTTCATTTGGCGGAGGAGCTGAGCGGCGACGGGGCCAAGGCGAAAAAAGTCATCCGCCGCGTCACGTTCAACGAAATCACCAAGCGCGGCGTGCAAGAAGGCTTCGCCCGCCCCACCGACATCGACCGCAACCTGGTGGACGCGCAGCAGACGCGGCGCGTGCTGGACCGGCTGGTCGGCTACCAGATTTCGCCGCTGCTGTGGGACCGGGTGCGGCGGGGCATCTCCGCGGGGCGCGTGCAGACCGTGGCGCTGCGGCTGGTGGTGGAGCGCGAGCGCGAAATTCGCGCCTTCCAGAAGGAAGAGTACTGGACCCTCGACGCCCATCTCTCCGCCGGCAAGGCGCCCTACTTCGACGCCCGCTTGACGCGGCGCTTGGAAGCCGACGGCGCGCTGCCCAAGAACGAGCTCAAGGTCGAAAACGGCGAGCAAGCCGAGCAACTGCGCGCCGCGCTCGAGCACGCCCGCTTCGCGGTCGGCGCCGTCGAAAACAAGGAGCGGCGGCGCAATCCGCTCGCGCCCTTCATCACCAGCAAGCTGCAGCAAGACGCCGGCCGCAAGCTGCGCTTCAGCGTCAAGCGCACCATGGCGCTGGCCCAGCGCCTGTACGAAGGCGTCGAACTCGGTTCCGAGGGCCTGGTCGGCTTGATTACCTACATGCGCACCGACTCGACCCGCGTCTCGCCCGACGCGGTGCGCGAGGCGCGCGAGTTCATCGGCGCCCAGTTCGGCGCCGGCTACCTGCCGGAAAAGCCGAACAACTTTCCCAGCAAGAAGGGCGCGCAGGACGCGCACGAGGCGATTCGACCCGCCGCGCCCAGCCGCGATCCGGAGTCGATCAAGAAGTACCTGGGCGAGGACGAGTACAAGGTCTATAAGCTGATTTGGCAGCGCTTCATCGCCTCGCAGATGCCGGCCGCGGTCTTCGACCAGACCAGCGTGGACGTGCGGGCGACCGACAGCCGCGAGCCGGCGCCGGTGGTTTACCAGTTGCGCGCCACCGGCTCGGTGCTGAAATTCGACGGCTTTCTCAAGGTGTACGACGAGAGCAAGGACAAGAGCGACGAGGAGGACGAAGCGCTCAAGCACAAGCTGCCGCCGCTCGCCGCCGGCCAGGCCCTCAAGCTGCTCACTCTCAAGCCGGAGCAGCATTTCACCGAGCCGCCGCCCCGCTACACCGAGGCTTCCCTCGTCAAGGAACTCGAAGAAAAGGGCATCGGCCGGCCCTCGACCTATGCCGCCATTCTCACCACCATTCAGGATCGCGGCTACGTGACCAAGACCGGGGGCAAGTTCGTGCCTTCCGAGCTGGGCATGGTGGTGACCGACTTGCTGGTCGAGAACTTCCGCGACATCTTCGATCCGCTCTACACCGCCAAGCTGGAGGAAGAGCTGGACGAGATCGAGGAAGGGCGCGAGAAGTGGACCGACGCCATGCAGGACTTCTACAAGAAGTTCAAGCGCAACATGGCCTATGCCGAAAAGCACATGGCCAACATCAAGCGCATGGAGAAGCCCACCGAGTTGGTCTGCGAAAAATGCGGCAAGCCGATGGTGGTGCGCTGGGGCAAGCACGGATCGTTTCTGGCGTGCAGCGGCTACCCCGAGTGCACCAACACGCGCGAGCTGACCGTCGATCTGCCCGATCTCGAAAGCGCCGAGATCAGCCCGGAGGAAAACGAGGAGTACTGCGAGAACTGCGGCCGACCGATGGCGCTCAAGCGGGGCCGGTTCGGGCAGTTCATGGCCTGCACCGGGTACCCGGAGTGCAAAACCACGCGCCGCCTCGACCAGCAGCAGAAGCAGCCCGACGTGGCGCTCGACGAGAAGTGCCCGCAGTGCGGCAAGAGCCTGGTCCGCAAGCATGGGCGCTACGGTGAGTTCGTGGCTTGCAGCGGCTATCCGGATTGCAAGTACATCAAGCAGAACCTGGTGGGCGTGAAATGCCCGCAGTGCGGCGAAGGCGATTTGGCCGAGAAGCGCTCGCGGCGCGGCAAAATCTTTTACGGCTGCAATCGCTATCCCAAATGCGATTTCAGCTTATGGCAGCGCCCGATCGCGGAGAAGTGTCCGCAATGCGGCAATCCCTACCTGGTCTACAAGGCGCTCAAGGCCGGCCCCGTTTACGCTTGCGGCAAGGAAGGCTGCGATTATCAGCGCCCGGCCGAGGAGGCCGAGCTGGCGCCAGCCGCCGCCGCGCCCAACCCGCCGGAGCGGGCCTGACCGCCGGACCGATTCACGAAGAACCGCGGGCGCGATGGGCGGCGATCAGCAAGGGATCGTAGATCGGCGCCACCGCCGGAGCGTAAGCGAGATCGAGAAGTTCAATGGCGTCGAGCGGCAAGCCGGCGGCGAGGGCCACCGCGGCGGCGTTGAGGCGGGGCATGACGGCGCCCGGCTCGCCGGCCATCTGGCAGCCCAGCGGGCGGCGCGACGCGCCATCGTAGATGAGCTTGAGCGTCAGCCGCTGGCGGCCGGCATAGCCGGCCAGAGTATTGGCTTCGATGCGTTCTTCGCGCGGCTGAAAGCCCGCCTGGCGCGCCTGTTCCGTGCTCAGGCCGGTGCGACCGGCCTCGATGCCGAAGACGCGCAGGGCCAGGCTGCCGAGCACCCCCGGGAAGCGCGCCGGCGGTCCGGCGGCGGCGTTTTGGCCGGCGACGCGGCCTTGCTTGTTGGCGGCGGGGCCGAGGGGGATCCAAACCGGCCGACCGGAGACCAGATGGCGAGATTCGCAGCAATCGCCGGCGGCCCAGACCGCGGCCAGGTTGGTTTGCTGGCGATCGTCCACGGCCAGGGCGCCGGTGGGCCCCAGCGCGGCGCCGGCGGCGGCGGCCAACGCCACGTTGGGGCGCAGCCCGGCGCAGTCGACGGCGGCATCCACGTCGCAGTCGCCGGCGGTCGTTTCCAGGCGCGCGCCGTCGGCGGCGGGGGCGCGCACGCGGCGCACCTCGGTTCCCAACTCCAGGGCTACCTGGCGGCGCGCCGCCGCTTCCACCAACGCCGCGACGTCGGGGTCGAAGCTGGGCAAGACGCCGGCGCCGCGCTCGAACAGACGCACCGCGATGCCGCGCCGCGCCAACGCCTCGGCGACCTCGAGTCCGATGTAGCCGGCGCCGATCACCGCCAGGGCGCGCGGCTGGCGCTCGCGGGCGAAGCGCTCGAGGCGCTCGGCCTGCTCCCAAGTGTTGGCGCGGAACAACAGGCGATGCTCCGCGCCGGGAATCTCCAGCGCCGCCTCCGCGCCGGTCGCGATCACCAGCCGGTCGTACGCGAAGGCGATTTCCCGCTCGTCCTGGCGAGCGCGGACCAGCCGCCGCGCGGGCACGATCTCGACCGCTTCGTGGCCGGTCAGCACCTCGATCTTGCGGCGCTCGGCGAACTCCTCGGGCGGATGGGCGCGCAGCGCGGCGAGCGGGTGCTCGCCGGCGAGAAAGCCGGGCAGGCCGCAAGCGCCGTAGGCGGCGGCCGGCCCGCGCTCGAGCACGGTGATGCGCGCGGCGGGCGCCAGGCGGCGGGCGCGGCTGGCGGCGCTCATGCCGGCGGCGACGCCGCCGATCACTACGATTCGCTCGGCCATGGGGCTGCCCGCGATTATAGCGGGCGCGCGCGCATTATCCAGGTTGGCACCCCGCCTTCGGTCCAGGTGTGCCGGCCGCGGCCAGTATGTTAGCGTCCGAATAGCGCCGCGCCAGCCATGCATATCGACGACATTCTTCGCCTCGCGCTGGAGCGCAAGGCTTCCGACATTCATCTCAAAGTGGGCGGGGTGCCCTATCTGCGCACCGACGGCGAGCTAAAACCGCTCAACGAAATGAGCCGGCTGACGCCGGAGGGCATGCTCACCATGGCCTTTTCCATGATGAGCAACAAGAACAAGCAGCGCTTCAAAGACACCAACGAAGCCGACTTCGCCTACAGCCTTTCCGGCATGGGGCGCTTTCGCGTCAACGTATTTCAGCAGCGCGGCAACGTGGGCATGGTGCTGCGCGTCGTGCCGACGCGCGTGCGCACCACCGAGGAGCTGTTCTTGCCGCCGGTGGTCGAGAAGCTGTGCGAAGAGCGGCGGGGGCTGATCCTGGTGACCGGCACCACTGGCTCGGGCAAGTCCACGACGCTGGCGGCCATGGTGGACCGCATCAATTCGACCCGCTCCGACCACATCATCACCATCGAGGATCCGATCGAATTCCTGCATCGCGACAAGGTGGGCATCGTGAACCAGCGCGAGGTGGACGTCGATACCGCCAGCTTCAGCGTCGCGCTGCGCGCCGGGCTGCGCCAGGATCCGGACGTGATCCTGGTGGGCGAAATGCGCGACCTCGAAACCATTCAAACCGCGCTGCTGGCGGCGGAGACCGGCCACCTGGTGCTGGCGACACTGCACACGCTGGACGCCACGGAAACCATCCAGCGCATCATCGCCGTGTTCCCGTCCGACGAGCAGAAGCAGATTCGCCTGCAGCTGGCCTCGACGCTGAAGGGCGTGATCTCGCAGCGTCTGGTGCGCAAGTCCGACGGCATCGGCCGCGCGCCGGCGGTCGAGGTGCTGGTGGCGACCGGCTACATCCGCGACTGCATCATCAATCCGGAAAAGACCAGCATGGTGCGCGACGCGATCGCGGCCGGCGGTTCGCAGTACGGCATGCAGACCTTCGATCAGTCGCTGCTGAACCTGTGGCGGAAGGGCTTGATCACCTACGACGTGGCCCTGCAAAGCGCCAGCAACGCCGACGACTTCAAGCTGCGGGCGCAGGGCATCAGTTCGGGCGGGGAGGCGGCGCAGGAACCGGTCGAGGAATTCGACCGCGGCTTCTGAGCCGGGCGGGGCGATAATCGGGGGCATGGCGCCGCGCGGCGCAAGCAAGGCCTCCCGAACCGCCGCCACCGCGGACGCTCTCTACGAGCGCGCCGTCGCCGCGCTGGCGCGGCGCAGCCGCTCGCGCCTGGAGATGGAGCGCTGGCTGCGAGCCCGGGGGGCGAGCGCCGAGAAGGCGCGCGCAGTGCTGGAGCGGCTGGGCGAGCGCGGCTACCTCGACGATCGCCGCTTCGCCGCCTCGTTCGCGAATTACCAAAAGGAAGCGGAGGGTTTCGGCGCCGCCCGCGTGCGGCGCGAACTGCGCCGCCGCGGCGTGGCGGAACCGCTAGCGGAGGGGGCGGTGGCCGACGCCTTCGCCGGCGCGCGCGAGGAGCAAATGCTGGCGGCCTTTCTGCGCCGCAAACGCTTTGCCCGTCCCGAGAACCCGCGCCAAGCGGCCGGCCTATATCGCCGGTTGTGGCAGGCGGGATTCAGCTCCGGCGCGATCCAGAGCGCGCTGCGGCAGTGGCGGGTGCGGCCGGAGTGGATCGAGGAATTGGCGGCGGCGGAGTGGGAAGAGCCGCGGGAGAGCGAGTGAAGCGGCGGAAGGGGCTGGTATTCTGGAATTTGCCAATCCCCGCTTCACGATCGCCGGCGCGCTGGGCGATTTTCACCGATTTCGACGGCACGCTTTCCGATCACGACACGATAGATTTACTGGTGGAAAAGCATCTGGGCGCCGACTACGCCCGCTCCGTGCACGAGCGCTTGGTGGGCGGCCAGTTGACGGTGCGCGGCGCGTTGCAGGAGGAGTTCGCGCGGCTGAGTCTCTCGGCGGCGGAGATCGAGCGCACGCTGCTGGCCGGAGTCCGCCTCGACCCGGCGTTGCCGCGGCTGGCCGAGTTCGCGCGGCGGCGCGAGATTCCGTTCGCCATCCTCAGCAGCGGCATGGACCTGCTGATCGCGCCCTTGCTGGCGGCGGCGGGCTGCGCCGCAGTGCCCCTGCACTGCAACCGGCTGCATTGCCGCGCGCAGGGCGAGGGCTGGCGGCTGGCGATCGAGTTCCTGGACGACTCCGAGAACGGCCACGACAAAGCCGCGGTGCTGCGCGCGGCGAGACGCGAGGGCCGAAGCGTCATTTATCTCGGCGACGGCTTCACCGACATCGAGTGCGCGCGCGAAGCCGACGTGCTCTTCGCCAAACGGCGCTTGGCCCGCCATTGCGACCGCGAGGGCATCGCCTACCATCCACTAACTAGCTGCGCGCAAGTGATCGATTATTTGCTGGCCGCCGCGGGCGAACCCTCGGAGGCGGAGGCGGCGCTGGGCGCGCCCAAGCTGTAGCCCTCCGGCAAATCGCGGGGAACGAAGTTGCGGTCCACGACCACGTGCGTGGTCTCGCCGGTCGCGAGCAGCTGCCCGTCCTCGGCGCGCAGCACCTCGTAGCCGAAGTCGAGCAACGAGCCGCGGCGGCGGGTGACGCGCGTGCGGACGGCGATCAGGTCATCGTAGCGAGCGGGCGCCTTGTAGCGGCAATGGGCGTCCACGACGGGGATGTAGCAGCCATCGTCTTTTTCCAGATCGCGGTAGGCCAGGCCGCGGGCGCGCAGATACTCGACGCGGCCGATCTCGAACCAGACGAAAAAGTTGGCGTAGTACACCACGCCCATCTGGTCGGTCTCGGCGTAGCGCACGCGAATGTGGGCTTCAACCGGCGTGTCTTGAGTGTCGGCAGGCATCGGAGATCCTCAGCGCTTGGGGGGGCTCCAGCGCGGCGCGCGCTTCTCGAGAAAGGCGGCCAGGCCCTCGCGGTAATCCGGCGTCTGGCGGATGGCGGCGTTTTCCTTAACCGCCAGCCGTAAGGCCTCGTCGAGCGAGTGGATTGGCAAGTCGCGGAGCAACTGCTTGGTGGCGCGCAGGCTGTTGGGACTGTTTTGCGCCAACTGTTGGGCGAGTTCCTCGGCGCGGGCCAGGAGCCGCTCGGCGGGGACGATCTCGCCGATCAGGCCCCAGGCCAGCGCCTGCTCGGCGGAAATAAGCCGTCCGGTAAGCAGCAGATCGCGAGCACGTTTTTCGCCGATCATGCGCAACAAGTACACCGAGACCAAGGCAGGGATGAAGCCGATGCGCGCCTCGGTGTAGCCGAACTTCGCCTCGGGCACGGCCAGGGTGAAATCGCAGACGGTGGCCAAGCCGCAGCCGCCGGCCACGGCGGCGCCGTTGACGGCGGCGATGGTGGGCGCAGGGAACTCGTAGAGCCGCTTGAAGAGCAGCGACATACGCTGCGAATCGGTGATGTTTTGCGCCGGCCCCAACTGGGCGAGCGAGCGCAAGGTTTCGATATCCATGCCGGCGCAGAAGGCCGAGCCGGCGCCAGTGAGGATGACGGCGCGGGCGCCGCGGCTCTGCTCTTCCAGGCACTGATCGAGGGCGCGCGACAGCTCGTCGATCATCTCGAAGGAGATGGCGTTGCGGCGCTCCGGGCGGTTGAGCGTGATCAGCGAAAATCGGTCGCGATGGGCCAGGGTCAGGGTAGTCATGCGGTCTCTCGCGCCGGCGCGCAATAGTCGCGGCGGAGGCGCTCGATCAGTTCCAGCGCGCCGCCCCAATCGGGCGCCGTGGCCGGCACGCGCGCGCCGGCGGCGGCGAGCGCCGGCAGGGCGATCTCGCTGGGGATGTTGCCCACCAAATCGTCATCGGCAAACGGGCAGCCGCCCAGACCGGCGAGCGCGCCGTCGAAGCGGCGGCAGCCGGCGGCGTAGGCCGCGCCGACCTTGGCGGCGGCGGTTTCACGCCGGCCGTGCAGGTGCAGCCCCAGTTCGAGGGCGGGAAATTGGCGGCGCAGCGGCGCGAAGAGCGCGGCAATCTGCTGCGCAGTCGCCCGGCCGACGGTGTCGGCGAGGGAGATCGCGGCGACGCCGAGGCCGGCGCTCCAGGCCACCGCCTCGGCTACCAGCTCCGGCGCATACGCGTCGCCATAAGGGTTGCCGAAGGCCATGGATATATAGACGATCAGCTTGCGCGCGGCGCGGCCGGCGGCATCTTGGATAGCGCGCAGCTCGTCGCGCGCTTGCGGCAAGCTTTGATGCGCGTTGCGCTGCTGGAACGTGGGCGAGATCGAGAAAGGGAAGCCAAGCGTGGACACCGTTGTGGCGGCGGCGCGCTCGGCGCCGCGGCGGTTGAGGACGATGCCGATCAGCTCGGCGCCCGCCGGCACGGGCCCCAGCCGCGCCAGCACCGCCTCGGCGTCGGCCATCTGCGGCACGGCTTGCGGCGAGACGAAACTGGCGCAGTCGAGATGATGGAAGCCGGCGGCCAGCAAGCGGCGCAGCAGCTCCGCTTTGAGCTCGGCTGGGATCGGGCGCGGGCAACCTTGCAGCGCGTCGCGCGGGCACTCGATCCACTTTACCGTTTCCATGCCGGCTATTGCCCTTCCTCGGCGCCGGGCAGCCGCGCCCCCGCGCCGCGCCATTGGAAATGCGCGGAGGTCACGCGCAGCCGCGAATCTTCGTGAACGAGCAGGCCGACTTCCACGGGCTGAAACGCCGCCTTGTAGCGCAGGTCGGTGAACAGCACCACCGTGCCGCCATCGGCGCCACGGCCGACCAAGGCCAGCGGGAAGCGGGCGAAGCGCAGGAAGACTTGCCCGGCGTGCGTGGATTCGGCCAGTTGAATCGCCGGCGAGAGAGCGGGCTTGAACAGTGTTTGCGGCGCGAGATTGGTGATGCGCAGATCGCCGGCGTCGAGATCCGCCAGCTCGTAACGATCCGGCAGATCGACGACGGCGCGCCATTGCCGCGCCGTGCCGGTTTCGGGGAAGGCGGCGACGTGCAGCGGCGCGGCGCCGGAAAACGTCTGGCTTTGCAGCCAGCCGAGGGCGCGCGCATGGTTGAAGGCGCGCCAGCCGCCCCAAGCCACGATCAGCGCCAGCACCAGCACGGCGCTGAAGCGATGCGGCTTTTGCCGGACGCCGATCTCGCCACCCACCAAGCCCAAGACCATCGGCGCGAGCAGGAAAAACAACAGCAGCACCCAAATCCAGGGATCCACCAGCGGCTCGATATCGAGCGCGAACCAATGCTGGCTGAAGGGAGCTAGCAATCGGACGCCATATTGGTTGGACCAATCGAGCAGCAGATGCGAGCCCACGCCGACTGCGCCGAGCAGCAGGCAAATGCCCCATCCGGGCAGAGCCGCGAGCCGCGCACCGCCGGCGGCGGCGCGCCCGCTCGGAGCGTCTCCCGCCCAATCGTCCACCGGCAAATTGCGCACCGCCGGCCCGCCGCCGGCGGTGGCCAGGGCCGGGGCGCCGCGGGCACGGGGCGCGGC
>JBOGKX010000154.1:0-5410 GCA_050746125.1 Terriglobales bacterium | reverse complement strand
GGCCAGGCGGCCACGCCGCGGCAGATCAATCCGTCGCCGTAGTATGTGCGCAGGTTGACGTGCGGATCGTAGGTCCACTTCGGCCGCCCCGTCGCCGGATCGAGCGCGACCACGCGATCGAAGCCCGTGCACAAGTACATCGTGCCGCCGGCGACGATTGGCGTCGCCTCGAAGCCGCTGCGCGAGCCGCCCTGGTTGCCGTCGGCGATGTCGCCGGTGTGGTAGATCCAGGCCGCCTTCAGCCGCGCCACGTTCGCGGCGCTGATTTGCGTCAGCGGCGAAAAGCGCGTGCCGGCGTTGTCATGTCCGTACGCCGGCCATCCGCCGGCCGGCGCCTGCGCCGCCGCCAGAACCGCGGCCAAGAAGGAGCAGGCAGCCAGGCGCGCGCCGCGCCCCAGCCAGAAATAGACCATGGGCGCCGATGTTAGATCAAAGCTTGCTGCACGTGCAACGCAAGCCGTCGGCCTTGCCTTGGTGTTGCGGATGCTTTAGATAGGTCCATTCCCGCCAGCCCACGTTCAGTTCCTTCGCCAAGAAGCCGTGCTCTGCGAACTGCAGAGCCGCTTTCGCGGAGAGCTGTCAATCGTGGCTCCAGCAATAGGAGACAATCTCGCGGTCGCGCGGCAGCGATGCCATGGCCTGATCCAGCTCCTCGAGCGGCACGCAAATGGCCCCGGGTATGTGGCCGTTGGCGAAAGGCGAGCGCCCCCGCGTATCCACCAGCACAAAATCGTAGTTGCCGCTCTCGACCGCGTGCACGACGTCGGCGCGCTGTTTCTCGGCCTCCAATTTGTGCGCGAAATGGTCGCGGTTGGCCTGAACCTCAGCTTGCGTAAATGCCATACGATCTCCCTCCCCTGATTTTAGCCCCCGCCGCCTTAGTCGCTTTTTTCCGGGCCGCGCACCAGTTTCTTCAGTTGCGCTTCGTCAATCACCGCCACGCCCAGTTCGCGCGCTTTGTCCAGCTTCGACCCCGGTTCGGCCCCGGCCACCACGTAGTTCGTCTTCTTGCTGACCGAGCCCGCCACCTGGCCGCCGGCGGCCTCGATCTTGGCCGCGGCCTCTTCCCGCGTCCAATGCGGCAGCGTGCCGGTGAGGACGAACTTCATGCCCGCCAAATGGGAGGCGCGGCGCGGCCGCGCCGTTGCTTGCCGGAAACGCACGCCGGCCTGGCGCAGCGCCTCCACCAGGCGCCGGTTGGCGGGTTCGGCGAAGTAATCCGCGATCGACGCGGCGATCTGCGGGCCCACCTCCGGCACCAACTGCAATTCCGCTGCGTTGGCGCGCGCCAGCGCGTCCAGGTCGCCGAAATGCTCGCCCAGAAGCTTGGCGGTGCGCTCGCCCACGTAGCGGATGCCCAGTCCCGAGATCACGCGGTAGAGATCGTTATTGCGGCTGCGCTCGATCTCGGCCAGCAGGTTGTCGGCCGACTTCTTGCCCATGCGCTCCAAGGCGACCAGCTTCTCCCGATCCAGCCGGTACAAATCGGCGGCGCTGCGCACCGGGCCCCCGCCGCTCGTCACGTCGTGCTCGACCACCTGGTCCACCAGCGCCGGCCCCAAGCCGTCGATATTCATCACGTCGCGATGGGCGAAATGGCGCAAGGTTTCCTTCAGTTGCGCCGGGCAGTCGGCGTTCACGCAGCGCCGCGCCACCTCGCCCTCCTCGCGCACCACGTGGCCGCCGCAGATCGGGCAGCGGTCGGGCATGTGGAAGTCGCGCGCGTCCGCCGGGCGCCGCTCGGCCACCACGTTCAGTACCCGCGGGATCACATCGCCTGCCCGCTCGACCGTCACGAAATCGCCGATCTTCACCCCCAGGCGCGCGATCTCGTCTTCGTTGTGCAGCGTGGCCCGCGTCACCGTAACGCCGCCCAGGGCGATGGGCGCCAGCACCGCCACCGGCGTCAGCGTGCCGGTGCGGCCCACCTGCACTTCGATGTCGAGCAGTTGCGTGACGCCCTGGCGCGCCGCGTACTTGTAGGCGATGGCCCAGCGCGGAAATTTGCTCGTCCAGCCGAGCAGCCGCTGCCAGTCCACGCGGTTGAGCTTGAAGACCACGCCGTCGGTTTCGTACGGCAGGCCGGCGCGCTTCGCGTCCCATGCCGCGATGAAGGCCAGCGCTTCCTCCGCGCCCTTGACCTTCCGCCAATGGGGATTCACCGTGAACTTGGCCTTGTCCAGCGCCTTAAGCGATTCTGCGTGCTCGGGCAAGGCGGGCTGCCCCTCCACCAATAAGTAGTAGGCGAAAAACACCAGCCGGCGCGCAGCCGTGATGCGCGGATCGAGCACGCGCACCGCGCCGGCGGCGGCGTTGCGCGGATTGGCGAAGAGCGGCAGGCCGGCCTTTTCGCGCTCCGCGTTGAGGAGCGCGAAGGAGCGGCGCGGCATCAGCACCTCGCCCCGCACCTCGAAATTACCGGGCAGGCCGGCTATTTTCCGCGCCTCCCGCTCGACCGCCAGCGGCAGCGAGCGCACGGTGCGCATGTTTTCCGTGACCTCCTCGCCGGTCTCGCCGTCGCCGCGGGTGATGGCGCGCGCCAATCGTCCGTCTTCGTACTGCACTGCCAGACTGAGGCCGTCGAGCTTCAGCTCGGCGATGTATTCGACGGGCTGCTCCGGATCGCGCCGCTCGCCGTTTTTCGCCAGGCCTTCACGCACGCGCCGGTCGAAGTCGAGCAGCTCGCCCGTCGAGTAGGCGTTGTCGAGGCTCATCATCGGCGTCGAGTGGCGCAGCTTGACGAAGCCTTCGCGCGGCGCGCCGCCCACGCGCTGCGTCGGCGAGTCGGGGGTGACCAGATTGGGATGGGCGTGCTCGAGCGCCTTGAGCCGGTTCATCAGCGCGTCGAAGTCGGCGTCGCTGATGGCAGGATCGTCGAGAACGTAATAGCGGTACTCGTGGTCGCGGATCTCGCGGCGCAGGGCGGCGACTTCCGCGGCGGCATCCATGCCGAAATTATAGGGTTGCGGCCGCTTGTTGCGGGTACTCGTACACGCCGCGACCCGACTTCCGTCCCAGCCGGCCGGCGCGCACGTACTGCACCAGCAGGGGATGGGGGCGGTACTTCTCGCCCAAGGTGCGGTAAAGGTATTCAAGAATGTGCAGCCGCGTGTCGAGCCCCACCAGGTCCACCAGCTCGAATGGCCCCATCGGGTGGTTGAGGCCCAGCTTCATCGCCTTGTCGATATCGGCCGCCGACGCCACGCCTTCCGCCAGCAGTGCGAAGGCCTCGTTGCCGATGAGCGCGTTCATGCGGCTGGTGATGAACCCGGGCGATTCCCGGATCACCACCGGCTCCTTGTTCAGCCGCCGCGCCGTCGCCACCGCCGCCGCCACCGTCGCCGGCTCGGTCTCGAGCCCGCGCACGATCTCGAGCAGCTTCATCTTCTGCACCGGGTTGAAAAAATGCAGCCCGATGCAGCGCCCCGCCCGGTTCGTCGCCGCCGCCATCTCGGTGACGCTCAGCGAGCTGGTGTTGGTGGCCAGAATGGCGTCGGGAGGGGCCACGCGATCGAGCGCGGCGAAGAGTTCGAGCTTGATGGCCATCCGCTCCGGCACGGCCTCAATCACCAGGTCCGCGTCTTGCACGGCGGCCGCCAGGTCTTCGACAAAGGCGATGCGCGCCAGGGCCGCGTCGCGCTCCTCCGCCTCCAGCTTGCCGAGTTCGACGCCCTTTGCCACGATCTCCTCGATCGCGCGGCGCGCTCGCTGCAAGGCGGCCGGCGCCACGTCCTGCACCGTCGTGGCTAAACCCGCCACCGCGGCGGCATGGGCGATGCCGCGCCCCATGGTGCCGGCGCCAATCACGGCCAGGCGCCCGGGGCGGCCGGGTTCTTCCGCCATCGCTCCCTCCTCGGATTTAAGAGCCCGGGATCGCCGCCAGGCCGGTGCGCTGCACGGCGACTTCGCGCAATTCGTCGGCCAGCGCCAGCGTCTTGCGCAACGCTTGCCGCGCCTTCTCCTGCGCTTCCGGGGTATTGGCGTATTTGTGCAGCATTTGGTCGGCGAAGGCGTGATGGGCGTCTTCCTCCGGCTGCACGATCTCGCGGTAAAGCCGCGCCGTGGGTTCGTCGCCGATCTGCTCCAACCAGGCGATGAATTGGCGGTTGCGCTTTTGCGCGATGCCCTCGCGCGCGAACTGGCCGGCGGCCAAGCGCTCGATCGTCGAGTGCAGGGTGCGCAAGTAGTGGTAGAGCGGCGAGTAGCCGTGCGCCACCGGATTCCAGCCGCGCGCCGGCGCGCCCAATTCTTCCAGCCGCTGTTGGATCAGCTCGAAGTGCTTCGCCTCGTCGCCGCACTGCCGCGCCAGGCCCAGCTTGGCGTCGAGCTCGACCGTGGTGGACATCCACAGGGCGGCGATGTCGCTGGCCTCGAGTTCGCTCTTGAGCGCCATGTGCAGCAGGTCCACCAGCGCTTCTTGGGGCTGCTGGCCGGGCTGTGCGACCGGCAATTCGTCCAGTTTCAAGAGTTCCGCATCGAGCTCGCGGCGCAGTTCGGCAACAAAGACGCTGGCTTCCATCGCCACCCCTCGCTAAGTCTAGAAGAAAACCGCCCTCGCCGCACCCGCCGCCCGCGCCGGCCACTCCCCCGGGAAGGAGCGGCGGTCGGAAAATAGGCGGGCCAGCCGCCAACAGCTCCGCCGAAAGTAGCATCTCAGCTTATATGCTCGCGATCATGGTTCGGCTCGCAATGCCGACCGACGTGTCAGTCCTCATCGCCCAGTCAGTCTTGGTAGGGTTTTGGTGTCTCACGGCCGGAGCCGGCCAAGTCATTGATTTTGCTCGCTCGTCCCCCCTGTTCGGGCGGGGCTGGCAACGCCTAAATGAGACAAACTTTTCGCCTTCGCGGCAACTTGGAGAGGCCCTGAGCGGAGCGGGCCTCCGTTGCCGGCCAAGGAATTTCCGTCAGGAAATTCCGCCAGCAAGGAATTTCCGCCACGAAATCCCGCCGGCATCGAAGCCGGGCCGCAGCCGCGACCTGGGGTTCCCAGCGCCGCAACGGTGCTGGGGTGGGGACCAACGGGAGCGGCGTCCAGAAAATGGGCGGCCCCGCCGCTGCCAGGGCTCTGGCCATCCTTGGGTGTGGTGCCGTGTGGCCGCCGCCCTTGCGCCATGAGCCATGAGCTTTGAGCTGAGCGGGGCTGCACCCTGCTAAGGTAGGCGCGTGGACACCTTGACCCATTCCTTGGTGGGCGTGGCGCTCTCGCGGGCCGGCTTCCAAGGCCGCGTGCCGTATGCCACCGCCGCCCTGGTCATTGCGGCCAACTTACCCGACGTGGATTGCGTGTTCGGCTGGAACAATGTCTCCTTCCTGGCCCATCATCGCGGCTTGACTCACTCCTTGGCCGCCTGGCCGGTTTGGGCGATCTTGGTTGCGCTCGGCCTGCGCTGGGCGGCGCGCCGCCGTGCCC
>JBOGKX010000153.1:0-9943 GCA_050746125.1 Terriglobales bacterium | reverse complement strand
CAGCAATAACAGATCAATATAAAACCACGAATTCGAAAAGGCGCGGTTCTATTCCGACGAGGAGCGCAAGGAGCGCGAAAATCTTCGCCTGCTGCGCGACAAATATCAAATGGACGAAGCGGTGGCCGGCGTGGTCACGCGCGAAGACATCGAGGACGTGGTGGCGCGCTGGACGGGCGTGCCGGTGCACGCCGTCAAGGAAGAGGAGATGCAGAAGCTGCTGCGCATCGAGGAGGAACTGCACAAGCGGATCGTCTCGCAGGAAAAGGGCATCTCCGCGCTGGCGCGGGCCATCCGCCGCAGCCGCGCCGGCCTGAAGAATCCCAACCGCCCCGTCGGCTCGTTCCTGTTCCTGGGCCCCACCGGCGTGGGTAAGACCGAGGTCGCGCGCTCGCTGGCCGCGTTCCTGTTCGGCAGCGAGAAGGCGATGATCCGCTTCGACATGTCGGAGTTCATGGAGAAGCACTCGGTTTCGAAGCTCATCGGCTCGCCCCCCGGCTACGTCGGCTATGAAGACGGCGGCCAGCTGACCGAGCGCGTCAAGCGCGCCCCCTACAGCGTGGTGCTGCTGGACGAGATCGAGAAGGCTCACCCCGACGTATTCAACATCCTGCTGCAAGTCTTCGAGGACGGCCAGCTCAGCGACGGGCTGGGCAATACCGTGGACTTCAAGAACACGATCATCATCATGACGTCCAATATCGGCGCCCGCCATCTGGAGCGCCGCAATCACCTCGGCTTCCAGTCGCCCAACGACGAGCAGGTGCTAGCCAAAGTCGAGGATCTGGTGCGCAACGAGGTCAAGCGGCTTTTCAACCCGGAATTCCTCAACCGCGTCGACGAGATCATCCTCTTCAACGCTTTGAGCGACGAAGATCTGCTGCAGGTCGTCGAACTGCTGGTGCAGCAACTGAACCAGCATTTGGCGCAGAAAAACGTCACCGTCTCGGTGCCGGTCGAAGCCAAGCGCTGGATCCTGGACAAGACCTGCGCCGACCGCTCCTACGGCGCCCGCCCCTTGCGCCGCGCCCTCCAGAAATATATCGAGGATCCGCTATCGGAATTGGTCATCCAAGGCGGGTTGCCGCGGCCGGCCTTCGTCGAGGCCTATCTGGAGAACGACGGGCTGAGCTTCCGTCCGGTCTCGCGCGAAGAAGCCGAACCGGTCGCTCCCTGAGGCGCGTGCGCACAAGAAAGCGGCGCGCCGTGCACCCGCTCGCAGTGCGCTCCTTTGCCGCGGCCGCCGCGCTCGCGCTGCTGCCGGCCGCGCCCGCGGCCTTCGCCCAGGCGCCGGCCGCGTCACCGCCCCCGATCGACTCGATGCGCGCCGAGTTGATCCGCAACTTCTCCGCCGATCAGCAAAACGTCTGGCGATACTCCCACCGCGAAAACGTGGCGCTGACCAAGAATGGCCGCGTAACTCGCCGCCGGCTCTTCGTCTATTTCGTGGACGGCCACCAAGTGACGATTACCCTGGCCAACAACGGCCAGCCGCTCACCGCCGCCCAACTGGAAGTCCAGCGGCACGCCGCGCAAGCCCGCGCGGCGGAACTCCGCCATCGCCCCCCGCCGCCCGCCGGCTCGCTGATTTTCAACGGGCGCGCCTATTCCTTTGCCAAGCTGGCGAACGATTTTCTCTACGCACCGGGGCGAGTCGATCGCTGGCAGGATCGAACCGTCTGGATCTACGCCGCCACCCCTAATCCCAACACTCCGTCGCGGTCGCGCGAAGAGCAGGTGCTGCTGGCTTCCAAAGGCGAGATATGGGTGGATGCCCAGGACCATCACGTGGTGCGCATTATTTTGCACACCTTCGAGCCGGTGAAATATTTCTTGGGCATTTTGGCGACGGTACATTCCGCGCACCTCGATCTGCAATTGGCGCGGCGGGCGCCGAGCGAATGGCTGCCGGCGCGGACGGATTTCGCGTTCGACGCTTCGATTTTGCTATTCAAGAGACTGCGCGAAGCGAAGACGCAAGATTTCTCCGACTTTCAATTGCGATCGCCGAATGCGGCCGCGATGCCGTAAAATGGAGCATAGGACTTGCTAGCGAAGGTCGACTTGCCCCAGCAAAATTCCCATTTCTTGAGCCGGCTCGCGCGCGGCTGGCTGCCGGTCGCGGCATTATGCACAGTCATTTACTTGCTTTCGCGCGACGCCAACTCGGGCCAGCACAGCGCCGCCGTGCTGGGCTGGCTTCTTGGGCTTTTCCATCTCGCCACGCCCGAGCGCATCGCCGTTTGGAACGAGCCGTTTCGCAAGTGTGCCCATTTCAGCGTCTATTTTCTCCTCGCCTTGGTTACGTATCGCGCCCTGGCGCTCGATAAGGGACCTCGATTCCGCTGGCCGGCGGCGTCCGGCGCGCTGCTTTTCGTATTTATCTACGCCAGCACCGACGAGTTGCACCAAAGCTTCGTCCCCGGCCGTGGCGTCGAGTTCAGCGACGTGCTGCTCGACACGCTAGGCGGCGCCATCGCCTTGCTGCTCCTGTGGCTTTACATGTCGCGGCGTGCCCACGGCCAAGCCACGCCGGTCGAGCCCGAACAGTTGATTTCCGCTTGAGGGTTGCCGGTCGGCGGCGCTACTCGGCGCGCAGCGCCTCGGTGGGATTCACGGCGGCGGCGCGCCGCGAGGGCAGATAGCTGGCCAGCGCCGCCACCGCCGCCAGCCCGGCGATGACCGCGCCGTAAGTGGCCCAATCCAGAGGCCGGACGCCGAACAGCAGCGAAGCCATCAGCCGCGCAGCGGCGATCGCCACGACGATGCCGCAGGCGACGCCCGTGGCGGTCAGCGCGAGTCCCTGGCGCACGAACATCCGCACGAGCGCCCTGGGCTGCGCCCCCAGAGCCATGCGGATGCCGATCTCGCGCGTGCGCTGGGCGACGGAATAGGCCAAAACGCCATAGAGGCCGATGAAGCCCAGCAACAACGCCATGCCGCCCGCCAAAGCCAGCATGGTCAGCGTAAACGAGGCACGCGCCAGCGAGCGGCGATACCAGTAGTCGAGCGTGTGCACGCGGGCGAGCGGCAAGCTGGGATCGACGGCCCAGACGGCGCGCCGCACCTCGTTCATCAGGCTGCGGGAGCCCGCTCGCGGACTGCGGATGGCGAAACCGACATAGCGGGAAACGCGAATGGGTTGGCTTTCGAAGCGGGCTTGCAGCAGCGGCCAATAGGCGATAGTGGGCGCCTTTTGTTCGACGCCGTCGTTGTGCACGTCGCCGACCACGCCGACGATCTGCCGCCAATCGTCCACCGTGCTGACACGGATGCGCCGGCCGAGCGCGCTGGCGGCGCCGCCCCAATATTCGCGCGCGAAGTTCTCCGAGATGATGGCCACCGGCAGCTTGTCGTAAACGTCGTTCCAGGTAAAATCGCGTCCGACGATCAGCGGCGTGCCGAGGACGTGGAAATAGCCTGGCGAGATGTGGACGAAACGGCGCAGGGGCGGGAGCTCGCCTTGGGCGTAGGTGCGATCCGCCGCGAAGATCGGATCGTTGGAATCGCTCCCGGTCATGGGGAGGGCATCCGAGATACCGACGCTTTGCACGCCGGGCAGCGCGGCAATGTTCTTCTCCATTTGCTCTTCCATCCGCGCCACGCGCGTGGGGTCGGCCACTTCCGCGTCGGGCACATCGACATGGAACGTTTGCACATCGGCAGGCGCCGCGAAGCCGGGGCTGACGGCGGTGAGTGCGCGAAAGGTGCGGATCATCAGCCCGGAGCAGATCAGCAGGACGAAGGCCAGCGCCACTTGCACCAGCACCAGCCCATTGCGGGCACGATGGCGCTCGCGGCTCTGGCTGAGCGCGCGTCCACCTTCGCGCAGCCCCGTTCCCGCCCTCGCACCGGCGTATTTGACGACGGGGATGGCGCCGCACATGAGGCTGGCGAGCACCGCGATCGCCAATGAAAACAGCAGCACGGGGCCGTTAAGGCCGATGTCGGCGAGCCGCGGCAAGCCCGCCGGCGCCAGCGCCACGAGCAAGCGCAGCGCCCCATAGGCCAGGCCCAGCCCCAGGGCGCCGCCCAGCAGGGCGAGGATCAGGCTTTCCAACCAAAGATCCGCGGCGATGCGGGCGCGGCTGGAGCCGAGCGCGGCGCGAATCGCTAACTCCTGCTGGCGACCTTCCGCCCGCACCAGCATTAAATTGGCGACGTTGGCACAGGCGATCAGCAGCACCAGCGCCAGGCTGAGCATCAGAATCCACAACAGCTTCCCCACGTCGCCCACGACGTCCCGCTTCAGCGGGCGCAGATTGGGGCCGATCCGCGCGTGCTCGAACAATTGCAGGCTGAAGCCCGGCGGCGGCGGGAACGCGCGCAGCACCATCGGCCACATTCGCCCCACGTCGGCGTTGGCCTGCGCCAGGGTCACGCCTGGCTTGAGCCGCGCCAAGCCTTCAAAGCTGAAATTACCGAGGGTCGTCTTGGCGCGGTCGAACTGCAACGGCAGGATGAGGTCCAGTTGCGGTCGATCCAAGAACCGGAAGCGCCGCGGCATCACGCCGATGATACGTCGCGGTTTGCCGTCGAGGATGATCGTCTTCCCGAGAATCTGGCGATTGCCGCCGAACTTTCGCTGCCAATAGCCGTAGGTGAGCACGACCGTCGCCGGCGAGCTGGGCAGATCGTCGTGGCGCGAAAATGTGCGTCCCAACAAGGGCGGAATGCCGAGGATGGACAGGGTGCCGTCGGTGACGTCGAGCGCCGGGACCTGCTCCGGCGCGCCGGCGCCGGTCACGCTCACCGAATCGCCGGAGTACAAGCCGATGTCCTGAAACGTACGATTCTGCTCGCGAAAGACGAAATAATTCGAGGGCGCCATGTTCAGGTCGGCGATGCCAGCCCCGGGGGCCGTCTGCCACACGCCCACCAACCGTTGCGCGCGCGGATAGGGCAAAGGTTCGAGCAACACGCCCTCGACCACGCTGAAAACCGCGGTATTGGCGCCGATGCCCACCGCCAGGGTGAGCAGGGTCACGGCCGTGAAGAGGGGTGCGCGGCGAAGCCGGCGCAACACTTGCCGCAACTGGCCGAGCAATGAAACCATGGCGGAGATACGGCTCGAAAACCAAAAAGTTCCACTGCCCCCGTCGGTGGTGGCGGCAGGGGTCCAGCCGGCGCAATCGGTTCGCTATAGGCAGGCGACTTGACGTAAACTAAGCGAGTAAAATCGCCAACTTCGGGAGCTTGGGCCTCCAGCCCGCGTTTGGCCGGCGCCCGCCGGTGGTTTAGCCGATGAGACGATTCTTGATTTTCCCCCTGTTGGCGGCCTTGTTGCTGCTCAACTCCGCCTGCTTGTTCGGGCACCATAAAAACATCAACCCCTTGGCGGGGGTCAACTCCGCGCAGCCGGACAAGGACCTATTCGACAAGGCCATGACCGATCTGGCCAAGGGCAAATTCACCGTCTCGCGGCTGCTGCTGCAAACGCTGATCAACTCCTATCCCGACAGCGAATATCTGGCGCGCGCCAAGATGGCGATCGCCGATTCCTGGTATCGGGAGGGGGGCACCGAAGGCTTGGCGCAGGCGGAGGCGGAATATCGCGATTTCATCACCTTCTTCCCCACCATGAAGGAGGCGCAGGAGGCGCAGCTCAAGATCGCGGAAATCCATTTCCGGCAACTGCAAAAGCCCGATCGCGACGATAGCAACGCCCTGCAAGCCGAGCAGGACCTGCGCACGTTCCTGCAGAACTATCCCTCCGGCCCAATGGCCGACAAGGCACGCGCGATGCTGCGCGAAGTGGACGAAGTACTGGCCGACGGGGAATTTCGCATCGGCAGCTTTTACGTGCTGCGCGAGGAGTATCGCGCCGCGCAGAGCCGCCTGCAAGACGTGGTCAACAAATATCCGCTCTACAGCCGCGGCGACGAAGCCATGGCCATGCTGGCCCGTTCCTACCTGACCACCTCCAGCCGCTATGCCTGGGCGGCGAAGTACGAGTTCAACCCGATGATGAAGAAGCTGATGGTGGAAAACGAGAACAACGACCGGGCGCTGGCCACGGGGTATTACACGCGCCTGATCGAACGTTATCCGCTCAGCCCCGAGGTCAGGGAAGCGAAAAAAGAGCTGGTGGCCTTGCACGCGCCGGTTCCCAAGCCGACGCCGGAGGCGATCGCGTTCAATCGCCGCGAGATCGCCGGCCGCACGGTGCCTTCCCGTTTCGAGGAGTTGACCTCGATCTTTCGCGGCCGGCCCATCACCGAGCTGGACCGCGCCGACAAGGTCGGCAACCCGCCCATGGGTTCCACTCCGGCCGGCGCGCCGGCCACCGCGCAAGCGGAGATCGCCGCCCTCACCAGCGCGCCCGCCAGCAACAACGCGGCGAGCGCCGACGCGGCGGCAACGCCGAGCGCGGCGAGCGGCGCGTTGCAGTTGCAGTCGGTGGGATCGGGCGGCTTCCAGGATCCCAACACCGTCACCACGCCGACCGCGACGGAAGCCAGCGACGTGCCTAACACCAGCGCCAACGTGACCGCCAGCGTCGTGAACCAGGCCATTCCCGGCGCGCCGAAGATCGGCGACGATCAAACCCTGACGCCTGACGAACTCGACCGTTTGCAACACGAGCAGCTGCTGGCCGACGAGGTGCATCGCAGCGTTCCCTACCCGCGCAAGGTCAAGCTCAACCGCAAGCAGCGCGAGATGCTGGAAAAGCTGCGCAAGGAAATTCCCGCCAGCTCGACCACCGGCGCCAAGTCCGCCAAAACGGCGGCACCGGCGCAACCGCCTTCCGGCCCCTAAAGCGGCGATGACGGATGCGACGCCGTTCCGCGTGGGCCAGGGATGGGACTCGCATCGTTTCGTCCCGGCGAGACCATTGTGGCTGGGGGGCGTGCGGATTCCTCATGATCGCGGCTTGGCCGGCCACAGCGACGGCGACGTGCTGCTGCACGCCTTGACCGATGCTCTGCTGGGCGCGCTGGCGCTGGGCGACATCGGCACCCATTTCCCGCCCGAAGTCGAGGCCTGGCGCGACGCCGCCAGCGCCCAATTCGTGCGGCACGCGGTGGGTCTGGCGCAGCAGCGCGGCTGGCGCATCGCCAACGTGGACGCAGTCGTGATCCTCGAGCGTCCCAAACTGGCGCCCTTCCGCCCCGCCCTGCAAGCGGCGGTGGCCTCGCTGCTCGGCGTCGAGGTGGGGCAAGTCTCCATCAAAGCGAAGACGCCCGAGGGCCTGCCCTGGGCCGACTTGGCCGTGGCCGAGTGCGTGGTGCTGCTCTACCGCCCCGCTCCGGCGCCGACCGCGCCCGCCATCCCCGTCTAAGGCGCCCGCGGCCGCGACATTGCGTCAAATGGCGCGTGATAATGAGCCAGGACGCCGATGATGGAAACGGCGGCGATCGCGGACGCCCTGGGCGGCCGCAAGGTGCTGGGCGAGACGGTCAAGCGGGCCGACGATCTGGCGCGCTTGGTGCGTCGCGGCCTGCCGGCCGACACGGTCACGCAGCTCGCCGCGCGGCTGGCAGTGGGCATCAGCGCTTTGTCGCGGCATTTGGGCATCCCGCGGCGCACGTTGTCACGGCGCTTGAGCCGCCGCGCGCGGCTGACGGCGGCGGAATCGGACCGGGCGGTGCGGCTGGCGCGCGTCTATGCCGCCGCCCGCAAGATGGTGGGAGATGAGGCCAAGGCGGTAGAGTGGCTGCGCACGCCCAATCGCGCACTCTGCGGCGAGCGGCCGCTCGATCAGCTCGATACCGACCTAGGCGCGCGCGGAGTCGAGGATCTTTTAGGCCGCATCGCCTATGGCGTGTACAGCTGATGCGCTTCTGGAAGATCTGCCGGCGGCGCTATCTGGCGGCGCGGCGCGGCGAGGACGCCGCGCTCTTTCCCGGCCGCTGGAATAGCCGCGGTACTCGCCTCGTCTACACCTCGACCTCGCTGGCCCTAGCGGCGGTCGATAGCTTCGTGAACCTCGAACCCAAGCTTCTGCCCGGGGACCTGGTGGCGATCGCCGGCCAGGTCCCTTCGGCCCTGGAAGCGGAGCGGATCGGGACAGCCAGCCTGCCCGCGGGTTGGGAGCGGCACCGCCCGGAGTCATTGCAGCGTATGGGCGATGACTGGGCGCGCGCCGGCCGAACCGTCGCTCTCCTGGTCCCCTCCGCGGCCGTGCGCGGCGAATGGAACCTGCTGCTCAACCCCGGGCAAGGCGACTTTGCGCGCGTTACTTTCGAGCCTCCGGAGCGCTTTGCCTCGATCTGCGGATGTTCCGATAGCCGGCGCCATGGCCGGCGCGGGAACCCTCCGCCACCGCATACTGGAAGCGTCCGATGCCCCTTGAACCCGATCGCCTGCTGCGCCACATCGAGCGCCAGCCGCACCGCCGCGCCACTTTCAAACAGCTGCTGCGCGAGTTGGGCATCAAGACGGCGGCGCGGCGCGAGTTTAAAGCCATGCTTGCCGAGTTGGTGCGCGAGCGGCGGCTGATCGAGACCCGCCATCACTTCGAACTTCCCGCGGCGGCGCGCGAAAGCCCGCCCGCGCCGCCGGAGACCGCGCCGCGGGCGGCTCCGGGCGAGATCGCTGGACGCATTAGCGTTCACCGCGACGGCTTCGCCTTCGTATTGCCGCGCGACTCGGAGCAGGCGACCCGCTTCAGCGGCGATATCTTCATACCGCCGCCCTTCGTGGGCAGCGCCATGCACGGCGACACGGTGGCGGTGCGCGTGTTGCGGCGCACCGCCGAGGGGCGCGGCGAAGGCAAGGTTACCCGCATTCTCCGCCGCGCCCACGCCACGGTGGTTGGCGAATTTCGCGCCGGACGGTCGCACAACGTGGTGGCACCCTTCGACGATCGGCTGCGCGATCCGATCGTCATTCCCCGCGGCCAGGAGCGGCCGGAAGGCGCCGCCCAACTCACGCCCCATCGCGTTCTCGGCGCCGAGGCGCGCCCAGGCGCCCGGGCCGGATTCGGGGCGATCACGCCCGAAGCGCTCGACGGGCTGGTGGTGGACGCCGCGATCACCCAATACCCCACGCCCACGAGCGCCGCCCGCGGCCGCGTGGTGGAGATCTTGGGCCATCGCGACGACTTCGGCATCGACGTCGAGATCATCATCCGCAAATACCACCTGCCGCATCGCTTTCCCGACGAGGTGCTGGGCGAAGCCGCCGCCACCCCGCAAATAATCGCCGCCGCCGAGGCGGCGACGCGCCGCGATTTCCGCGCCTTCCCGGTCGTTACCATCGACGGCGAATCCGCCCGCGACTTCGATGACGCCGTGCACGTGCGCGCGCTGCCGGATGGCGAATTCGAGTTGCAGGTCCATATCGCCGACGTTACCCATTACGTCGCCGCCGGCTCGGCCATGGACCGCGAGGCGCGCCTGCGCGGCACCTCGGTCTATTTCCCCGACCGCGCCGTACCCATGCTGCCGGTCGAGCTATCCACCGATCTGTGCAGCTTGCGCCCCGAGGTCGAGCGGCTGACGCTGAGCTGCGTGATGCGCTTCGACGGCGAGGGCCGGCGCCGCGGCTATGAAATCGTGCCCGGCATCATCCGCTCGGCGGCGCGCATGACCTACACCGAGGTCAACGCAATCCTGCAAGGCGACGAGGGGGCGCGCCGCCGCCACGGCACCCTGGCCGGGCGCTTGCCTCCCATGTTGGCGCTGCAAAAACTCCTGTATCGCCGCCGCATGCAGCGCGGCTCGATCGACTTCGACCTTCCCGAGCCGGAAATCGCCTTCGACGAATTCGGGCTGATGCGTTCCATCGTCAAATCCGAGCGCAATATCGCGCACCGCATCATCGAGGAGTTCATGCTGGCGGCGAATGAAACCGTGGCCGGCCACCTGGAACGGCTGAACGTGGCCTCGATTTACCGTATCCACGAAAAACCTGACGCGCGCAAGGTGGCCGAGTTCGAGGAGATCGCGGCCAGCTTCGGTTACTCCCTGGACGCGCCGGTGCTGGGCCGCCGCCTCGC
>JBOGKX010000152.1:0-33875 GCA_050746125.1 Terriglobales bacterium | reverse complement strand
CGAGCTTCGATCAGGTGATCGTCAGCGTTGACGCGTCGTTCAAAGGAAACAAGGACTCGGACCTTGTGGCAATGCAGGTCTGGGGCTTCGCCGGCGTCAATTCCTACCTCTGCGATCGCCGCACTCAGCGTTTAGACTACGCGCAGACGAAGCACGCGCTCCGCGCCCTCATCGAGAAGTGGGCCATCCTCGGCCATCCGATCAGCGCGGTGCTATGCGAGGACAAGGCAAACGGCCCGGCCATCATCAGCGAGATGTCGTCGGAGTTCCCCCTGATTCCGATCAACCCGGGAGCCGATAGCAAGGTCTCCCGCACGTTGGCCGTCGCGCCGCAAGTCGAAGCGGGCACCGTCTTCATACCCGAGGGCGCGGATTTCGATGAATTAATTGATTTGCTGGCCAAGTTCCCTCGCGCGCGCCACGACGACGACTGTGACGCCTTATCCCAGGTCCTGACCTGGCGCCGCAAGCGTCAGCACGGACTACTCACCCTGTGGGCTCACGAAATCGCCGCTGCCGATAAACCTTCGCCGGGCGAGCGCCCTGAGCCCACTGCTCCCCAATCAGCCGGCCAGCGTCAAGCCGAAGAGCAGCGCCTGGCCGACGCCGCCCGGGAAGAAGCATTGGCCTACGTACAAGCTGTCACGCAGCAGGCCTGGCGAGCCATTCGCCGCCCGTAAGTCTTGGCGAGACTCCCGAGTCTTGGTATTCAGAGCCCTTATAGGTGAAGCTCCTCGCCCGATTTTTGCTTTGGCTCATCACGACGCGCCGCGCCTGGCTCGGCATGGTCCATCGCTCGGACCTTCACCAACCGTGCCCCGCCTGCGGCTCAATGCGCAAGCAGAGGATCCGCTACGCGCCCGAGCCCGCCGCCGTCGTGCATAGCTGCCGGCGCTGCGATGCCATCTGGCCCGAGCCCCCCCAGCGCAAAGCCAAAGAGTGGGATGAGTTGGCCCGGGCCGCCGTCGCGGCACCGCCGGCGGAAGACGACCAGGCGCAGGTCTCGCCCATAGAAGACGAGCAGGCGGAGGCCGCGCATGCCTAAGCGGTTGCCTAACCCTTTTCGCCGGCAAACTCGTGGCATCGTGATCCCCCCCGGCACGCAGCCGTCTGACGTCGCTCCACAGTCTCAGATTACAGGCGCCGACAGCGGTTGGTTTCCGCCTCTTCAGCCGATCGCCCCATTTGCCCCGGTCGGGACGAAGCCTCGGCGGCTGGGCTTTAACGTCGGCCAAAACAAGAACATCGTTCCGCGCGAGGGCCGCGTCACACCCGCGACGCTTCGCAGCCTAGCCGACCACTGGCCTTTGCTCCGCCTCGTGATCGAGACCTGCAAGGATCAAATCTGTCGTGTGCAATGGACGATCAGAGCCATCGAGCGGCCGGGTGAAGACGCGCGCACCCGCCAGCGTCGCGAAGCCTCAGACCAAAATATCATCCAGCTCAAGCAGTTTTTCGCTTACCCGGACGGCGAGCGCCCATGGGGCACATGGCTTCGGTCGCATCTCGAAGACCTATTCGTCCTCGACGCATGGGCGACGTACTTGGAGCGTGACGTCACCGGCAAAATCGCGGCACTCCAACAGTTGGATGGAGCCACCATCGTCCGGCTGATTGATCCGACTGGTGAGACGCCGGCTCCCCCCCAGCCCGCATATCAGCAGACGGTCCATGGGCTGCCGGCACAGAACCTCACAACCGATGATCTTCTCTATGCGATGTACAACGAGCGGTCGTCGCAGCTCTATGGTTTCCCTCAAGTCGAGCAATTGCTCCTCGACATCAACACCGGTCTGCGCCGCTCGATCATGCAGTTGGGATTTTATACGTCGGGCAACACACCTGAAGCACTGGTCTTCATCCCGGACGCGCCGCTCGAACAGGTGAGGCGATTCGAGGAGCATTTTAATTCGATGCTCTCCGGCAATCTCCAACGGCGAAACCAGATCAAGTTTTTGCCGACGCTTGGTTCAGGCAAGCCGGAGATCGTGTTCCCGAAGCAGAATGCCCTGGCCGACGAATTTGATGACGTGATGGTGCGTAGAGTTTGCTACGCGTTCAGCGTTAGCCCATCGGCACTCCAAAAGCCCATGAATCGCGCCTCCGCCGAGCAAACAGCGAACAGCGCGGAAGAGGAGGGCCAGCGTCCGAAACTCGTTTTCATCAAGTCGCTGCTCGACAAAATTATCCAGACCAAAATGGGCCTGGCGGGCTACGAATTTGCATGGGCCACGGAGCGCGACCCGGACATAGAGAAGCAGGCGGGAGCCGACAAAATTTACGTCTCGGCCGCCGTCCGCACGCCCAACGAAATCCGCGGTGACCAAGGCCTGCCGCCAATCGAGGGCCAACCCGAAGCTGACATGCTGGGCGTAGTCACGGCTACTGGCTTTATTCCATTGGGCCAGGCGCAGCAGCAGCAGCAGGCTTCACCGGCCGCCGCGCCGAAGGCTGAGAGATACGACGAGCCGCCCAAGAAGAAGCCACCTAAGGCCGGATCGAGGGGCACAGCCCAAAAAGCCGCCGGCGCAGCCCGTGATCCCGAGCAGGATTTGGAGTCCGCGATCCGCGAAACGTTCCATGCGCAGGAAAGAGCCGTGGACCGCGAGCTGTCTGGGGCTACCAAGGCTGATACTGACGACAAGTTGACCGATGCCCAGCGAGAGGCCCTGCTCGCGTCTCTCCTCCAAAAAATCGAACTCGAATGGGAGCTATTGCCGGGAGATGCCGAGCCTGCGCTTGCTCAGGCCGCGGCCAAGTCGGCGCTCGACGGCAGCACTTCGACCGGTGCCTTCGTGGGCTTTGCTAAGACGCAAGAAGCCGCGAGAGCCATGGCCAAGGATCGAGCCGCAGAAATGGTCGGAATGAAGCGAGACGCGGACGGCAACCTCATCCCGAATCCCGATGCGCGCTATGCGATCAGCGACACGACCCGCGACAGCCTGCGCGAAATCTTCGCTGAGCACCCAGACCTATCGCAAGGCGACCTAATCCAAGCCATCAAGGACGCCGGCATTTTTTCGGATGCCAGGGCCCGGATGATCGCTAACACCGAGATCAAGACGATCGGCCAGCGCGTGAACCTTGAAGCGTGGAAGAATTCGGGCGTCGTCGAAAAGGTCAAGTGGAACCTCTCGTCGATTGAGCCTCATTGTATTTTTTGCATCGAGCGGGCGGCAGAGCCCCCCAAGCCTATAGACGACGCCACCATCCCGCCGCTGCACCCCAATTGCCGCTGCTACATGACGGTAGCTAAATTCGTGGGAGACGACGAAGAGCAGCCACGCAAGGCAGCGGGCTTTGCGGGCCACCGGCACTCGCCCGAAACCAAGGCGAGAATCGCCGCCACTATGAAGGCTCGGGCCGAGGCGCGCAAGCAAGCTGATGAGCATCCCGAAACTCAGCAATAGACAGATCGCCGCTTCAGTGATCGCGGTCATGCTTGCGACCTTCATCATGTGGAAAGCCGACGAGGCCTACAACCGCGCGGTGGGTAGGGCGGACGCCGCATACCAGCAGTACCAGGCCCAATCTAAGCTGACCAGCCGGGAGTTGGCCGAGGAAGCCTCGGCGATCAATGCTCAGACGCAGACTATCTACCGGCTGAAAACCGAACTGGCGCAGGAGCAGCAGGAGTCGGCGCGGGTCATCGCTAAATTGCAGAGCGCCAGCACGCCTCGACAGGTAGTTGCCGCTGCCCCCTCGCAGGACAAGGCCCAAGCGCTGCCCAGCGGCGAGATAGCCATGCCTGCGGATGTAGTCAAGGTTCTGTTGGAGGACCAGGCACAGTTGCCGATTGTCACCTCCGAGAATCGGACCCTGACAGCGGAGGCCCCGGCATCGTTCTGACGTAGTCCGTATATGCGGGCCTCTTATAGGCCCATGGATAGCCAGCTCAAGCACTTAAACCTCCGCGTCATCAAGCTGGACGAAGAGCGCCGCCTGGTTTACGGGGTGGCCGCCGACGAGACGCCCGACTCGGCTGGCGAAATATTCGACTACTCGGCGTCCAAGCCTCTGTTCCAGGAGTGGTCGCAGCAAATCGCTGACGCCACTGACGGTAAGTCGGTGGGCAATGTTCGAGAACAGCACGACGCCAAGCGAGCGGTGGGCAAACTCACCAGCATCAATTTCGATGACGCCGCCAAGGCCATCGAGGTCTGCGCAAAAATCGTGGACGACCAAGCGTGGCAAAAAGCTCGGGAAGGCGTCTACACCGGCTTTAGCATCGGCGGAAAGTACACGGCGCGCTGGACCGACGCCGACAATCCCAAGCTCAAGCGCTATGCCGCTCAACCGTACGAGGTATCAATCGTGGATTACCCAGCCAACCCCAATGCAACTTTCGAGATGCTGAAATCCGATGGCACGACCGAGGAAAAGCGGTTCGCCGAAAAGGCCGAAGCCCGCACGAAGCGCGTGGACGGCGTCGATTTGCCCGCATCTTCGTTCCTTTATGTCGGTGACCCGCAGAAAACCGACACTTGGCACTTGCCGGTCGAGTTCCCGGGGGATGAGGCAAAGACCAAGAGTCATATCCGCAACGCCCTCGCCCGCTTCGACCAAACTGAGTTGCCGGCTGACAAAAAGTCGGAACTCAAAGCCAAGCTGCTTCGTCTGGCGCACGAGCACGACATCGACACAAGCGAGTCCGAAAAGTCCGAAAAAGCCGCGAATTCTCTGGATGAGATGTTCGCGCTCGTGAAGTCCATCGAGGCTCAGGTCGCAGCTCTCGGTATACCAGTCCCTATTACAGGTGACCACACTGTGACCTTAGAAAAAGCAAAGTCCGTGCATGCCCGGCTTAAGGCCGTCCACAAGGCGATCGGTGATCATGCCGAGCGCCATGCCGCCCATGCCAAGGCCGTTCAAGAGGATCTTGAGCGGGCAATGAAGGCCGTCGGCGCGTCGGAAGAAGTGGAACTCGACCCCGAAAAGGCCGAGGGCAGCGAAGGTCAAGAGGTCGAGGGCGACGAGCGCAGTGGCGCGGAAGCCCTGGACCCCGAGAAGGCCGTGACGGCCGGTGACCTCAAGAAGGCTATGGCCGAGGCCTACGAAGCCGGAGTCAAGGCTGCGGTGGCTGCGGTTCGCGGTAACCAGGGCGTCACCACGGGAATCGGTAATCGCGCGGCCGTCGTGAAGCGCTCTGCGGCTCAGGCCGCGAAGCCCGCCATCGAGAAGCCTTCGGCTGATGTCATCAAGGCGGCTGATGCGGGCGACGAAGCCGCGCAATTGCAAGTCGGTCGATGGCTGCGCAAGAATCAGCGCCCCGCTACGTTTCAGGAGATTTCGATTTTTAACGGCGCCCGTCAGTAGGTAGGCGAAGGATACGAGACCCCCATGCCCTTTAATTTTTCTCCGATTTCCGACATGACCGAGGAGACTATGAATCTCCTCAAAGATGTCACGTCCAATGGCATTTCCAGCGGGTCGGGCCTCAATGCGTACCTGCTCGAAGCCGACGTCAAGGAACTTTTTCCGACCAAGTACCCATTGTTCAAGACGCTGCCTCGTCATACGCCGGCGGTCGGTAGCACGGTACTAAATTGGAAAGCCATCGTTTCGCTTGATGCGAACGGCCATCCGTCGGTCGCCGAAGGTTCGCGCAACGAATTCTTTCCCTTCGTCACGCGCCCGATGTCCGCGAATTTCCAATTCTTCGGCAAGGACGGCAAGGTCACGGTGGTCGCTCAGGAAACGATCAAGGGCCTGGACGACGCTCTCGGGATCAATCAGCGCAACCTGATTAACGCGCTGCTCAATGACCTCGAAAAAGAATATATGTTCGGGAATGCGAGCGTGTCTCTGGGCCAGTGCCCGACGCCGACCGTCACGGTGAAGGCCGGCGGTTCGATCCCAGTCTCGACGACCGTGCAGGTGTTCTGCGTGGGACTCAGCGCGTGGGGCGCATCCGGCAAGGGTTACAACACGACCGGCTGCCTCTCGACCCGCACTCGGACGAATGCCGACGGCACCACCACGACGATCAACGGCGGCGTGGGAAAGATCAGCGCGGGTTCCGCGGACGCCACCACCACCACCGGCAATCAAACTGTGACCGCGACGGTTACGGGTTATGCGACTGGCACCGTGGCTTTCGCCTGGTACATCACCTCTGCGGGCACCGCGGCCACCGCGTATTTCGCCGGCGTGACCAATGTCCCTTCGATCACGATCAGCGCGATCCCCTCGTCCAGCAATCAAGCGGCGAGCGACGCGACCCTCGCAACGGACTACTCGACGAACTCCGGCGACGTGGACGGCCTGCTCAACCAGGCTTTGATGAATGCGACGGGCGCGAGCCCATCGTACGTCAAGGATTTGGCCGGCGCTGCGCTGACCTCGAACAACGACGGAACGATCGCCGAGTTCGAGGCGGCCCTCGATTATCTCTGGCTGAACTACAAGATCGTCCCGGACATCGCTTGGGTCGGCGGCTCGCTGATCTCCAGCGTCAATAAGGCGATCTTGTCGGGCACGACCAGCACGTTGAGGCAGGTCATCACGTCCGATCAGGCTGGCAACTTCACGGCCGGCAACCTAGTCGCCTCGTACCGCTCGAAGTACAGTTACGACGGCGCGCCAAAGGCCCTCGACGTCCGCGTGCATCCGTGGCTGCCCCAGGGTTGTATTGTGTTCGACCTGGTGAACAATCCGTACGCCGAATCCGGCAACACGATTCCGACCGCTCGTCGGATCAGCACCCTGCTTGACTTCATGGCGATTGACTACCCCATGGTTTCGACGCAGTGGACGCAGGGCGTGTACTGTTATGACGCTTTCCAAACGTACATTCCGTTTGGAATCGGCGCTCTAACGAACGTCGCCGCGAGCTAAACGATTCTTGGGCGTGGACCAGAGCTAACGTAATCTAAACCCCCATGACGCGTGAAGCCCCGAGCGTAAAAACTCGGGGCTTCTTTTTCGTCTACGTGTTCCTAATGTATGGCAGTGAATCCCATTGACCTTTGCACGGTGGCTGACGTTCAGGCGTATCTTCCGCCCAGCACGTCGCCGACGAACGCTGCCCAAATCCAAGAAAACATCACTGCCGCCAGTCAGTACATCTGCACGGAGTGCGCCGTCGCCAATTTCAACACTGCGACCTACACGAGCGAGGTGTACGACGGCACTGGCAGCCCACGGCTCTATTTGAAGAATTACCCGATCACCGCTGTATCCGCGCTCGGCGTCAACGGAGTTGCCGTGCTCCCCAGCTCAGGCTACGGCTCACCCGGCTATCAGTTCAGCGACATCGGGCTAATCCTCATGCCGGGGACGGTTCTCGGGCCCAGCACTTCGCTCTTGTCGTTCGCCGGCACCAGCATGTTTTCGGAGGGCATACGCAACGTCGTGGTGAGCTACACGGCTGGCTTTATTACGATTCCGTCTGATCTCAACCAGGCGGCCATCGAGTTGGTCGCCGCGATGCTGACGGAGGCCAGAAACGTCAACCTGCGCAGCGTATCGTCAGCCGCCGCCGGAGCCCATGGGAGCACGTCGTTCATCACGGCGATGTGCCCGGTGCCCCCTCGCGCGGCGAAGACCATCAAGAACCGCACGAGGACCTGGGGCCCGTAATGGCTGTACTGGTCCTCAGGGTCTCCAAGTATCAGCCGACGCAGCGCGAAAAGATCGTAGCCGCGATCGCCGCCAAGCTCTCGGCGCTGATGGTGCGCCTTCAGCAATACATCGTTCGTGAGAAATTGAGCGGTCAAGTGCTAAACGTCCGCTCTGGACGCCTCGTTGAATCGGTGCAACCCGTCCCCGCGACGATCGAGGGCCCGCTCGTCAAGGCCGGCGTTTTGGCTGGCGGCGACGCTGCATTCTATGCGCCCTACCATGAATTCGGCGGCAAAGCGGGCTACGAGATTCTGCCGGTCAGGGCCAAGGCTCTAGTCTTCGAATGGATGGGGCAAATGAACATTAGGAGCCGTGTGTTTCGCGGCGCGCTGCCCGCGCGGCCATACATGGCACCGTCTTTAGCGGAGTTCACGCCGCAGATCGTCCAGGGGCTCGAAGAGGCTATAGGGGAGGCCGTAAATGCCTAGGGTCTGGCGCAATGCGATTTTCACGGCGCTCCTCGCTCAACTACAGACCGTCCAAATGCCGGCGTCTCCAGGAAACGTCGTCCTCTGGAGCCAGCGGTTCGTGCCCTGGGAGACGTGCGACGCTCAGCCCGCGGTCATGCTACTCGAAGGCCCGCAGACCACGATGCAAAAGACCTGGGGTCAGCCGCAGTGGCGTTTCAAGGCTTTAGTCCTCGTCTATTTCCAGACTGATCCATCCTTGGATGGAACGATCCCCGCCCAGCAAGTGAACGACGTCGTCGACGCCTTCGAGGCTGCGCTGGCTCCTCCGGTGCAGGGCGCACATCAGAACTTGGGTGGGACTTGCGTCCATGCTTTCGTCGAGGGCGATGTCGTCTTCGAAGATGGCTCAACGGACCGCACCAACCAGGCGCTGATCTCTATCCCGATAACGATCGTGGCGTAACCATGCCCGCCGCGAGCCAGATATCGCCCAAGGCCCGGGCCCGCGAGCATCGCCGGCTTAGCCGTCTACATGGCCCGCCGCCCCGCCAACGCCGAATCCAGGACAAGCGTCGCAAGATGCCGAAGCATCCGAAGCGCGAACCCCAGTCGCCGGTATACGAATACCTTAGAGAGGGATAAATGTCCTACATTCCGTCCAATCTGTGGTTCGATGTGGGCGCGGCCTTCGCCGTGCCAGCGGGCGGCACTCAAGCCGCTGCGCCAACGCCTATTCAGTTGGCGACGCTCCAGAACGTATCCATCACGTTTGACCGCGCCGACAAGGCCCTATATGGGGCCTATGACATCGCGGAGGATGTGGCCAGCGGGCACGTCAAGATCACGGGCAAGGCGGAGTTCGCGCGCATTGACCTCTCTGTCCTGGCCAATGTCTACACGGGTGGTGCCTTGACCTCGGGCGTCGTTCTTTCGAACACGCAATCCGCAGTCATCCCGGCGTCTACTCCCTTCACGATTACCGTCACGAATAGCGCGACGTTCTCGAAGGACTTGGGCGTGCGCTTTAGCGACGGCCGTGCACTGACTGTAGTGACGACCTCTCCCACGACTGGCGAGTACAGCGTGGCGGCTGGTGTCTACACGTTTGCCACCGCCGACGCGTCGCTCCCCGTTTCGATTTCTTATCTCTCGACCTCCGCGACCGGCCGCACGCTGACCGTCGCAAAGCAGTTCGTCGGTTATAGCCCGGTCTTCGAGCTCTACCTCGCGAACCCCTACTCCGGTGGCGGCAACGGTCTCCATCTCTTCGCCGCGAAGTCCGGGAAACTGGCGTTCGACGGCAAGCAGGAAGCCTACACTTTGCCCAACCTGGATTTCACGTGTTTCGCCCCGGGCGCGGGCAACGCCTACGAGTTCTTTGAGACTCCGTAGCATCTAAGGTTCGGCCGCCCGCTCCTCGGCCGATGCAGCGCAAAGCTGCCCAATCCCGGCGCTGCCTCCTCCTCGCCGCCGGGATTTTTGTATATGCGCTCCTTGCCCGAGGAGCAATTATGCTTACCCAGCTTCGTGAAATTGTATTGGATGAGGTCGGTACCAAGGTTCGGATCGGCGCACACACATTCGCGCAACTTGAGGAGTTCGCTGCCGCGCGCATCGCGGATGCAGGCAACGCGACTAAAGAAGAGCTAGAGCGCGCTGAACTCGCGGTCAAGACGTTTGTCGTCCAAGCGTTGAACAACGCCTCGGCCGACGCCAAGTGGACGGTGGATCGCCTCCGGCAGGAGATGGATCACATCACATTCGGCAAGCTTTTTGAGGCTGCTTTAGACCACGACGGCCTACGCCGGCCGGAGGCCGACGCCGACAACCCCCCGGCCAAGGCCTAGCCGACTCACTCGCCGAACTGCTGGGCTTGTTGGTCACGGCGACCGGGTGGACGCTGGATTACATACGCTCCCTCGACATCCGCGATTGTTGGGCGCTGACCAACTATTGGTCCCGGCACCCGCCGGTCCACGTTTTGATGGCTGCGGGGATAGGCGCAGGTTATCCCCTACAACAGCGCGGCCCGAGGCATGCAACCGAAGAGCAGCGTCAGTTCATGGCTCGATCCGCTAAGCCCGCGTCGTCCCTTCCCCCGCATATCGCCGAGGCCTTGCGCCAGGCGGCCAACGAGCGACAAAAACCGTCTAGCCGATCCTAATTAGACGACGATGCCCGACAACCAGCTAAATCTCGGCATAAACGTGAACGTCGGCCAGCTCACTGCTGGCATGGATGCCGCCGCAACGACCGTCGCTGATAGCTCCGCGAAAATGACGGCGAGCTTTCAGGACGCGGCTAGCGCTGCCCAAGCCCTGTCCGCATCGCAAGCCGAGCTCAAGGACATCTTAGCCGCAGCCGGCGGAACAATCACCGAGAACAATGCCCTCTGGGGGCTATATACGGAGACCACGGCTCGCGCGGCGGCTGCTCAGGACTTCCTGGCCGCTGCCACTGCCAAAACTGCCGCCGCGACGACTAAAGCCGCAGCAGCCACTGGGCAAATGGGTGGAATGCAGGCGTACGCCGTGGGCCGCGTCGCCGCAATGGGCGCGGGACTCGAACGCGAGGGCTACCTATTTGGCTTGTTGGCGCGCGAGATTCCGGGGATAGCCGGGATGATGAGCGTGATCTTCCCCGTAGCCATGGCGGCGATGTTCGCGTACGCGCTGGCCTCGATCGTCGTCGAGGTCCGCACGTGGTACGACAACACATTTGAGCTGAAGCAGGCCACCGCTGATCTCATACAAATGGACGAGTCGCTGCACGTCGAGCAGGAAACAACCCTCGACAAGATGATGGGGCTCGCCTCCCTCGTCACGGATTTCGGCGATCTCTCACCGATCCACCTCAAGCTTAAGATCCCACAAAAGGACCTGGATAACCTGGAGAAGGCGGGCTTCGATGTCCGCTCTCTGATCAACACTCTGCAGCAGGTCGGCACCGTGTCTGACGCGGCCGATCAGATGCAAAACATCAGCGCCTCCATAGCCCAGGTCAGCCAGCGCATCGCCTCGCTTCAATCAGAGCTTGGCTCGACGCCAAACGTGAGCGGATTGCCGGGGGGAGCGGGACCCCTCGGTCGGCTGGCGGAGATGATTCTGGGTCGCGACCCGAAGGCCCTTGAGGGGAAGATCGCAGCCGGCAAACTGGTCCTCCAGGGTCTCAACTCGGTGGAGGACACCATCCGGTTTCAGCAGACCAGTGACCGGCTGGAACTCGCTGGCAAGCAGGCTGACCAAGAAGCCCGCGCGGAAAAGACATACGAGGAAAAACTAAAAGAGATTGAGCGAACCTATGCGGAGGTCTCCAAAAAGTTCCACCAGAACGTCGCACATGCCATACAGGCCGCGCGTCTCGGTGCGACGGCTGGCATAGACCTGGATGCCGCAAAGGCCTTTCTCTCGGGCATCCCTCAAGTCGCGCCCGGGTCGGCCCCCGCCGATCAACGCCTAGCTGACATCCAGCTACGGGCAGCCGCCGCGCACCAAGAACGGATGATCGCGCTGCAACGGGAATATGCGGCGCAGTCCTTGGCCGTGGGTCAGATCACCGGTAAGCAAGAACTGGCGCTCGAAAAGGAATTGGCCGACGCCGAGTACGCCGTCAAAAAGGCCGAGCTTGAGCGAGAGATAGCCTTGATCAAGCCCGACGCCGCCTCGAATCTTGAGGAGCGCGACGCCCTGAACCGGCAGATAGCGAAGTTGCGCGCGCAGCTCCAACAGATCAAGGACGAGCGCGACGCGCAGATCGCGAAGGCAACTGGCCAGGCAAGCAAGAAGGGCGAATCGCCGCTCGACAAACTAACCGACAAGCACTTTGCCGCATTTAATCGCGGGATGGATCAGGCGATCCAAGGCGTCATGCAGGGGACGCAGACGATGGCCCAGGCTTGGCGGCGGATGTTCGCGGACATGGCCATCTCGCAAGCCGAGGCTTTAGCGCAGATGCTGCTCCGGGACATCGAGCACAAGGCCGCGGAACTCGCGGTGACGGCCAGCGGCCTCACCGCAAAGAAGGCTATCGAGGATTCGGCTCACGCCCAGTCGCGATTGGGCGCAGCAAAGGACGGCGCGGTCCACGTCTGGAGCTCAGTGCTCAAGGCGCTGCCTTTTCCACTGAACGTAGCTGTAGCCCCGGTGGCCGCGGCCACGGAGTTCGGGCTGATGTTGACTGCATTCGAGCACGGCGGCATCGTGCCGCAGACTGGTCCGGCTCTCGTCCACCAACACGAAATGGTTTTACCGCAGCACATCGCGGATCACGTTTTACGCACCGCCGGCGGCCAGCCCGGCTCAGGCAGCGGCTCAACAATCAATATCCACAACAGCGTATCGGCGCTCGACGGTGCCGATGCGCATTCGGTGCTGACTCGCAACTCGTCGGGCGTGGCTGCTGGCTTGCATCGTGAGATGCGGCGCAGGGGGCTCGTCTAATGTCGTATCCCATCTTCACTTTGCCTAGCCCTTCAGCCGGTGGCTCCTATACATGGCCCATTAAGAGGACGCCGAAGTTCGCCACGATTCGGCAAACGCCCGCCAGCCTGCGCGGTCAACTTGCGCTCAGCTTGTCCCCCTATCCGATTTGGGAGTGGAGCATCAGCCTCGGCTACTTGAAGGGCAACGTCGCCGATCAGACGCACGCACTCAGCCAGTTCGTTGGCTTCTATTTGTCGGCGCTCGGATCGTCTGGACTTTTCCTATTCGCCGATCCGTTCGACTCATCGGCCAGCTCCGCAGTCTTCGGCACGGGCGACGGCACGACGACTGCATTTCCGCTGCGCCGCCAATTGGGAGCTTCGGGGCTCACCGGCTGGGACCTCATACAAAATCTCAACGGCACGCCGAGCATATACGTTGCCGGGACCCTGACGACGCCCACCTCGATCTCCACGACGGGCGTAGTCACGTTTTCCTCGGCTCCCGTGTCGGGCGCGGCGCTCACATGGACGGGGTCGTTTTATTACTTGTGCCGATTCACCGATGACAGCCTCGCCGATTTGCAGGCCGTGCAGACTTTCGACGGCGTGAATCTGCTCTGGGACCTGAAGACAATCAACCTCGAATCGGTGCTGCTGTAATGAAGACCATCACGAATTCATACTCCGGCCAGGTCAGCGCCGCATTTTCTCTGTTGGACCTGACGGTCGCCAACGGCACCATACTCCGCGCCGTGTTGGGCTACGGCGACGACATTACATACCTTGGCAACACCTATTTCTGTGTGCAAAACGGGGTCTGGTCGAGGGGTGGAGTCACATCGGAGGCGATGCGCGGGACGCTCAACTCGCAGAGCGTGGACCTCTCGGTCGTCGCTCAGGATACGGTTGTTTTCCCGGGCACTGCGATCCCCATGGCGTCGTCGTTCCTGACGGGGGCTTGGGACGGAGCGACGGTCACGATGACATCGGCCTATCTGGCTCCGGGCGTTGCAGGCCTGGTCAACGTCACGACGCTCTTCAGCGGCATGATTTCAGAGGTTCAACCGGCCGGAAGATCGACGGCCAAGTTGAAGGTTCAAGATTTCCTTTTTCTCGCGAACCTACAGATCCCACTGCGTACGGTCCAGCCTGGGGACTTCTATAGCTTGTTCTCGCCGGGCAATGCCCTCGTCGCATCGGCCTGGGCGATCGCCAACACGGTGGCTGCCGGTTCATCGAACGTCAGCATCATTCCGGCCACGGCCTGGCCAACGACTGACGGTCACGGCAACAACCCGCAGACGGCCGGGTACTTCGCGCAGGGCAAAATCGTCTGGAGCTCAGGCAACAACAAGGGATATGCAAGCCACGTCGCAGCGCAGGGTGCCGGCCCGGACGGCGTCCTGACCCTGCAAGGTGCGCCGCCATTTCCCGTCCAGACGGGAGATGGTTTCACGGCATTTGCCGGATACGACGGGACGCTGGGCACGGCCCAGTCGAAGTTCGCCAACGCCTCCCACTTCGCTGGCTTCCCGCACGTCCCGGCGCCCGAGCAGGCGGCCTAATGCCGAGCGTTGTACAGATCGCCGAGTCCTGGATCGGGGCACCGTTTATCAGCCAGTGGCCGCCTACTCGCAAAGGCTGCGATTGCGGCGGCTTATTGGCCGGCGTCTACGTGGAGTCCGGGCTCATCGAGATGCCGAGCATGGGGACCTACGACTACAACGCGCCATGGGCCAAGGGCGACACCCTATACCTCGATCTCATATCCGAGCATTGCTCCGAGGTTCATGAGTCGCGGGCGGAAGCTGGCGACCTGATCCTCTTTCGCATGGGTAGAGGCTGGGGTCATGGCGGGATATATATGGGTGACGGGCGAATGATCCACGCCGATGGCCGGCATGGCGTGTGCCTGGCCGGGATCAATGAAGGCCGTATGCGTGGCAGGCAGCGCAGCTTTTGGCGCGCGAAACCGTCTACCTGCGCCCATATAGAGGCGGCATGAATATCTTTGGTCAAACACCGCGAAATGTAGCGCTGACGCATGTATCCGTGACGCAGTCTCTACAAGGCGTCAGCGTGCCGATCATCATCGGCACGGCCAAGGTACCAGGTCTGTTGATTTGGTTCGGCGACTGGAATGTCGGCAACGCGGTAGGCAACGGCAAGACGAAGGGTAAAGGCGGAGCGGGCTACGTATATAACGCGAGCTGGATGGCGGCGCTCTGTGAAGGTCCGATCTTCGGCGTCAACGCAATCTGGACGGAGTCCGGACGCTATTGGCCACAGCCCGCTGATCCCCTGACGCTCAGCATCCAGGCGACACCCCAGGCTCCGACGTTGGGCTCCGCCGCCGGCGGGACGCTGCCTGCGACCACCTATTACGCGACGGTGACCTACACGGCTACGACCGCCTCGTCCAACGATGAGTCGGCGCACTCGACCGAGGCTTCGTTTGCGGTGCCGGTGAATAGCGTGCTCGTCGTGGATTCGCCACCCGCCCAGACAGGCGCAGGTGGATACAACGTCTATGTCGGCACGGCGAGCGGCGCTGAGACCCTGCAAAACACCGCGCCCATCGCTATCGGCACGAATTGGACGATGCCCGTCAGCGGCTCGACAAGCTCTGGCCCCGTCCATCCGCCAAATCCGCATCATGTCGTGCCTCCGGATCACGGACCCGTCGCCGCTGACTTCGGGATCTTGCATCTGTCTGGTCCCTATCGCCGGATTATGGGGAGCTAGCCATGGCGATCCCGGTACTCGACAGCAAGCAATATTATTTGGATCAGTTGAACGGCGTGGTGTACTTCTCGCCGGCCGACGGTGCGGCGGGCACAGGTGGAACGCCAGTCCAGGTCACGCACTCGTACACGTTCTACAGCCAGTACCTGACCGCGACCGAACTTTATTTGCTCCAGAGCGGTGCATTGGCCGTAACGGTTTCGCATGGCGGGATGCAAAAGCTTCCGGACGGCTCGGAGTCCGTGATTTTCAGCGCTGGCCAGCCGGGCTACCTGCCCACGGTCGTCTATTACCCGGGCGGTGTTCCGCTCACCGTAAGCAACTCGACGAGCGCGCCGACGGCTGTAGGCACCTGCACGTGGTACAGGAACGACGCGGGCTCCGGAATCTTCCAATTTTATTCGGGGGACGTTGGGAGCCAAGTTGTAATAACCTACCCGTACTTAAACCCCGATTTCGATACGACCGCGGTGAGCGCCCAACAAAATCACGGCCCATTCGCCGTCGATTTTCTTCAAGGCACTTCGGGCCAAGCGCCGCCTACCGGGCTTTCGAGTAAGCATCCTGACCAGTTCGCAAGTGGCCAGTTGGGCTACACCGACACGGCCGTGGCATACCAAGAAAATGGGTACCTGGGAGCATCAGGGACGCTGCCCGACTACCGTTACGAGGTCATCGGATCGAACGTTGTCGGCGGCGGGACGATAGACGCGGACCCAATCCTCGCGATTCAGTCGCTGCTCACGGACGACAAAATCGGCATCAACTTCCCGGCGTCGGCGATAGACACGGCATCTTGGTTCACGGCTTCGAACAGCGCATCGGCCTGGGTGAACGCCAACAAGTTTTACGTCTCGCAGGCGATCACCAATCCCACGGCTCTTTCCTCGATCATTGGCCGCTGGCTTGAAGCATTCAATATCGCGGCCGTGTGGAGCGAGGGCCTCGTCAAGCTGATTCCGTATGGAGACCAGAGCGTCTCGTCTTCGGCTCCGGTCCCCGCTACCTACGATCCAGACCTCACCGTCGTAGCCGAATTGACGGACGATGATTTTTTGCAAACCGGCGAGAACCAAGATCCAGTCAAGGTCTCGCGCTCATCGTGGGCGGACGCGTATAACCGAGTCCAAGTCGGGTACCGGAATCGCGTCAGCGGCTACAACACGGACCTGGTTTCCGAAGAGGATCAGGGTTCGATTGAGCGCTTCGGACTGCGCATCGAAGGACAGCAATCGTTCGAGTTTGTTGCAACGTGGCAGCTCGCCGCCGCCATCGCCAGCATGCGCCTGAAGCGGTACCAGGCGGTCAGGAACACGTACGCCTTCAACCTGCCGATCACGTACGAATTCCTGGAGCCGATGGATTTGGTGGCGTTGACTGATTCGCGCCTCGGCCTATCGGCGCAGGTGGTGCGGATCACGAAGATCACGAATGATCCTGTAAAGGGGCTGGCCGTCGAAGCCGAAGACTTCCCTGGCCAGGGCTACGCGATGCCGGTCACGAACCCCAAGGCCTCGGCGGCCGCCCATCACCCGACTGCCGGCACGTCGGCCGCTGGGCAAACCGAAATCGTGATCGTCCAGGCGGCGAACGCCCAGGCCACGAGCCAAACGCCGGGCAAGATTTATGTCTGGGCGCGGGGCAAGGATTCGTCAACCTGGGGCGGCATCGACCTCTATCGCTCTCTCGATGGCTCTAGCTGGGAACTGATGAGCATCAACGTCCCGGCCGCGCCCATCTATACGCTGACCGCCGCTCTGCCCTCGGTAGCCAGTGCTCCAAGCGGCGCTCTAAATCTCACGCACGATTCGAGTTCGACGCTCAGCGTGCAGCCAGCCACCTCCGGGAACATCGTGCCGGTCACAGCCGGGCTCGCAGCCTGGTCACCGGACGTCGATTATTCGACGGGCAACATGGTCGCCTACGACGCCCGAGCTTGGATAGCCCGCGCGTCAAGCCAGGGGATTGTTCCGACCGACAGCGACCCGCACTGGTATGCGTTGAATCCCGTTACAGCGGACGCCGGGTCTCCGCCCAGCGTGACAGACGCCGCGGCGGCGAACCTGCAAAATTTGGTCGCCGTGGTTGGCTCATCGTCGCTGGAATTTTTGTCGTATGCAAACGTCGCGGCCGGGCCACTGGTCAACACGTTTAACCTCACGGACCTATATAGAGGAGCGCTCGGCACGACGCCGCAAGCGGCGGCTATCGGCTCGGCGATGGTTGCCTTCGATTCGGCTTCCGCAACCTGGGACATTCCGGCCGGGTTAGCTGGGCAGACGGTTTATTTTCGGTACATCGCAAGAAACGCACGCGGCGTCGCGATGCAAACTTTGGGAGACGCGGCGACGATCCCCTTCGTCGTGCAGGCGGCGGGAAGCGATGCGGCGTGGAATGGCTTGGGGGGCCCGGTAGGCGAGGTCATCGCGGTAGATGGCAAGATCCTGACGACCGCCGTGATAGACGACGCGAATAGCACGACGGTGGCGGGCGTGGCGCTCAGCGCCGTGACGGGCACCCAAATCAATCTGGTGCCGGACAGCGACATGAAGTACCCCGCGCAATACTGGCCGACGGGCAGCGGTATTTCGATTGGCTACGGGGGCGGCTTAGGCAGCGGCAACACCTTGGTGCTCGACTGCAATGCCGATGTGACCGAGGATTGCCCGGTCTATTTCCCGGCGACTCCCGGCCAGCAAATCACACTCTCTGCAAACTTTGCGGCCGACAGCATGACAGCCGGCTACGCCCTGGTCGGGCTGGACTGGTCGGGGCGCGCCGTCGTATGGGAGATCGACGTTAATGCCGGGACGCCCGCCGCGCGGCACAGCCGGACGTTTACGGTGCCCGCCGGCGTCTTTCAGATGCGCATCTACTACGGCCAATGGGCGCTGAGTGGCTTGCCTGCCGGCACGGCACACATTAATCAGATTCAGGTCGAGATCGGCGGCGTGATGACCGCATACAGAAGCAATGCGCTCGACACGATTACTGGGGGTTTCCCGGTAAATATGCCCGTGCAGGAGCCGGGGGGGGCGCTGTCTCCGGTCACATTGGGTGACGCGCATCAGCGGGCGCGCACGGCTATCGAGAGCGACATGCTGATAGCCGCAGGGCGAGCTGGCCTGAGAGCGTTCCTTGGGGACACGTCCGGTGACATCACCACCGACCTGGTGGACGGCAACAATAAGCGATTCCTCCATGGGATGATGAGCGGCGGCGTTCGCACGGTTATTGACACGACTGGATATGTTTATCCTGCGGTCGGGCTCGGATCAGGCTACGCAGAGACGCTGGGTAGCGTCCACGACAAGGCCCACGCGCCCGTTATTTGCCCAGTGTCTTTCACCCATGCGCTACCGGCATTCGGCTCACCGATTCTGTTCGCGCCCGCGACCGGAGTCCCATCGTGGCTTGAATGGACGGCATACGTAGACGGGACCGCCGCCGACCTCATTATTGATTGCGGCAACTTCGCCGGCTATGGCTTCCGAATCGACGGAAGAAACGGGCAGCCGTACGGTACGATTCTCCGCGCCTCGAACTTCCAAAGCCTATGGACCACCATCGCCGGGGGACCGTCCAACACTGCGGTTGTGAGCGGCTGGCACAGGGTGCAAGCGTGGCTTGGTCGCGCCGGCTACATGGAGATTTACATCGACGGGGCTCTGCAATGCGCCGTCACCGACACGACGTACACCCCAAACGGCTATCTGCGGGGGCAGTACGAAGTTGGGGCGGCGAGCATCGGGGTGTCGCATGCGGCGGTGCCTGACCCATCTCAGCTCGATGCGAACGCCCGCGCGCTAATCGACGGTGCCAGCGCCCACACCAACTGGTCGCAGAAGTACCTACCGGACGACGTGGCGTACTCCCGCGCTCGCACCAGTACGTTGAACAACGGCGTGCCCAAAGCGGGATGGAATAACGCTTGGACCGGCTTAACCCCCGACACGACGGACGGTGCGCGATATACCGTCCCAGCCCGTGGCTCGACGCCGACAAACAGCGGATGCCACACGCTGGCATCGTACGGAATCGCCTCGGAAATCTCGTTTCAGATTCAACTGGCGAGCACCACCGTGAAAAGTTTGCTAGACGTTTTTCACGCTGACGCATCAGGCAACGGCTACCTGTTCGAGGTCGGCTATGTCCCGAATAGTGGAGTAGAGCCCTCCATATTTAAGTGGAACGGCTCGGCGTATACCAATATCGGAACTGCGGCGGCGCAAGCCCCGTCCGCAGACACCAACACGCACCAGTGCACGATCCAGACCTTCGCGAACGGCCAGATGGATGTGTACATCGACAACGTGCTGGCTCTTCGGGCTAGGGACACGACCTACACGCCTAATGCCGGATGGTACGTCGGCTACGACGGCTCTAGTGGTGGCTTAAGTCCATACGTCAGCAACCTCTTGGTCAAGGGGCATGGGCTTATCTCCGGCGTGACGGTCACGGGCTCCGCCTCCGGGGTGGATGCCCTTGCCGACGGCGTGAACTTTGTGCGCGGGGCGCGTGTCTCCGGCTCCGCCCACAATATGGCGGACAACGGCAACTGGGAGACGAGTGCGACGCTTCCCCCGGCAGGCTGGCTGAACGGCGACGTGTTCATCGGCCAAGCTACGCTGAGTTGGGATACGACCACTCCTTTCGATGGCTCGCGGTCGCTCGTCGTCAGTTCTCCCGGCCATGACGCGGCGCTTCGCCGTGTCCCCCGGCCAAGCGTATTACGCGAGCGCCGCGATGAAGTGGATCAGCGGCGTGGCGGGCGAGGTACAGCTTTGGTTCGGAGACGCCGCAAACAATTTTAAGGGCAGCATCTCACTGGTCTCGACGACCGCTAATAGCAACTGGAACACGTACAGCGCCACCGGCACGGTGCCCACGGGTGCCGTACAGGCATACATCATCTGCACGTCGAATAATGGAGCGGGCGTCTGCGAGTTCGATGACGTTTATGTCGTGGCGCTGCCCTATTCGTCGGCCGCCGGCAACAACATTTTGCCGCTAAATGCGAGCAATACGCCGTATGTCGGCCAGCTCGGGGACCCGGCCGGCGACTGCATCCAGATCAATGGCCCCGGTTTGATGCAGGTGGACTCGAATCAGGCATACCAGATCAAGCGCGGCATCGCGACGGGTCTGTTCTCGCAGGCCAACGGCGCTACCGCAAACGACGGGGAGACGATTTATTTTTCGAGCGCCGACGGCACGCCCTACCTGCTCGACGCTTCGGGCAATCCATTTACGTCGTTTGGCGCGCCACCCATAGTCGTCGTCCATCCGACGCCCGGCACGATCCTCGCACACAGCACCTTGGGGACCGTTCTGGCAACAAGCGTCACGAGCAAGAGCTTCGTGCTGTCGTCGAAGAGCAATGGTGGCACATCGTACTCGGCGGTCACTCTAACGGGCTCCGGCCCGTGGTCCGGCTCTCAGACCCCGGCCGCCGCGACGACCGCCGTAAAGTACTCCGCTACCCTGCACACGACCTCGCAATATTTTTATGGCCGCCCGATGCATACAGGCGCCGTAACGTTTACCTGCACGGCGACGCCCGGCGGGTCTACGAGTTTCTCCGTGCGCTGGGCCTCGACCGGGCAGACGTATGTGGGGTCGACGACGCTTTCCGTGGCGATCGCGGCCAATACGGCGATCAGTATTTCGATCACCGCCACGAACTACGGGGGCGGCGATCTAACGAGCATGGCTCCCTCTTGCACGTTGACGTTGTCCGGCTCCGCCTCGATCAATGGCATCGACTTCGACGCCCTAATTCTGAGCCCGTGGAGTGGTTGATGATCCAGAGTCCTAACCAAACAATCGAAGGTTGGCGGCGGCTCCTCGAAGAGGAAATCGCCACGCAGATGGCGTATTACGCCTCTCGCGTGGCTGCAGGCACCGACACCGATGTACTACACTGGTCGGTGGTCGGGCACCAGCTCTCGAACTGGATTGCAAAACTGAACGCCCTCTTAGCTGACTCTGCGGCTCTCACGGCGCTTACGAATCACTACCCCACATGGACGCAATCCGCGGTCCAGGGAGTCGTCGCGTCGCTGCAACGGATCCAGTCGGCGGCTCTGCCGTTCGTCGACCGATCGGTGCCCGGCTGGACACAGAAGCGCCCCCTCGCCGACGTGGCGGACGCCGAAAAGGAAAATCTGAAAGCCGTTCTCGCGGCGGAGGTCCAACGTGCCTAATCCCGATCCGAAAACGAAGCCCGCTCCCAAGCGCCCCGTACTCCGGCTCCTTGCCCTGGACTATGCGGGGCTCGGCCACAGCATGCCGGGCATCGAGCGGCGGCACGGTCACTCAGGGTACGGGTACGATCGGGGTCGTATGGAATTCGGACGGCAACGTGTACACGGCCTCGGGCAGCATCTCTTGTAATGTGCCGGCTGGCGACACGATAACGGTCAGGGTCACCTGGGCGAATGCCACCGATGCCACGGGCAGCGCAGCCTACACGGTGACCTATACACAGTCCGCCGGGGCGACGGGCGTCAACTTCATCGCGATCGTTTCAGAGAGCTGGTAGCTACAGGCGAGTCGGTAGAGTGGAGTCAGCGCTGGCCGACAAGCGAAGGGCGGACACCTGCCGGGGATTCCACGACTGCTCACCCAGTAAGGTGACGATTTGCCCGGGCTGGAAGTGTGGGCACATAATCGTGCCGCTAGCATGCTGGAGCCCGAGCGCGTGCCCGATTTCGTGCGCCGCGATCAGCGCAACAATGAGGTAACGGGGCAGCGGCGTACGTGCCGCCAGCCGCGCGACGCGATCCATAGCCAAGCTAGCCATGCCTCCGCCGATCGGAGCGAACGCTAGGCCGCCATCCGTCAAATGAAGTCCCTTGGCAGTGGGGAGCAGGCGGACAGCCACGGCCGGGGCAGTATGAGGATAGGCCGCAGCGGCAATCAGCTTGCCGGCATGATCGCGGCTGTACGTCTCCCACTGGATTGTGATCCCCGCCTCGGCGTAGATGCGGCTCACTTGATGCTCGATCGCGGCGTCCTGCTTCGCCCCGAGCCCGGCATAGTCGTACATGGCGACGCGAAGCGTGATCGGCGCTGGGGCTTCGACCTTCGGGGTGATCGCCGCAGCTTGCGCGGCCAACAATAGAACGGCGAGAATAAAGCGGGTCATCCAATTCCTCCTGCCCGGGGGTTTGCCTGGCTCAGGTCCGGTGCCGTTCGCGCGGCACCGGACCATCTAATTAGGGGCGAATAGTCGCCCTACCCAATCTGAGTAATCAGCTTCGTCTCGGGGTCGTACCAGCCGTGCCGCCGCCCCTCGCCCTGAGATCCCCAAAACGTAAAGTCGAAATACCGCTGTTGGTCGGCCGGAACATCGGCGCTCGTCATGCGCGGCAATACGATCGAGTAGGATTCGCCCAGGTTGCAAGTCCCAAAAACCGCGTGGCAGGCCGCGCAATCGAAGATGCCGGGATGCGCTTTGCGCGGCCGATTGCCCTTACGGTTGGAGCAGGCGGGGCATTGATTGTCGGGCATCTCGATTACGTTGTCGTGTGAGGTCATGGGGTATCTCCTTATCTGGGATCGACGATAGCGTCGATTTGTCCCTGCAGTCAAGGATCTTTTTTGTATTTCGTGCTATCGTAACTTACTGATATACATAGACTTACGAGGGCCTAGAAGTGCCCCTGCATGAAAGCGAATGCCTTGAGGGCGGCCTCCTGGCACTCGGCCACGTGCCCGATGGTTCGCGTCAGGTAATGCGCCTCGGTCACGTCGGCCGGGGCGTGGCCCATCAGAGCCGAGACCTTCGCCTTGTCCAACCCCCCGTCGATCCAAAGCCGCGACGCGAAGCCATCGCGTTGATCCTTGGGTGTCCGACTGATGCCAGCGCGCTCCGACAGGCGCTGGAATTTTTGATTGATTGCTTCTCGGCTAAACGTGCGGTGACGCTGGTCGCCCATCCTTGAGGGGAAGATCAGCTCTGAGGGCATAGCTCGGCGCAGAGTTTGGCGAACCGCTAGGCGATCAGCTAGGTAGGGAATAGGGATAGTCCGCGACGCGTTCCGGGTCTTGGCGCGCCATTCGCCGATCGGATGCCCGACCTCTTTTTCGGTGACGGCGATGGTCCGGTGCTCTACGTCCAGGTCGGCGTAGGTCGCGTGCGTCAGCTCATCGCGCCGCATGCCGGTCTGCGCGTAGCACGCGATCAATAGCCGCTCGTCGTCAGTCGAAGCGTGCGCCAGCAGCCCAAGGACCTCATCGTTGCTCGGTGGCCGCACGACCTTCTGCCGGAGCTTCGGCCAGTCGCCGCGTCGCCCGGCCTGGATGGGCGGCGCGATGCCGTTGTCTTTGAGCAGCGAGACGATGCGCCGCAGGCGGAGATGAAGCGTGGATGCACTGTCGCCGCGATCCCGCCGGCCATCAAGGTAAGTGAGGATCACGTCCCGACTCACGCCTGAGAGCTTCGAGATGTTGCGGGCTTGCGCGTAGGACGCGAAATCCGTCAGCATCCAGACGGCCTGCTGCACCCATTGCCGGTCAGCGCCCCTCGGCCGGGCCCAGCGCTTGATTGAGCCGAGTACGTCGTCCGTCGGCATCTCGCGGCCGTCGCGGCCGATGTGCGCGAGACGATGCTCTTCAGCTTTGCGCATGTCAAGCGCCACGCGGAGGCTGCTTCCCACCGCGCGCATGGTGTCGCCGGTCCTCAAGTAATAGAAGCCGGTGTGCCGGATGCGGCGGCTGCCCAGGCGGGCAAAGCCCTCGGTTAGCGGGCGGCCAGCCTGCGTGAGGACCGAGGCGTATTGTGTGCGCCCGGTCTTGGGGTTGATGATTCTCGAATAGAGTCCGACTGCCTTGTGCATACGAGTCTCCTGAGCCCTAATACCGCCGGGCCTAGAAGAGGCATCGAAAGTCGTAAAATCGTGTCGCGGCCGTGTCGCGGAGGCAAAATCGGAGGGCTCGCTGGGCGCAGGTAAACTGTTGATTTCACTGATCGAAACGGTGATTTTTTGGGTCGCCATACGTCGATCATTAACATTCCTTCCGAGAATATGGTTTGGGCCAGCCGCGATGGCGACATCGGCTGGCAGGCGGTCGGCATCTCGCCGCTGCGCCCCAACTGGAGCGGCCTGGTGCCGGTGCCGGGCGACGGCCGCTACGAATGGGATGGATTCCTTCCCATCAAGGACCTGCCGCACGTCCTCAACCCGGCCAAAGGCTACTGGAACACGTCGAACAATTTCCTGATTCCGCCCGGCTGGCCGTATCGGGAGGCGCTGCATTACACCTGGGCCGATCCGTTTCGCAGCCAGGAGGTGCAGGAGTTCCTCGGCTCCGGCCGGCGCTTCACGGTGGCGGACATGGAAGCGCTCCAAGACGACTACCTCTCCGTGCCGGCGCGCAGCCTGGTGCCGCTGCTGCGCGGCTTATCCATTGCCGATCCCGCCGCCGCCCAGGCGCAACAGCGGCTGCTGCACTGGAACTTCGTGCTCACCGCGGATTCGGTCGCGGCCGGCATTTACCAGAAATGGCAGAACCACCTCCAGGCCGACCTGCGGCAGCGCCTGGTGCCCACGGCGGCGCAGCCCTACATCGGCCTTGTGAGCCTCAGCAAGGTGATTGCTTGGCTGCATGCGCCGGACGGCCGCTTCGGCGCCGACCCGATCGCCGGCCGCGACGCGGTGCTAAGGGACGCGCTCGAGGAGGCGGTGCGCGAGTTGACCGCCAAGCTCGGTCCGGACATGTCGAAATGGACGCTCGGCGCCTACCATCACGCCGTGATCTTCCATCCCCTTAGCCCGGCACTGGCGCCGGCGCCACGGGCGCGCTTCGACGTCGGCGCGCTGCCGCGCGGCGGGGACGCCTATACCGTGGACGCGACCGGCAACGGCGATAACCAGATCGCCGGCGGCTCGTTCAAGATCATCGCCGACACCGGCGACTGGGACGACTCGGTCGGCCTCAACAATCCCGGCCAGTCCGGCGACGTCCGCAGCCCGCATTATCGCGATCTTTATCCGCTCTGGGTTCGCGGCCAGTACTTCCCGATCTTCTATTCGCTGCCCGAGGTCGAGTCGGTCACCGAGCGCGTGCTGCGCCTTACGCCGGCGGCCCTGCCGAATTGAGCGGTTGATGCACGTGGCACCTCACATCTGGGCCGAACTCGGCTTAGTCGTCGCTCTCGGCGTTTGCACGGCATTCCGAAAGCAGACCGGCCTTTCATGGGAGATCGCGGTGCTCGCAATCATCGACGCGGAGTGGCTTCTCCTCGTTGGTCGCGCCGGGCGACGACCTCCGTCGCCGCGCGCCGACTGGCTGGCCGTGGTGGGGCTGATCTGGGGCCTCTCGATGTTCGGCCCGTGGCAAGACAGGGTTAGGCTGTCGGGGCTCCCCATTCGCCGCATTTGGCTCCTCTATGCCGGCGACCTACTTGTCCTCCTTGCGGCGACCCTGTTTATTACCTGGTAGCTCGTCGGCCTACATCCGTGCATTAGCGCCGGATCACTCCGCGTCAGCGCGGAGGGCTTTGAGGCGGTCGAGGTTGCGGCGGTCGTCGCCAGGGTGGTCGATGGGAGTTTCAAGGATGAAGGCGGCGTGCGCCAGGCGGGGGTCGTGCAATAGGCGGTGAAAGGGCTCGTCGCCGATCTGGCCTTGACCGATGTTCTGGTGGCGGTCGAGGTGCGAGCCCAGCCCGCCCTTCGAGTCGTTGGCATGGATCACGCGCACGCGGCGCAGCCCGATGGTGGCGTCAAGCTCGGCGATCATCGCTTCGTAGCCTTCCGCCGTGCGCAGGTCGTGGCCGGAGGCGAAGCAGTGGCAGGTGTCGATGCAGGCGCCGACCGGCAGCCCGCGCAGCGCCTTGATGATCGCCGCCACTTCGGCGAAGGCGCCGCCCAGCCGCGCGTTGCCGCCGGCGGTGTTCTCGATCAGCAGGCGCAGCTTGCCCCAGTTCAGGCGGCGGGCGCAGGCGCGGATCGATTCCGCGAGGCGGGCGATGGCCTCGGCATGTCCACCGCCGCCGGCGCTGCCCGGATGCATGACCAGATAGTCGGCGCCGAGCGCCACGGCGCGGCGCAGCTCGCCGCGAAAGGCCTCGCTCGACATGGCGTGCAGCGCCGGGTTGGCGCCCGCCAAGTTGATCAGATAGTTGTCATGGATGACCAGCGGCCGCAGTCCCCAGGCGCGGCGGCGCTGCGCGAAGAGGCGGCAGTTGGCCGCCGCCACTTCCACGCCGCGCCATTGCCGCGGGCTGGCGGAGAAGATTTGCAGCGCCTCGCAGCCCAATTCGTGGGCGCGGTCGGCGGCGCGCTCGACGCCGCCGGCGATCGAGACGTGATTGCCGAGGCGGGGCTTGGCGGCGGAGCGGGGGCGAGGTGGCGGGGCCGGCACACGATAGAATAAGACTCTTTGCCTTCCTTGCCAGCGGCGCGGAAGGGCACGAGAAGCAAAAACATTGGCGACCAAGGAGAGCCTTAAGGATGCGAGTGGGGATTCTCACCGGCGGCGGTGACTGCCCGGGATTGAACGCGGTAATTCGCGCCGTGGTGCGCAAGGGCACGATGTTCTATGGCGATACGATACTGGGCTTTTTAGAGGGCTGGCGGGGCGTGCTGGAAAATCGCTTTCAGATGCTCGACCTCGATTCGATTCCCGGCATCGTGCATCGCGGCGGCACGATCCTGCGCACCTCGCGCACCAATCCGATGAAGTATCCCGACGGCATGGATCGCGTGCGCAAGACCTTCGAGGCCAACAAACTCGACGCCCTCATCTCCATCGGCGGCGACGATACGCTGGGGGTGGGGCTGAAGCTGTATCAGGCCGGGCTGAAGGTGGTCGGGGTGCCGAAGACCATCGACAACGACCTGGCCGGCACGGATTTCTGCTTCGGCTTCGACACTGCGGTCAACATCGCCACCGAAGCCGTCGACCGCCTGCACACCACCGCCGAGGCGCACAATCGCATCATGGTGGTGGAAGTGATGGGGCGGGACGCGGGCTGGATCGCCACCTACTCCGGCATCGCCGGCGGCGCGGACGTGATCTTGATTCCGGAGCGGCCGGTGGAGCTCGAACAGGTCTGCGACCTGCTCAAGCGCCGCCATGCGCGCGGCAAGTACTTCAGCATCGTGGTGGTGGCGGAAGGCGCGAAGCTGGCCGACGCCTCCAACCAGGTGACGCAGGGGGCCAAGGTGGACGAGTTCGGGCACGCGCGGCTGGGCGGCATCGGCGCCACGCTGGCCATGGAGATCGAGCGCCGCACCGGATACGAGACGCGGATGGTGATCCTCGGCCACATTCAGCGCGGCGGCTCGCCCACCGCCTTCGACCGCGTGCTGGCGACGCGCTACGGCGTGCAGGCGATCGACATGGTGCACCAGGGCGAGTTCGGGCGCATGGCTTCCTTGCGCGGCCAGAAGCTGACTTCGGTGCCGCTGACCGACGCGCTCGGCTCCAATCGCAAGGTGGATCCGGAACTCTATGAGATTGCCTCGGTGTTTTTCGGCTAAGGGCGAAGGCGGGCGGCGATGCTGATCGTCATGCGCGCGGACGCGTCGGAGGAGCAGGTTGCCGCCGTCTGCCGCCACGTCGAGAGCCTGGGCCTGCGCCCGCATCCCATTCCCGGCGCGCAGCGCACCGCCATCGGCATTACCGGCAACAAAGACGCCATCGAGCTAAGCGATCTCGAGGGCCTGGAGGGCGTGGCCGAGGCGATTCGCGTCTCCAAGCCCTACAAGCTGGTCAGCCTGGAAGTCAAGCCGGAGCCGACCGTGGTGCCCGTCGGCGCCCACGGCGCCAGCATCGGCGGCCGCGAATGGGCGGTGATCGCCGGCCCCTGCGCGGTCGAGAGCCGCGACCAGGCGATGCGCATCGCGGAGCGGGTGGCGGCCAGCGGCGCGCGCCTGCTGCGCGGCGGCGCTTTCAAGCCGCGCACCTCGCCGTATTCTTTCCAAGGCCTGGGCGAAGCCGGGCTGGCGATCTTGGCCGAGGTGCGCGAGCGCTTCGGTCTGGGCATCGTCACCGAGGCGGTGGATACCGAAAGCTTGGCGCTGGTCGAGCAATACGCCGACATGATCCAAATCGGCGCGCGCAACATGCAGAACTATTCGCTGTTGCGCCGCGCCGGCCAGGCGCGCAAGCCGGTGCTGCTCAAGCGCGGACTCGCCGCCACGCTCGAGGAATGGCTGATGGCCGCCGAATACGTGCTCTCCGAGGGCAACTACCAAGTGGCGCTCTGCGAGCGCGGCGTGCGCACCTTCGCCGATCATTCCCGCAACACGCTCGACCTCAGCGTGGTGCCGGCGGTCAAGGCGGTCAGCCACCTGCCGGTAATCGTGGACCCCAGTCACGGCACCGGCCGCCGCGACCGGGTGCTGCCGCTGGCGCGGGCGGCGCTGGCGGTCGGCGCCGACGGGCTGATCGTCGAGGTGCACGACGAGCCGGAGCGGGCGGTAAGCGACGGCCTGCAATCCATCTATCCCCGCCAGCTCGATCAGTTGATGGAGGAGGCGCGGCGGCTGGCGCCCTTGCTGGAGCGCACCGCGCCGGAAAGACGTCAGGAGTCGAGTGCGCTGGCGCGCTGATAGGCCGAGAGTCCGCGCGTTGCTGCTCGCCGCGGCGCTTCTCGGCTTGTCGGGCTGCGCCGCCACCCACTCCGCGTCGCCGGCGCAAGCTTGGGTTTACGTGGCGGGCGCGGGCAATGAAATCCGCGTGCTGAACGCCACCGATCTGGCCGTGGCCGGCACCCTGCGCGTGGCCGGAGCGCCGGTGGCCATGGCCTGGGATGCGGCGCACGCGCGCTTGTGGGTGGCGGCGGCCGGGGCTGACGGCCGGGACGGCCGCTTGCTGGCGCTGGCCGGCGGTTCGGCCCGCGTCGCCTCGGTGCTCGCGCTCGGCTTTAATCCCCGGGCGCTGCGCATTGCCGGCGGCGGCCTGTGGATCGCCGGCCGCGACGGCGGTGGCGGCGTGCTGGCTCGCCTCGACCTGGCTTCCGGGCAACGGCGGCGGATGCGCCTGGGGCGCGATCCGGTGGCGCTGGCGACCTCGCCGGCGGGCACGATGCTCGTCGCCGACGCCGGCGATCGCGCGCTCTACCTGGTGGACGCGCGGCGCCTGGCGCCGCGGGCCCGCGTGCCGCTCGCCGCCGCGCCGGCGGCGGTGGTGGCGCTGCCCTACGGGCACAAGGCTTTCGTGTTGTGTCCGGCGATCGCGCAGGTGGCGGCGGTGGATCTGGCGCGCGCCGGCGTGCTGGCCTATTTGCAGGTGGGCGCCGATCCGCGGCGCATGGCGCTCAAGCCGGATGGCGGCGAGCTCTACGTCTCCAGCTTCGCCGCCGGCACCGTCAGCGCCATCGACACCGGCGCCAACCAAGTCACCGACGTCATGCAGGTCGGCCGCGCCCCGCTCGGGCTGGCGGTCTCGGCCGACGACCAATGGCTCTACGTCGCCAACTCCGGCTCGAATACCGTGCAGGCGATCAGCATCGACGACCGGCGCATCGTGTCGGCGATCGCGGTGGGCATGGAGCCCAGCGATCTCGAACTCGACGGCGCCGGCGACTTGCTCTTCGTCGAGGATCGCGGCTCGAGCGACATCGGCGTGATCCGCACCGGGCCGCGCAATTTGTTGTCGTTGCTGCCGGCCGCGCCCAATCCCACCACGATGAGAGTGGCACAATAACCGAGATCCATGGCTGAAACGAAAATCACGATTCGACGCAACGGGCCGTATGTTATCGAGGGTCCGATCACCATCATCGATTCGAACGGCAACGAAATGCGCATCGAGAGGCCCGTCCTCAAGCTGTGCCGCTGCGGCCAGTCGGCGGACAAGCCGTTTTGCGACGGCGCCCACAAGCAGTGCGGCTTCCAAGGCGCCGAGGCGCACGTGCTCGCCGCCGAGGCGGCCGCAAGCGCCCAGCCCGAGAGCGGCGTGTGAGGGCCGTCGCCGCCGCCTGTCTGCTGGCGCTGGCCGCCGGGGTGGCCCCGCCTCACTCCTGGAGGACGCTCGCAACCGGCGCGCAAGCTTCACTGCGCGGGCTCAGCGTCGCGAGCACGCGCGTCGCCTGGGCCAGCGGCACCGGCGGCGTGTGGCTGCGCACGGAAGATGGCGGCGCGCACTGGCGGGTCGGCCGCGTGCCGGGCGCCGAGCGGCTTGACTTTCGCGGCATTGTCGCCTGGAACGCGCGCCTGGCCTATCTGATGAGCAGCGGCTCGGGCCCACTCTCGACCATCTACAAGACCGAGGATGGCGGCGCGCACTGGCGGCGGCAGTGGCAAGCGAGCGCGCCGGCCGCCTTCCTCGATGCCATCGCCTTCTGGGACGCGCGGCACGGCTTGGCTTTGAGCGATCCGGTGGCAGGGCGATTCCTGGTCCTCGCGACCGCCGATGGCGGCCGCCACTGGCGGCCCGAGCCGCCGGCCGGCATGCCGCCGGCGCTGCCCGGCGAAGGCGTCTTCGCCGCCAGCAATTCTTCGCTGGCGCTGGGCGCGGGCGGCGAGGCTTGGTTCGTGACCGGGGGCGCGGCCCAGGCGCGCATCTTTCATTCTCACGACGGCGGCCACCATTGGACTGCCCACCCCGCGCCGCTCGCCAGCGGCGGCAGCCGGGGAATCTTTTCCCTGGCGTTGTGCGGCGGCGGCCTTGGCGTTATGGTGGGTGGCGATTATCGCCACCCCGGCGAGGGCGCGGGAAACGCCGCCTATACGCGCAACGGCGGGCGCACGTGGCGTGCCGCCGCCGCCGGCCCGCCCGACGGCTTCATGTCGGCGGTGGCCTGCGTGCCGGGCGCGGGCGGAAAGCAGCTGATCGCGCTCGGACCCGACGGCACGGATCTATCCCGCGACGGCGGCCGTACATGGCGGCATCTCAGTTCCAAGGGCGCGAACGCGCTGGCCTTCGCGCCGGGCCAAGCCTTCGCCTACTCCGCCGGCGGGCGCGGCGCGCTGGCGACGCTGCGCTGGTGAAACATGGAAACTCGCAATCTCGGCAATTCCGGTCTGCAAGTCTCGGCTGTCGGCCTGGGCTGCAATAACTTCGGCGGCCGCACCGATCTCGAGGCGGCGCGCCTGGTGGTGGACCGCGCCATCGAACTCGGCGTCACCCTCTTCGACACCGCCGACGTTTATGGGCAGCGCGGCGGTTCGGAATCGATCCTCGGCCAGTTGCTTGGCGCGCGCCGCCAGCGCATCGTGCTGGCCACCAAGTTCAGCCACGCCATGGACGATGCCGGCTGGCTGCGCGGCGCCTCGCGGCGCTACATCGCGAGCGCGGTCGAGGCCAGCTTGCGCCGTTTGCGGACCGATTGGATCGACCTTTACCAACTGCACGATCCCGACCCGGCGACGCCGATCGAGGAGACGCTGCGCGCCCTGGACGATCTCATTCACCAGGGCAAGGTGCGCTATATCGGCAGCTCGAACTTCGCCGCCTGGCAGGCGGTAGAGGCCGACTGGACGGCCCGCCAGGCGGGGCTGAACCGCTTCATCTCCTGCCAGAACGAGTACAGCCTGCTGGTGCGCGATCCCGAGCGGGAACTGATGCCGGCGATGCGGGCGCGCGGCCTGGGTCTGCTGCCGTATTTTCCGCTCGCCAGCGGGCTGCTCACCGGCAAGTACCGGCGCGATCAGCCGCCGCCGGAGGGCACCCGCTTCGCCAGTTCGCGCGGCCTCAAGGACCGCTACTGGACCGAGCGCAACTGGACGCTGGTCGAGCGCTTCGAGAAGTTCGCGCGCGAGCGTGGCCACACGCTGCTCGAACTCGCCTTCAGTTGGCTGCTGTCGCGCCCGGAAGCCGCCAGCGTCATCGCCGGCGCCACCCGCCCCGAGCAAGTCGCGGGCAACGCGCAGGCCGCCGCCTGGAAGCTCACCGCCGACGACCTCGCCGCCATCGACCGCCTCAGCGCCCAGCCCTAAGTCGCCGGTGCCAGCGGCACGACGCTTGACGCCAGCATACGGGCATCACGCGTGAGCAAGGGGACGTTGTGGACGAGGCTGGTGGCGGCGATGATCTCGTCGGCCGGATCGCTCTGAAAATCGAGAGTGCGGAGCCGCCTGCAAACGGCCAGATCGAGAGGCCACACGTGCACGGGGCTCAGCTGTCGTCCAAATTCGACGGTATCGATATCCAGCTCGATGCGCCCGCGCTGGCGGAGGCTGGCCAGCTCCCAAAGCACGATCGCCGACACGCTCCACGTCTCTCGCTCCAGGAGGCGCCGCTCTCGGGCGGATAGACCGCCCTCCAGAGCGAAGATCAAAATATGCGTATCAAGATTGAGCATCCCATTTGCGGCCAGTGGAGAAAATGTCACCGTGGATTTTTATCCGGCCTTTCATGCTGCCAATCAAATGGGCGCAGCCGGAGCGAACCGGCACCAGTTTCGCGACGGGCACGCCGCGCTTGGTGATGACGATCCCCTCGGCTTCCACTTGGTCCAAAAGCGCGAGGCATTGTTCCTTGAACTTGCTGGCGCTGATGGTCTTCATACTTGAGATTATGCAACTGTCTGGTCCAGATGTCTAGTCATCTGAATTGGACATTTGAGGCCGTACAGCCGCCGGACCGGGACGCGATCGCCGCAAGAAAAAAGGGCCGGCGCGAGGCCGGCCCTTTTGGACTTCCGATCGCGGGCGCGATTAGCCGAGCTTCACCAGTTGCGGCGGCTCGGCGGCCTTGCCGGAGGAGCAGCAGCCGCCGCTGGCGGCGGCCTTGGCGGCGTCGCCGGCCACCTGCGTGGTCTGGCCGCCCTCGGGAATTTGCATCATGCTCAGTTGCTTTTCGAACGGCATCGAGTACTTCTTCTCGATCTTCTCGCGATAGACCGGGCCGGAGTTGTAGGTGCAGAAGGGATAGATCAGCCCATTCGGCGCGGCGTAGTGAATGATGCAGCGCTTCACCCGCTCGACGTCGTAGTTGTAGCTATCCATGAAGTGCATGCCGGCGACCATCAAGGTCTTGTACACGAAGCCCTTCTCCGCGGGTTCGCCGCGGCCGTAGCTCTTGTCGGTCATGCCTTGCAGGGTCTGCAAGAACTTGGTGAAGGTCAGGCCCTGCGGCGCGCGCTCGGCGTGGAAATGCTTTTGCAGCGAGTTCCAGGTCTTCACCTTGCTGAAAAACTTGAAGCGGGCCTTCTCCGCGCTGCGCGCCAGCATGTCGATGTCTTGCAGCATGGCGCCCACGTCCACGAAGCGGGTCACCGGCACGGCGTGCTTGGTGGCCTGGTCCACGAACATGTAGGTGCCCATCGAGCAGTGCGGATGGCAGCTCAGCGACGTGGTTTCCTCGCCGCGCAGCGCGCTGATCAGCTTCGAGAAGGGCGTGACGCAAGCGAGCGGGAACCAGTCGTTATAGGGATCGGCCAGGCCGGTCTGGTCGTGCACGGCGTGGGCCACGTCGGCCAAGGTAAAGCGCTTGGCTTCGAGTTCCTTGCGCGAGATGCGGCCGGTGAAAGTGACGGGCTGAAAGCTGATGCCGCTGACCACGTCGATGTTGTCGATGGCCAGCTTGATGATGTCGCCGATCTGATGATCGTTGAGGCCCTTGACGATGGTGGGCACGAAAACGATTTTGATGGTGCCAACCTTGCGGATATTCTCGATGGCTTTCAGCTTTTTATCGAACAGCGACTCGCCGCGAGTGCGTTTGTAGATGTCGTCGCAGACGCCGTCGAACTGCAGGTACAGGGTGTGCAGGCC
>JBOGKX010000151.1:0-17376 GCA_050746125.1 Terriglobales bacterium | reverse complement strand
GCGCCGTGCCGCCGCCGTCGCCGCCGGCGGCGCCGTCATGGCGTCCCAATCGCTCGGCGCCGCCAGCAGCCGCAGCGTTGTCTCGATGTTGGCGCGCACACAATCCGCGTAAATCGCCAGCGCCGGCGTCAAGGCGTCTTCGGCTCCGGCGGCCTCATACGGATCCAAGCTCATACGCACCAGCCTACCGCCGAATCTGCTAGCCCCTATTTCCCAGCCCCCATCGATGTATATTCTTCGGCGTGACCCCGCGCCTGCGTTTCGTTCTCTTTGCCACCTGCCTTCTCGCCGCTCTGCCCCTGATCGCCAGCGAGCCGCCCGGCGGCCCCGTGCCTTCGGCTCACGCCATCGCCCTTGCCCACCAAGCCATCGTTATCGACACGCACGCCGACACTCCGCAATGGATGCTCGACGGCTCCTACGACTTTACCCGCCCCGGCAGCCACCGCATGGTCTCGCTCGAAAAGGCCCGCCAGGGCGGCCTTAAGGCGGAGTTCTTCTCCATCTGGGTCGAGCCGCGCTTTGGCGCCCAGACCGTCGAGCGGGCGCTCGATTTGATCGATGCCGTGCGCCGCCAGGCCGAGGCCCATCCCGCTCAGCTCGGCCTCGCCACCAGCGCCGCCGACGTCCGCCGCCTCGCCGCCAACCATCGCTTCGCCATGCTGATGGGCGTCGAGGGCGGACACGCCATCGCCGACGATCTCGCCGTGCTGCGCGATTACTACCGCCTCGGCGTCCGCTACATGACCCTCACCTGGTCGAACACCAACGACTGGGCCGACTCCTCCGGCGACGAGCACGATCCGCGCGTGCGCCATCACAACGGCCTGACCCCCTTCGGCAAGCAAGTGGTGGCGGAAATGAATCGCCTGGGCATGATCGTCGACATCTCGCACGTCTCGGATAAAACCTTTTGGGATGCCATCGCCGCCACCCAGGCGCCCCTCATCGCCTCCCACTCCTCGGCGCGCGCGCTGGTGAATGCGCCCCGCAATATGACCGACGATATGCTGCGCGCCGTGGCGCGCAACGGCGGCGTGGTGCAGGTCAACGACTACTCGTCCTTCGATAGCCAGGCGGCGCGCGACCAGGCCGCCAGCTTCGCGGCCCAGGAGCGCCGCGAGGAAGCCCCCGTGGATGCCGCTTGGGAAGGCGATTGGCTGCATGGCTACCCGCACATCGACGCCTTCCAGCGCCGCTTCGCCGCCGCCCATTTCCAGCGCCCGCCCTTCAGCGCCTTAATGGATCAGTTCGTCCACATCATCAAGGTCGCCGGCATCGATCACGTCGGCCTCGGCTCCGATTGGGACGGCATCGACTCGGCGCCGCAAGGCATGGATGGCGCCCAGGACGTGCCGCGCATCGTGCAAGGCTTGCTCGATCGCGGCTACACCGACGCGCAGATTCGCCAAATCCTCGGCCTCAATACCCTGCGCGTGCTGACGCGCGTCGAGGCCGTCGCCCACCGCCTGCAGCGCCAGCCGGACACCGCCTTCCGCTCCAACTCCGGCCCCGTGAAACCTTAGCCCCCACCCGAGGCCCCACAAGGCCGCTCCGGCCCACGCGACGCTTCTCGCCCCGCCCACTTCGCAACTGCCGCCAAACGGTCGTTCGGCCCCCAGCGACTCCATCCGAGCGGGGCCGAGCGCAGCGCAGCGGAGCGCCAAGCAAAGCCGCGATGCGCCGCTTATCGCCCCGCCCACTCCGCAACTGCCGCCGAGGGCGCGCCCGGCCCACAGCGACCACCTCCGAGCGGGGCGAGAAGCCAGCCGGCCGAGAACGAAGCCCGGCGCCGCTTATCGCCCCGCGTCGTAACTGCCGCCAAAAGGCCGTTCGGCCCACAGCGACTCCATCCGAGCGGGGCGAGAAGCCAGTGGGGCGAGGCCGCAGGCTAGCCGGGCCGCGCAGCGTACAGAGACGTACGTGAGCAGGCCCGGCTAGCCGAGAACGAAGCCCCGCGACGCTTATCGCCCCGCCCACCACTGCGGCTACCAGCCGCCGGCGAGCCGCTCTGCCAGCGACCGCGGCAGCCGCGCATCCAGGATTTTGTCCTGGGCGCGCTTCAAATCATAGGGCACGCGAAAAAAGCTCGCCTCCCCGCCTTGCTGGTCGTAGATCATGTAGGCGGCGCGCCAGTCGCCGTCCCGGGGCTGCCCAACCGAGCCGGGGTTGAGCAAATAGAATGTGTCCGCTTCCACCCGCACCCGCCCCGGCTGCTTCACTACTCGGCTGATGTCGTTCCCGCGCCGCCAAAAGCCTCCCTGTAAGTGCGTGTGGCCGATCACCGTCAGCGCACAAGGCGCCGCCGCCAGCGATGGCGCCGCCCGCTCGGGCGAAGTGATGTACTCGTCCTCGTCGAGCGGCGAGCCATGCGCCAACTGCACGCCTTCGTCCAGGATCGGGCCGGCGGGCAGAGCGCGCAGCCAGGCGAGTGTTCCCGCCTCGAGCTGCCGGTGCGTCCATTCCGCTGCCTCGCGCGCCACGGGGTTGAAGTCCACTGCCTGCGCGGGCTCGACGCAGGCCCGGTCATGATTGCCGCGGACCGTCACCGCCGCCCGCTCCCGCACCTGCTCCGCGCACGCGTTGGGGTCGGCGCCGTAGCCGACCACGTCGCCCAGGCACACGCAGCGATCGTATTGGCCGCGCGCCGCGGCCCAGACCGCCTCCAGCGCTTCCAAATTGCCGTGAACGTCGCTCAGAACGAGCACTCGCATGGCGTCATTGTAGAGCCTGCCGTCGAGCCTGCCCCGCTCGCCCGCCACCCGCCGCGCCCGAATTACCCCGCTGCCGCGCGGTCCGCGAAGTACGTCACCGAAGTCTTCGCCGGATCCGCCACCAGCGACGGCACCTCGCGCACGCTTTTCCGCCGTTCCCGCAGCGCCCGCACCGCTTGCGCCTTGGCCGCGCCGCTAATTACGAACCAAACCTCGCGCGCCGCGTTGATAAGCGCCGGCGTAAAGGTGACCCGGTCGTGCGGATGCGCCGCCGTGCCTGCCGCCCGCCGCACCAGCGCCGCGTCGTCCGCGTATACGTCCGTGCCCGGAAACAGCGATGCCGTATGCCCGTCCTCGCCCAGCCCCAGGATCAAGATCGCGAACCGCGGGATTCCGTCGGCACCCGCTCGCACCTGCCGCCGCACGGTTGCCGCGTAGCGCTCCGCCGGCTGCGCCTCCTCGGTCGGCACCCGGTGCGCCAGCGCCGCCGGAATCTCCGCCGGCGTCAGCAGCGTCTCTCGCGCCAGCCGATAGTTGCTGTCGGCGTCGTCGGCCGGCACGATGCGCTCGTCGCTCCAATAAAAGGCGCAGGCCGCGCGATCCCAGTTCGCCGCGTCCGCCGCCGTGTACCGTTTCGCCCAGCCCTCGTAAAACGCCCGCGCCGAGTCGCCCCCGGTCAGCGCGATCGACAGCGGCTCGTCGCCCGCCCGCCGTGCCGCCAGCCGCTCGCCCAGCCGCTGGCAAAACTCCTCCGCCACCGCCTCCACGGTAGGCCGCACCACCCACTCCGCTCCGGTTTGTTTCATGCTCTCGCTCCTCGTGTTTCGCGCAGTTCGTTCAAGGTTGCCCCGAGCGCCAGCCGCGCCGTTTCCAATCCCTCTGGCGTCGCGCCTCGCGCCACCGCGATCGGCCCCCGCCAATACCCCCGCACCACGCTGCCCGGCTTGGGAATTTGCAGCCGGTCCCAGCTCTTCATTTCCCACGCCGATTCCATCTCGACGTGGATGGCGTAAAGCGGCAGCCCCGTCGCTGCCGCCAAATATACCGCCCCCGGCTTGGCCTCGTAGCGCGGCCCTCGCGGCCCATCGACGGTGCAGCCCACCGGCACGCCGCGCCGCAACCCCGCCTCCATCTCGTATAGCGCCGCAAAGCCGCCGCGCGTGCTCGAGCCGCGAAAGATGACGTAGCCCAAACGCGCCGCCGCTTGCCCGATCCATTCGCCGTCGAAGTGCTGGCTCACCAGGATGCCGTAGCCGCGATGGCGCAAATACCACGCGATCGGCAGCAAGTAACGATGCCAGAAGGCGTAGATCGCCGGCCGTGGCGGATCGCTCTCGACTTCCGGCGGCAGCCCTTCCGGCAGCCGAATGCGCAGCGTCGCTCCCAGCCCCACGATCAGCGGCGGCGCCAGCCATTTCGCGCCGGCGAGGATCGCGCGCTGCCGCCCCGACCACTGCGGCGGGGCCGCCGTCTCGCAAGCGTTCTGCGTCGGCGACATCGTTCTATCAGTTTAAAGGCTGTTACAGTTTCCTCATGTCCGACCTGAGCTCCCTGCTTCGCGCCAATTTCGAGGCCCATATGGACTGCCAGCGCCGCGCCTTGGACGCCTTGTTGCCCGCCCTCGAGCGCGCCGCCGCGCTGCTGATCGCCTGCTATCGCGGCGGCGGCAAGGCCATCTTCTTCGGCAATGGCGGCAGCGCCGCCGACGCCCAGCACCTGGCCGCCGAATTTCTCGGCCGCTATCTCCGCGACCGTCCCGCCTTGCCCGCCCTCGCTCTGGCAACGAACTCCTCCACCCTCACCGCCATCGGCAACGACTACGGCTACGCCCAGACCTTTGCCCGCCAAATCGCCGCTTGGGCGCGGCCCGGCGACGTTGCCGTCGGCATCAGCACCTCGGGTAATTCCGCCAATGTGGTGGAGGGAATTGCCGCCGCCCAGCAGCGCGGCGCCCAGACGATCGCCTTGACCGGCGCCGGCGGCGGCTTGCTGCGCGACCATGCCGACGTGCTGCTCGACGTTCCCAGCCGCGACACGCCACGTATTCAGGAATGTCACATCGTGATCGGCCACGCCCTCTGCCAAGCCGTCGAGGAAGCCTTGTTCCCCGCCGTCAGCCCCAACCCATGACCGATTAGCAATTGGCGGCAGCCCCCGAGTCCACCGCCGAAACTGCGGCCAGCTGAGATCGAGGGGGAATGCGCAGCGCAGCGAAGCGCCAAGCAAGCGCAGCGCAGCGAAGCGCCAAGCAAGCGCAGCGAAGCGCCAAGCAAAGCGGCGATGCGACGCTTATCGCCCCGCCCACTTCTCGACTGCCGCCGAGGGCGCGCCGGGCCCACTGCGACCACCTTCGAGCGGGGCGAGAAGCCAGCCGGGCGAGGCCGCAGGCCGGCCGGGCTGCGCAGCGTACACGGAAGTACGGGAGCAAGCCCGGCCGGCCGAGAACGAAGCCCGGCGACGCTTATCGCCCCGCCCCCCAGACGGCGCCGAGTGGAGGGGGCCGCTGAGGGGCAGCCGGTCGCGGCTATCCACCGCCTCGCCGAACCGGCGGAACGCGTTGTACTCGTCGGGGGTGATGTAGTTGGCCTTCATGTACACCGTGCGCATGAAGTCGAGCTGGTTACCGCCCTCGTGATAGCTGGCCTGGTAAGACCCGAACTGATTGGCGATATTGACGCTGGCCGGCGGCGGCGGCGGCGCAAACTGCGGCGGCAGCACCACTTGCACCTTGGTGGTCTCGAAGCTGTCCCCCGGGATCACCAGTGGGTGCACCCGCCCCGGCAGCGACGCATATCGCGACAGCACCCCGACCGAGCCGATCAGGTGCCCAATCTCCCAGCGGTCGCCGACGCGGCGCGCGTAGCCGGGAATCGCGCCATCCACGGTGATGGTCAAAGGCTGGTCGCTGGCGTCGAGACCTTCGATTTTGCCTTGGTCGGCGGTGCCGTTGGGATAGCTCTGTAGAAGCACCTGTTGGTAGATTTGCGGCAGTTGCGAGGCGGGCACGGAAGCCAAGCTTTTCCGGATCTCCTCCCCCAGCGGCCCGCGAAATTCGAGCGTTAAGTGCAGCACGGCGTCGCCGTTGCCGTTGACGCGCACATTGGCCGTGGTCACCATGCCGTCCAGCGGCGAAGGGGTATTCGGCACGGTCGCGAACTGCGCCGCTCCGCCCGCCCCGGCTAGTAGCGCCTGCGCTCCGCGAAACGCCGGATTGATATAGCCCGCGCGCGCGAAGTCGTTGTTGAGGTCGAACCAAGCCGCCTTGTCGCCGCTACCCACCCGCACCAGCGGGTATTGGAACGAGGCGAAGTTGGGAATCTTGAGCGGCGAACGATCCGTCACCGGGCGCGCCATGGCCAGCTTCGCGGGGATGTTAGCCGCCGCCAGCAGCCCTAAGAATGCCGCCAGCCGGCTGCCGGATCGGTCCACGAAGTACTGGCGGGCCGGCGCCAGCGGCGCCCCCGCCCCGGGTTGGATGTTGGCCGCCACCCAGTCGAAGATCTTGCGCGCTCGCGCCGTGGGGTCGGGGCTGCCGGCCGCGGACGCCAGCCGCTCCGCCGTGCCCCGCATCTCCGCCGTCACCCGATGCACGCTGAAGAGCGCGTCGGCCAGATAGTCGCCGATCTCCGACCAATCCATCTTGCCGCTCACCCAGACCATCGGCACCAGTTGCTGCTCGGGCGGCATGTTCGGCTCCACGCCCAAGATGCGCGTCTTCTGAATCAGCCACTCTCGCGCCGTCCAGCCCTGCATATTCCCGGTCAGCGGCGTCACTTTCGCCGGCGTGGGAAAGCGCTCGGTCTCGATCATCAGCGGATAATCGTCCGGCGCCAGCACGATGTAGTCGGAGTAGTGATAGGGCTCGCGCGAGGAGTTGAAGACGAAGAACATGTTGTTGTCGATCGTCCCCGCGACCGCGTTCGACGCCCGTGCGTGCATCACGTACTCGGTCTCGATAAAATCGCCCGGTTCCAGGCCGGGCATTTGTACGCTGGCGAGATTGGCGTGAATCTCGGGCAGCAGCGTGGTCCCGTCCGGCTTGATGGTGCGCAAGGTGATGATGTCGCTGCCGGCGGGAATCTGCACCGTGCCCTGCGCCTCGATGCCCGCCGAATTGAGTACGCGAATGATCTGGTGGATGTAGGAGTCGCGGGTCGAATCGGGGTTGATGCGGTCCACCATCTGGTCCAGCACCAGGATCGACGCCGCGTTGGGATACTCGGCGCCGCTCGGCGCATCCTTCAGCACCGAAGCGGCGGAGTGGTACCACGGCGCCCAGAACCGGTCGCCCGCCAAAAAGTCCGCCTGATGGCGCAGCAGGTTGCGCCCTTCTTCCTCCTGCCGCAGCGCGGCAATACCCGCCGCGCGGTTCTGCGCCAGCACAGCGTCGGCCGCCGCCGCCGCCAGCCGTTCGTCGTTGGGGAGGAGGGCCAAGGCCGCATGCGCCGCCGTCGCCGCCGCATTCACCTGCCCGGCCCGCAGCAGCGCCTCCAGGTAATCGCGGCGCAGGGGAGCGGAGGAGGGATCGAAGGCGACCTCCTCGGCGAAAAGCGGCGCCGCTTCCGCCGCTCGCCCGTGGCGCAGCAGGAATCGAGCCAGTTCGACGTGGCCGCGCGGATCGCGCCGCAGTTCGGCTTCGAGCTGCCGCGCCGCCGCGGCGTCGCCGGTCGCCGTATAGAAGTCCAGAGCGTCGCTCAGGCCCGCCCAGTCCGATGGGCTGTCGGCCAGCGCATGGGTGAGCGCTTGCCGCGCTTCCGGCGTCCAGTGCCGCCGCGCCGCTAGGTGGAATTCCGCCCAATCGCAAGGCGCATACCCGCGCCCGACGCAGCGCGCGAAATCGCGCGCCGCTTCCGTGAATCCCCCTTGCGACTCGGCGATCTCGCCCAGATGCTCGGCGGCGGCAAGGGCGGCGGGGTCGGATTTCTCCGCCGCGCGCGCTGCCGCCGCTCCTTGCGCCGCCGCCCAGGTCTGGCTCGCGTCCTCGAGGCCCGGATAAACGTCGGCCAGCGCCAGCCATGCCGGCGTCGCGGCCGGCGCCAAGCGGCTTGCGCGCTCCAGTTCGACTCGCGCCGTCTCCCCGTCTTCATCCTCGCCGCGCCGCAAGCCGTCGGCCCACAGCGCCACCAAATCGTCGCGATGGGCGCGCAGCCGCGCCGCGCACCCGGCGCCCAGCGTCGGTGGCGCCGCCAGCGGACGCGGCGCGCCGGCTAAGCGCGCCCCCGCGGGCAAGCTGGCGGCGTCGTCCGCCGCCGCCGGCGCAGAGGAAGCCGGGCGCAGCGTCAGGCTGAAGTTCCTGTCCGCGAAGCCGCCCAGCTTCACCACGATTCGGTTCCAGCCCGCTTGCAGCTCGAACTCCGCCACCGCCGCCGCCGGCATGTAAGCCGAACGTCGGTCATTGCGTAGCACCTGCGCGCCGTTGATTTGCACCGCGACCGATGCCGGACTATAGATCCGCAGTGCGTAACGCTCCGCCCGCGGCGCGCGCACGTAGGTCACCGCATAGTCGATGCCCTCGTTGTGCCAGTCGGCCGGAAAGTCCACCAGGCCGCGCACCGCCTCGAAGGGCTGGCCGGCAAGCGTGCGGCCGCGATCCGTATAGCTGGCCGCCGCTTGCCGTTCGATGGGAAATGCGCGGTCGAAGTCGAGATTGCGCCACATCCCGAAAGGACCGTAAAGCACCCAGTGCTCGGGGCGCCCCGCCAGCGCCGTCGCTTCAACCGGCGGCAGCGGCACCCCCGGCGCCCGTACTAGCGCCAGCAGTGGCCGGCCCAGCATGTAGGCGATCGTCGGGTTGGTGAGCGGTCGCGCCAGCGTCTGTCGCAACTCCGGCGCTGCATCGAGCAGTTCCCGCCCCTCGCCGTCGAGCGTGCCGCTGATCTCGCGGGCTGCCAACTCCGCCGCCGGATCGTCCGGCGCCAGCGCCAAAAGCTTCAGGGCCGCCCGCATCTCCTCCCGTTGCCGGCCCTCGATCTTGTCCAGCACGAACTGGGCGAAAGCCGCCACCGCGTCGTTCGCCGAGCGCGTCGCCAGCGTCTCGAGTAGGCGCCGCGCCTGCCGGTGTGCCGCCGCATCGCCGTAAAACACGTCGATCCAAGCCGCCTGGTCGAGCTCGCCTCGGCTCTGCGCCGCCGCCGCGGCCGCCCGCCACTCCTTCGCGTTCGGCCGTGCCAGGCGGTCGAGCAGCGAGCGTGAAGCCTCGCTGGCGCGCGCCGTCGCTTTCCCGGCTCGCGGTTGGGGCCGGGCGTCGGCCGCCGGGGCCGCCCATAGCCCCGCCGCGATCAGGCCCAACGCCGCCACGCACCCCGCGGCGCGTCGCCGCATCGTCCCCCGCGCCCGCCGTGGGCCGAGGTCCGTCATGGCTGCGCCCTTAGCGGCTGATCCAGCGCCCGATCCAAGCTCGCCCAAAAGGCGCGGAATGCCGCATATTGGCTGATCGGGATCGTGGATTGCAGCAGTTCGACCGTGGTCTCGACGGTCAGCACGTCGCCATCCAGGCGCGTCGTGCTGCTGGCGCGAGCGAATTCCGCTTGCGCGCTATACGGAGCTGGGAGCGCAACCTTATAGCCGGACGGCAGCTTCAGCCGCAGCGTTTCTTCCATGCGCTGCGGCGGCCCCAGCAGCACCGGCGCCGTCCGCTGCGCCAGCGGCGCCATGCGCGGCAGCCAATCGCGGCCGCCCATCTCGCGCGGGATCAGCAGCGGCCCGGTCGCGCCCGCCGCGTCCACGCTGGCGAAGTGCGGCACTTCCCCCTGGAACGTCACCTTTACCGCTTGGTTCCAGGCGTCGTCGTTCGGCGACGAAGCGCTATAAACGCTGATCCCCGGCAGCTCCCGCCGCAGCATCGCTTGCAAGGCGCCCGCTTGCCGCTCGGGTATCTCCAGCCGCGCCCGCAGTTCCGGAGCCAAGTCGCCGCCTAGCGCCTGCCATTGCGCCGTAAAGTCCAAATCGCCTTGCTCGTCCAAGCTGCCGGTGACGGTCCTCGTGATGCTGTTTTCCGCCGCTGGCAACTCGGGCGTCACCACCGGCTCGGGCTGCTCCTGCGCGCTGCCATGATCGGGGTCGAGCGCCAGCAGCATCGGAACCCGCAAGACAAAGGCGCGCTGATCCTGGTCGGGCAGTTCCGTCATGCCGTTGAATTCGGTGGTGCCGTCCAGATAGAGGTGCAGCGAGGGCACATAAACGATGGCGTGATCGAAGTCGGCCACCGAGGGGATCTTGGGATCGACCAGGCCGCGGTCGCGCGTCCGCACCAGTACGAAATCGGCCGGCACCCCCGCCCGCGCCAGCATGGCGATCAGCAGCGATGCCTTGTCCTTGCAGTCGCCGTAGCGGCGGTGAAAGACCTGCGCCACCGGATACGGTCGGTAACCATGGATTCCGAATTCCAGCGCCACGTAATGGGTGTTGCGAATCACATAGTTGTAAATCGCCTCCACCTTTTGCCGCGGCGTGCTCAGCCCTCGAATCAGCCCGTCGGTTGTCTCTCGCAGGGCGTCGTCCAGCACGAAAGTGTCGCGCACCAGGCCGCGATACCAGTTGGCGAACTGGCCCCAACTGCCGAAGCTTGAGACGGCGACGTAAGGCACCTGCTCGATCTCCGCCGGCGACTGCGGCTCGGCCACGAAGGCCGGCTCGTCGCGCAGCGTCCAGCGGTAGATTTTTTCGCCGTCGCGTGTCTCGACCGCATGCTGGCCGGTGAAGCGCACCGCCTCGGTGTGCAGCGCCTTGTCCGCCGGCGAAATCACCACGAACTGCTGAAAAACTGCCGCCGCCGCCCCTTGGAACGGTACGATCTCGCCGTAATAATCGCCATAGAGCGACTCCAGCGTGGTGGGCATAACCCGATAGGCGATCTCGACGTAGTCGCCCGGCTGGATCGCCGGCATGACCACGTACTTGTTGCGCACGTCGTAGAAGGTCTCGTAGCCGACCGACTCGCTGACCGGCGCGTCTTGCGCCTCCGGTGCATCCGCCCAACTGCCGTCTGGATGCCGCACGCGCGCTGCCAGGTACCGAACCTGCTCGGTCGCCGGGTCGTAGGTCACCGCGTAGGTCGCCAGCTGTTGCGCGCCGACCACGTTGTTCACCTTATAGATCTGCTGCACGTAGCGACCGACGTTGCCGGAGGGAAACACCTGCGCCACCGTCGAATCCACCAGCACCACCACCGGCCCACCTACGTTCCGCCCGGGATCCTTCTCGTAGGCCGCGATCGCTTGGCTGGGGTCAACCGTGTAAGGGTGCTCGAAACTGCTTTCCAGCGCCGCGCCGCCGCCTCGTTCCAATTGCAACCGGTCGCGCAGATCCGAATCCTGCGGATTGAGCGCCAGCGCCGCTTGCCAATCCGCCAGCGCCGCCTGCCGCTGGCCGAACTGCCGCTCCAGGTCGCCGGCCGTGGCGCGAAAATCGGGGTTCTGCGGATCGAGGTTGGTGGCCCGGCGGATCGCGGCCAGCGCCTCCGTCCGCCGCCCCAGGCCGGCCTCGGCGCGCGCCAGCACTTCCTCAAGCAGCGGCACTTGCGGCGTGAGCGCTTGCGCCGCCGCCAGCGTGGCCTCCGCGCTCTGAAAATCCCCGTGCGCCCGTTGCAAGTTCGCCAGCGACAAGACACCTGCCAGCCCGCCGCGATCGTTCGCCCTCAGCGCCCGCGCCCAAGGCAACGCCTCCTCGCCGAGGCCCATTGTCTCCAGCGTGTGGGCCACGATTCCCGCGATCCCGGGAGCGCGCTGATAGCCGGCTTCGCGCAACTGCTTCGCATAGTCGAGTGCCACCGGCTGCAAGCCGAAGCCCGCGTAAGTGGCGAAAAGCCCCAGCAGCGCCTGTGGCGCGTCTTCGGGCCGCGCCGCGTCGTGCAACGCCGCCTCGAAATCCTGGCGGGCGGGCCAAAACTCGCGTCGGCTGAGTTCGACGAAACCGCGATCCGCGAGCGCCTCCGGGCTGGAGGGATCGAGCGCCAAGGCGCGGCTCAGGTTGCGGTTGCGGCGGCTCTCGTCCGCATCGTGCTCGGCGTAGTCGAGCAACACCGCCGCGTTGTTCGGGTCGAGCGCCAAGGCGGCCTCGAAGGCGTTGGCCTCGTCGTGATCGCCCTGATTGAAGTTTCCCTTTTTCGCTAGTACCCAGGCATAGTCCCAGGCGCCCGTCGCCGTGCTCGCGCCCTTGCGCGCCTCCGCCGTCAGGTCGGCCACCGCCGGCGCCGGTGCCGTTCCGGCTCTCGCCTGGCCGACGTCCGCCGTCGGCGGCGTGTCGCTCGCTTCCAGCGGCAGCGGCTCGCCGCTGGGCGTGGTGACGCGCAAGCTAAACGTCCAGTCGTTCGATTCCGTCGCTCCGGCCTTCACTAAAATTTCGTTCTCCCCCGCGGCCAGCCATGCCCCCACCGCGTGCATGTCGAAGCCCGAGAGGCGATGGCTGCCCGTTTCCTCGAAAATCTTCCGCCCGTTCAGCCACACCCGCGTCGCCCCGCCGTCGCTGAAGCGCAGCGCCACCGGCCGCGCCTCCGCCGATCGCACCCAGCTGACCAGGTAGGCCGAGGCGCTCTTTGCCGGCGTGAAATAGAGTTCGAGGTTATAGGCCCCCCGCGCCGCCGGAAACGGCAGCCGCCGCCAGCGCACCTTGGCCTGCTTGCCGGCATAGCTGGCCGCCAGGTCGATGCCCTTTTCCGGGCCGAGCTCTTGTGCGATGGCGTTGGGCGTGGAGTTGTCGAAAGGCCCCAGCGCCCGCCAGCTCTCAACCACGCCCAGGCGTCGCCACTGCGCCCGCGCTCCCTCCGCGTCGCCTTGCTTCAACTTCTGCCGCGCCATCTCGGCATCCACCTCGCTGGCCAGCAGCGGCGAATTCTGCGCTGCCGCCGCCATCTTCTCGAGAGCCGGCAACACCGCCTGCTGGTTGGGACTCTGGTTCGCGGCTTCGCTGAAGCGGTAGAGCGCCACCAGCCGCGCCACGTCGTTCTTGCCGGCCAGAAAGGCCGCGACCTGTGCCTGCGCTCGCGCCGCCGGCGCTTGGTAGTTGCTGCCGGCTGCCGCCAATGCGACCGCCAGCAACACGGGCGCGGCAGCTAGCCGCACGACGCGGGCGCGAAACGGGCTCCAATCCTGGGCGAGGAGGCGAGGCAAGGGCAAATCCGAGGCGTGTTCTGCTCCGGCGAGGGCTGCCATCATCAATTATACGGGCGCCACCGCTGCTCGGTCCCTTTCATGTGCCTGGCGCGCTCCGCCGCTGCGACGGTGATCCCAACGGAAACAGCGCCGCCTGTGCCCTATCTACGCTGGCGGCATGGAAATTGCCCAGCCCCACGCCCACTAGCCGAAATCGCTGCTCGGTGTCCAACCGTACTCTTTCCCGCAGCGCCAGCGCGATGCGCGTCAGCTCCTCGCACGAAGTCGGCGGCGAGTTGGGCGTGTGGCTGCGCGTTAAGATTCGGAACTCGCTGGTCTTGAGCTTGAGCACCACCGTGCGCGCGATTCGCGGCTCCCGGCTCGCCGCCTGCCAGGTTTTCGCCGCCAGCCGCCGGATCGCCGCCTCGGTCTCGTCCAGACGCACATCCCGCTCAAACGTATCCTCGGCGGAGATCGACTGCGTCGGTCGCTGTGCCATTACCGGGCTTTCGTCCACGCCTCGCGCCAGATCGTGGAGCCGCCGACCCATCGCCCCAAAGCGCTTCATTAGCGTCACGCGTCCCCAGGCTTGTAGTTCTCCCACCGTCCGCACGTCCAACTCGCCCAGTTTCGCCTCCATCACCCGCCCCACTCCGGGAAGCCGCCCCACCGGCAGCGACGGCAAGAACGCCGCCACGTCTTCCGGCCGTATGACAAATAGGCCGTCCGGCTTGCGCCAGTCGGAGGCGATCTTGGCCAGAAATTTGTTCGGCGCCACGCCTGCCGAAGCGGTCAGCCGCAACTCCTCCCGAACCTGTGCTCGTATAGCGCGCGCCACCTGCGTCGCCGTCGCCAGCCCGCTCTTGGCCTGGGTCACGTCCAGGTAAGCCTCGTCGAGCGACAGCGGTTCAACCAAATCGGTGTGGCGGCGAAAGATTTCCTGCGCTTGCCGCGCCACCGCCCGATAGCGGGAAAAGTCGGGGGCTATGAAGGCCGCCTGCGGGCACAGCCGCGCGGCCCGCGCCGCCGGCATGGCCGAGTGCACCCCATAGCGCCGCGCCTCGTAGGAGGCCGCGCAGACCACCGAGCGCGGCCCCCGCCAGGCCACGATCACGGGGCGGCCGCGCAGGCTCGCATCGTCGCGCTGCTCGACCGAGGCGTAAAACGCGTCCATGTCGACATGCACGATTTTCCGCCCGCCATCCGCCATTGCCGCGCCCCGCGCCCTCCCGGCCCTATGGTATGCCCACCCCCACCCGCGCGGTTGCGCCAGAAAATTGCGGCTGCGCATCGGCACGCCGCATCCAACGGTTGATAACCGCCCCGACCGTTTCGAGGCGGCTAGCTTTTACGTCGGCTCTCTTCGCCGCCAAGGCCGCCCAGTGAAGCATCGTCTCAAAGTTTTGGTAGTGGATGACGAGCGGAATTTGACCGACATCACGGTCGATATCCTCTCCATGCACGGCTACGAAGCCCGCGGTTGCTACGGCGGTCGGCAGGGAATCGAGGTGGCCCGCACTTTTTGTCCCGATATTTTGCTGATGGATGTATTAATGCCCGATTTGAATGGCATCGACGCAGCCCTTGTTCTGCGTGCCGAGCAACCCAACTTGCGGGTCCTGCTGATCTCCGGGCAAGCCTCGGTGGCCAACTTGCTGAGCCGCGCCCGCGCGCAAGGCCACGACTTTCCTTTATTGTCGAAACCACTGGCTCCCGAAACTCTCTTGGCCAAGTTGCAAGATGCCGCTTCCGCTTAAGCTGCCTGCTCGGACGGCAGAAATAAGTGCACGCACGCTCCGCCGCCGCGACGATTGCGCACTTGAATCGTGCCCCGGTGCTTTTTGACGATCTCCCGGCTCACCCACAGCCCCAAACCGACGCCTGTCCCCGTCTTCGTGGTGACGAAGGGCTCGAAGAGCCGCCAACGATCGGCTTCCAGAATTCCGGGCCCGCGATCGGCGATGGTAATGCGAATCCCCGGCCGCCCCTCCCCTTCTGCGCCAGCCCAGGATCGCGAGGCATAGAGCCGAACGCAGAGCTCGCCCCCCTGCGGCATTGCGTCGAGCGCGTTGCCGATGAGGTTGATAAAGACTTGCTGGAGTTCATTGGCTGACGCTTGCACTTCGGCCTGGGTGTCAAGCATTGTGCTCAGCTGCACGCCATCCGTCGAAATGCGATGCAAGTACGAGTGCAACACGCGATCGAGGAGCTCGGCCACTCGCACCGATGTCGTCACCGGCGCCTCGCGATAAAAGGACAGTGTCTGCGTCGCCACTGCCGCGACCCGCGCCAGCTCGTCGGCCAGTTGCTCGGCCCGGCGCCGCGCTTGCTCGCTCAGACCCGGCTCGCGGCGCAGAACATAGGCCATATTTATGGCCGTCCCCAGGGGATTGTTGATCTCGTGCGCGACGGTGGCCGCCACCCGGCCCATCGCCGCCAGCTTTTCCGTCTGCAACAATTGCGCCTCGGCCCGCCGCCGCTCGCGGATATCGCGGGCGATAAAGGCGCGCGCCACTAGCCGGCCCTGTCGATCCCGGATGCCGAAAGCTTTCGTGTGAGTGGGTACGAGTTCGCCCGTCTTGCGATTTTGAAATTCGACTTCGCCCTCCCAGCCTTCGCCTTGCAACTGCCGGCTGCGAATCTCGGCAAGGTACGCTTCGCGCCGCTCCGGCGGCAAGAAGTCTTCTAGCGTGGCGCCGGGAAACACCGTATCCCAACCCACCAACTCCAACCCCGCGCGGTTCAGGAAGATCACGTTTCCGTCGAGGGTGGCCATTTCGATGACGTCGCCGCTGTGCTCGACCAGCGCTGCCAGCAACTCCGCCACCGGCTCGCGCTCCCCGCCGTCCTTGATCGTTCCTACCCAACCCTGAATTTGGCCCTGGCCGTGGAACGGCTCCGCCCGCCACCAGGCCTGCTCCGGCGCGCGCGCCCAGCGTAGTTCCTCGTTCCACGCCCTTCCCCTTGCCACCGCCGCCCGCCAACTGGAGGAGGCGCGCAGCCGATCTTCGTCGTGAATCAACCGCAGCCAGCCCTCGCCGCGGGCTTCTTCCTCGCGGAAGCCCCCCAGCGCCTGCGCTCGCGGACTGGTATAGCGCATGGCGCCCGTGGCATCGGCTAGGAATATGCCTTCATTGACCAACTTGGCGAACGGCCCAAGCCAGCCCTCCTCCTCCCACGCCCCAGCGCCGGCGGTTTCTGTCCGCGACGGGATCGGCTCCATCTATCTCTAAAGATACCAACGTCCAGCAAAGCGCTTCGTGGTCCGGCGGCGGCGGGAATGTCACGGTTTTTGCCGACCGATCTCGGCAGCCGCTCGGCTTACGGCTCGGCGGCGTAGACCCGCAGCTCTTCCGGACGGCCGCCGCGGCCCCACACGCCCAGATAGAGCCGGTCGAGTTGCGGTGCCCAAAATGACGTCCGCCCTCCTGGTTCGGTCTTGAACTGTTTGATCACGCGATATTGATTGGCGGCCCGTTGCGCGATCACGGTGATGAAGCCGTCGCCGCCGGATACGTAAATGCGCTTGCGCGCCGCGTCGTACCAGGCGTCATCGGCGTGGCTGACGCTCGGCGCGCGGGCCACGGTCTTGCCCGAATCGGTATCCAGGATTAGCGCCTCCGCCGGCGCCCGGCAGACCACGAATAAGCGGTGATCCGCCTCGTCCAAGGCCATCGGGAAGTTGTCTTGCGCCCCCGCGAGGTGCCACGTTGCCACGACCCTGCGCTGGTCGCGGTTGACAACCGCGACGATGTTGCCGGCCGAGGGAATGTTGATGAAAATCCTGCGGCCGGCCGCTTCCAATTGGAACGACTCCGGGTGCGCCGGCAGCGGAATCGTCTCCAGCAGCTTCCCCGTCTCGCCGTCCAGCACCGCCAGGCCGGCGTTCCCTTGGTCGCCGAAGCCGACGAAAACCCGCCCCGTCGCCGCATCGTAGCGCGTGTCGTCCGCGTCGCTCGCGAGATGCACCACCTGCCGCAACTGGTATGTGCTCCCGTCGAAGATCCGCACCGTGCCGTCTCCGCCGTTGGCCACGAAGATGCGGTGCGATCGCGGCGCGTACGTCACCCCTTGCGGCTCGTGCAAGCCGCGGATGGTGTGCACGCGCCGGTTGCCGCCGCCTAGGTCGAAGACCTCGACCGTGTCGTTGCCCAGCGCGGACATGAAGAGCCGCCGCCCCGACAAGTCGATGTCGAAGTGGTCAATGCGGCCGTGCACCCCCGGCAGCTGCACCGTCGCGAGCAGCCGCAGCGGCGCCTTCGCCCTCGGCGGCGGCGCGCCCATGGCGCCTAAAGACAGTACTAGAATCGCAACCGCCAGCCAGCCTCTCTGCTTCATACGCTCTTCTCCGCCGCTTATCGTCCCGCCCACCCCGTAACTGCCGCTAGTATCCGATCCGCCCCTAGCAGCCGAACCGGGGCCCCTGGCTCGCGATGTTGGCGTGCTGGGGTGGGAGAACGCAGCCCTGCGAAGCTTATCGCTCCGCCCACCCCGTAACTGCCGCCGAGAGCGCGCCTGGCCCACGGCGACTCCATTCGAGCGGGGCGAGAAGCGAGCAGGGCGAGGCCGCAGGC
>JBOGKX010000150.1:0-7464 GCA_050746125.1 Terriglobales bacterium | reverse complement strand
GCCGCAGGCCGGCCGGGCTGCGCAGCGTACACGGAAGTACGTGAGCAAGCCCGGCCGGCCGAGAACGAAGCCCGGCGACGCTTATCGCCCCGCCCACTTCGTCAGATGACGAAGCCGGCGCTGACGTTCAGCGATTGTCCGGTGACCACGGCGGCATCGGGCTGGCAAAGGAACCGCACGACTTTCGCCACCTCCTCGGCCGTCGCCAGCCGGCCCAGCGGCTGGCGGCGAATGACGCCGGCGCGCACGGCAGGGTCGGCCAAGTGCGCGGCGGTCATGTCGGTCTCGACGTAACCGGGCGCCACGGCGTTAACGCGAATGCCGCGCGGCGCCAGCTCCAGCGCCCAGCTTTTGGTCAGCGAATCCACCGCCGCCTTGGTGGCGCCATAAAGGCTGCGCCCGCCGCCGATCCCCACCCGCCCCGCCGTGGACGATAAATTGACGATGCGCGCTCCGGCGCGCAGCTTCGGCAGCAGCGCCTGCGTCAGCCAGAACACGCCGCGCAGGTTGACGGCGATCATCTCGTCCAACAGCTCCTCCCCGGTCGCGCCCAGCGGCGTCGGCGCCCAGATGCCGGCGTTGTTGACCAGCACGTCGAGGCTGTCGTCGGCGAGCGACTCCGCCAGCCGCGTGATCGAAGCGGTGGAGCGAAGGTCGGCCTGCGCCAGCGCGGCGTGCTCCCCCAGCGCGGCGCGCGCGGCCTCGGCGGCGGCGCGCTGGCGATGGTAATGCAGGATGACGCGCGCGCCCGCGGCGGCGAGCGCCTGGCACACCGCCCGTCCGATGCCGCGCGAACCGCCGGTCACGAGCGCCGTTTGTCCGCTCAGTGCTTCCGCCATGAGGCCTTCGGGCGCCGTCAGTATAACGTCCTTCCTAATTTGCCCGGCGCGAATCACGCGCCAAGACCAAAGTCCGGGCCCGTGTTGGATACATTATCCACCGTGTAGCTCCCTCGGCGTTAGTGGGATAAACGCTTTCTATTGACAACCGCCAACAAAACGATTTAGCGTGTCAGGCGCGGAGTGCCTGCCGCCGAGGAGTCAAAGATGATGAAGAAAGTCGCTGTCTTTGCCGCCGTTCTGCTCACTAGCTCGCTGCTGCTGGTCGCTTCCGCCGCGGCGCAAGCCACCACGGGCAGCATTTTTGGCACGGTCACGGACAGCTCCGGCGCCGCCATCCCCAACGCCACGGTCACGGTGCGCGACCTCGCCAAAGGCACCACCTTCACCGCCACCACGAATACCTCCGGCAACTACACTGTCATCCACCTGATTCCCGATCACTACAGCTTGACGATCGAGGCGAAAGGCTTCGAGAAATTCTCGCAGACGGACTTGACGGTCATGGCCGACGAGGGCGCCAAAGTGGATGCCTCGCTGACCGTCGGCCAGGTGGCGCAGACGGTGGAAGTGACCGGCGCGCCGCCGCTGCTCACCACCGACCGCGCCGACGTTGCCACCGTGCTCGATACCCGCCAAGTGCAGGACACGCCGCTGGTCAACCGCAACTTCACCGATCTCGAGCTCATGCTGCCCGGCACCGTGGAGCTGGGCTGGAACCACGCCGCCTCGGAGAACCCGCAGCGCAGCGCGCAGATTCAAGTCAACGGCCAGGGCTTCTTCGGCGTGGACTACACCCTGGACGGCACCGACAATCGCGATCCCATTCTGGGCATCATCGTCATCAACCCCGATCCCGACTCGCTGCAAGAAGTGAAGATGACGACCGACAATTTCAACGCCGAGTTCGGCACCGCGATCGCGGCGGTGATGAGCGCGCAAACCAAATCGGGCACCAACAACATCCACGGCGAGGGCTACGACTTCATCCAGAACGATCAGTTCATCCAGGCCCGCGACCCCTTCACGCAAGCTAGCCCGGATCCGATCTCCGGCAAGTTCAACACGCCCCTGCGTTATAACCAATTCGGCGGCAACCTCGGTGGCCCCATCGTCAAGGACAAGCTGTTCTTTTTCGGCGACTACGAGGGGGTGCGGCGGCACCGCACCGCGCACGGCCTGACCTACGTGCCGACCGCGGCCGAGCGCAACGGCGACTTCAGCGCCAGCGCCGCGCCCATCTACGATCCCTCCACCGGCAATCCCGACGGCACCGGACGGCAGCAGATGTCTTGCAACGGCCAGGTCAACGTCATCTGCGCGGGCCGAATCGACCCCATCGCCTCCACGATCATGGGCATGCTGCCGCTGCCGAATTTCACCGGCGCCGATCCGACGCAGAACTACCTCGCCACCGGACAGGAGATCTTCAACAGCAATTCCATCACCACGCGCGAGGATTGGTACATCAGCGACAAGTCGCAGTTGTTCGGCCGCTACTCCTTCGTGCAGTACTACCTGACCGCGCCCGGCGATTTCGGCACCGATTTGGGTGGCCCGGCGCTGAACGGCATCAACTTCGCCGGCGTCTCCTCCTCCCGCGACCAGAGCCTGGCGCTGGGCTTCACCCACACCTTCTCTCCCAGCCTGATCACCGAGGTGCGCTACGGCTACGACCGCTATCGCGTGCACGTGGACTTGGGCGGCGCGGGCAAGGACCTGGGCAAGCAAGCCGGCATCCCCGGCGTGAACTTCGGCGATTACTTCACCAGTGGCTTCCCCTCGTTCGAGATTGATGGCAACGGCTCGGGCGGCGTGGGCACCACCACGCTCGGTTACGCGGTGCACAACATCGCCAACAACAACCAGTGCAATTGCCCGCTGCGCGAGCTCGAGTTCCAGCATCAGTTCGTGAACAACTGGACCAAGTTCATCGGCAACCATCAGATCAAGTGGGGCGCCGATGTGCGCTTCGCCGACAATCTGCGCGTCCCCAGCGACAACAGCCGCAACGGCCAGTTCTTCTACCGCACCGATCCCACCAGCGCGCAAGAGGTGCCCAACTCCGGCGACGGCCTGGCCAGCTTCGAGCTGGGCATGACTTCGCAATTCATGCGCTACGTCAGCACCAGCACCAACGCCCACGAGCTGCAAGACCGCGCCTTCCTCTTCGGGCAGGACACCTGGCGCGTGACGCCGTCGCTCACCTTCAGCTACGGGCTGCGCTGGGAGTGGTACCAGCCGCAGCGGGTCAACGGAGCGGGCCAGGGTGGCTGGTTCGACTTCCAGAACGCCAACATCATCGTCGCCGGCGAGGGCCCCTACAACCTCAGCGGCAACGTCAAGGCCGACTACGGCAACTTCGCGCCCCGCCTGGGCGTCGCCTGGCAGTTCAATCCCAAGACCGTGCTGCGCGTCGGCTACGGCCGCAGCTTCGATATCGGCGTCTTCGGCACCCTCTTCGGCCACACCGTCACGCAAAACCTGCCGGTGCTGGCCTTCCAGGACGTCGAGCCCACCAACAAATTCCAAGGCTCGTTCCTATTGGATAACGGCCCGCCCTCCGGCCAAGCCCTCTTCCCCGATCCCTCCACGTATCAGAGCACGGGCGCCTTCCCGCTGCCCAACGGCGTCAACGTGCACGCGGATGAGCGCACCCAGGTGGTGCCCTACGTGGACTCCTGGAATCTGAGCGTGGAGCGGCAATTGGCGCCGCAGATGACGCTCGACCTGGCTTACGTCGGCAACAAGGGCACGCACATCGGCGCCACGCCCAATATCAATGCCCCCACCTCGATCCCCTCGATCACCGATACCACCGGCGGCCTGTATCTCTCGCCCTATTTCCAGAAATTCGGCTTGACGCAGGGCATCACCGACTACTGCAATTGCGACTCGAACAACTACAACGCTTTGCAGGTGAAATGGACGAAGCGCTACTCGAACGGCCTGGAGCTCTTCGTCAATTACGCCTACTCCCGCTCCATGGCCTTTAACGACAACTGGATTTACGGCTGGAGCTACGGGTACGGCATCTCGCCCACCGACATTACGCACGTTTTGAACATCGTGCACAGCTACGACCTGCCCTTCGGCCGCGGCAAGCGCTATCTGGGCACCGCCAACGGCTTGCTCAACGCGCTGGTCGGCGGCTGGACCTTCAACGGCGACACGGCCATCCACAGCGGCCTGGCGACCACGCCGGGCTACAGCGGGGCGGGCTGCAAGAACTGCCCATTCCAGGTCTGGCCGGACAAGGTCGGCGACCCCTACTCGGGCGCCGGTACGGAGGCCGCTTTCTGGAACAAGTCGGCCTTCCAAGACGTGCCGGCCTCGACGGTAACCGGCATCCAGCGGCAGGGCAATTTCTGCCTCAACTGCTTGCGCGGCCCATCGTTCTGGACCTCGAATTTGTCGATGTTCAAAACCTTTGCGCTGACCGAGCGCATGAAGCTGCAGTTCCGCGTCGAAGCCTTCAACGCGTTCAATCACGTCAATTGGGCAAATCCGGATTCGAACATCGACGACACCGGCTTCGGCAAGATCACCGGCACGCAAACCTTCGCCGCCGACCTGCCGGCGCAGCGCAGCGGCGAGCTGGCCATCAAGCTCACCTGGTAACCGCGCGCGGCGGTCCGCCGGCTTGCGCCCTCGGCGGTCCGCCCTTCTTTAGCCATCGTCGCGGGAAAGCACCGCCTCGGCGTGGGGTGTTTTAGAATCGTCGCGTTCTGTCATGAATCGTCGCGATCTCTTGCGCGCCCTGCTGGGCGGCGTGGCCCTGCCCGGCTTGGCTGCACCGTTGCGAGCCGCGACCGCGCCCGCCGCCGCGGCGGCCGGATTCCGCGGCGTCACCTTCGCCGATGTCGGGCGCCACGCCGGCCTGACCGCACCCACCCTTTTCGGCAGCGAGCACAGCAACAAATACTTGCTGGAGACGACCGGCTGCGGCGTCGCTTTCTTCGATTACGACCACGACGGCTGGCTCGATATCTTTCTCGTCAATGGCTGGCGCTTCGAGGGCTTCCCGTCCGGCGTCAAGCCCACCAACCGCCTGTACCACAACAATCGCGACGGCACCTTCACCGACGTCACCGAGCGCGCCGGGCTGCTGCGCTCCGGTTGGGGCCAGGGGTGCTGCATTGGCGACTACGATAACGACGGCTACGACGACCTATTCGTCACCTATTGGGGCCAGAACGTCCTCTACCACAACAACGGCGACGGCACCTTCACCGACGTCACCGAAAAGGCCGGCCTGCGGCAGGATCGCCGGCGCTGGAACACCGGCTGCGCCTTCGTGGATTACAACCGCGATGGCCATCTCGACCTCTTCGTCGCCAACTACATCGACTTCGATCCCCGCACCGCGCCCACGCCGCAATCCGGCCCTTGTCTCTACAAGGGCCTGATGGTGGCCTGCGGGCCGCCCGGCCTGCCGGGAGGCAAAAACATCCTTTATCGCAACAACGGCGACGGCACCTTCACCGACGTCAGCGTCGCGGCCGGCATCACGCGCGCCCACGGCACCTACAGCCTGGGCGTACTGACACTCGACTACGATGACGACGGCTGGCCCGATATTTACGTCGCCGACGACTCCAACCCCAGCCTGCTCTACCACAACAACCGCGACGGCACCTTCACCGACGTGGCGCTGATGGCCGGCTGCGCCCTCAGCTCCGACGGCAAGCCGCAAGCCGGCATGGGCCTGGCCGCCGCCGATTACGACGGCGACGGCCGCGTCGATATCTTCAAAACCAATTTCGCCGGCGATACCTCCTCGCTCTACCGCAACCTCGGCGGCGGCGCCTTCGACGACGCCACCTTCAGCGCCGGCGTCGGCGTCAATACCCGCTTCCTGGGCTGGGGCTGCGGCTTCGTGGATCTCGACAACGATAGCTGGCCCGACATCTTTATCACCAACGGCCACGTCTATCCCGAGGTCGAAAAGCTGGCCTCGGAAGCCGGCTACCGCCAGCGCAAGGTGGTCTATCGCAACCTCGGCGACGGCCGCTTCGCCGATGCCAGCCACTCGCTCGGACCGGCGGTGCTGGCCCGCCACGCCGGACGGGGTTGCGCCTTCGGCGATTTCGACAATGACGGCGACCTGGACGTGGTCGTCAATAACGTCAACGAGCCGCCCACGCTGCTCCGCTGCGATCACGCCCAGCCCACCCGCTGGATCAAGTTCCTGCTGCGCGGCGCCGGCAAATCGAACCGCAGTGCCATCGGCGCGCGGGTGCGGATCGCCTGCGGCGCGCGGCGGCAACTCGGGGAAGTGCGCTCCGGCGGCAGCTATATCTCGCAGTCGGATCTGCGGCTGCACTTCGGCCTGGGCGCGGCCACCGCGGTGGATCGGGTGGAGATCCGCTGGCCCAGCGGCGCGACTGACTCGTGGCGCGATCTGCCGTCGAATCGGCTGTATACGATCGAGGAAGGAAAAGGAATCGTCGCCCGCACCCCCTTTCCGGCGGTCAAGGGTTCCGCGGCGGCCACTAAGAGGGGAGAGTAATATGATCGGTGTGCGCTGGTCCGTGCCCATTTTCATCGCGGCGGGGCTGCTGGCGGGGCCAACGGCGCACGGGCAGGCGGCCGCCGACCCCTTGGCGGCGCCGCGCGCGCTGGTGCGGCAGGGCCGCTACGCGGACGCGGTGAAGGCCTTGCAGCCATACTTGGCGGCGCGGCCCGGCCGGCGCGGCACGCTCGTGAGCGATGTCGAAGCCGAGTTACTGCTGGGCGCCGCCTACTACGGCGAGCGCGATTACGCGGCGGCGGAAGCGCCGCTTCGGGCCGTGCTCCAGGCCCGCCCGGCCGACCACGAAGCGGTCAAGCTGCTGGGGCTCGACGAGTATTTTCTCGGCCATGCGCGTAGCGCCATCCCCTATCTTGCGCAAGCGGCGCGGTGGCTGCCTAACCAGGTCGATCTGCGCTATCTGTTGACTGTCTGCCAGATCGAGGCCGGAGATACCGCCGGGGCGCGCGCCTCCGCCGCCGCCATGTTGGGCGTGCCCGCCGGTACGGCGGCCGCGCACCTCGCCCTGGCGCAGGTGCTGCTGCGCCGGGAAATGAAGCTGCCCGCCGAGCAGGAGCTGCGCGCCGCGCTGGCCCAGGATCCGCGCCTGCCGCTCGCTCATTTCATGCTGGGCGAGATCGCCATTGCCCAGGGGCGCTTTGCGGCGGCCGTGGCCGAGCTGCGCCAGGAGATCGCGCTGAACCCGACCTATGCGCGCGCCTATTACCGGCTGGGCGACGCCGAGTATCGCGCCGCCGACCTGACCGCGGCGCAGGCCGCCCTGGCGCGCGCGATCTGGCTCGACCCGACCTTCAGCGGCCCTTACATCCTGCAAGCCAAGATTCTGCTGCAACAGAACGACGCGGCGTTGGCCGAGCGCATGCTGGCGCGCGCCATCGGCCTCGATCCCAACAACTACGAGGCCCACTACCTGCGCGGGCGGGCGCTCGCCGCCCTGCACCGCGACGCCGCCGCGCAGCGCGAGTTCGCTCTCTCGCGGCAGTTGCGCCAGCCGTCACCGGCCAATTCGGCCGTGGAGGTGCGCTAGCGTGGGCGCGACCGGCCGAGGCGCGGCCATCCTGGCACTGGCGCTGGCGGCCGTATGCGCGGCGC
>JBOGKX010000149.1:0-22915 GCA_050746125.1 Terriglobales bacterium | reverse complement strand
TCTGCGGCCGTCAGCCAGGGGTCGATGCGGCGCGAACCGCATCCTACGAGCAGAATCGCGCACAGCACCATGTACCCGGGAACGAGATATTTGAGCCGGGTCCTCAACCCGGTGCGTATCGGAATCGAATGCATGTGCCCGTGGCGGACCGGCCGGACGGCGCGGTGTGCGAACCCCACGCCGTCCAGCGTAGGTGAGCCCCTAGTCGGTGTTGCAGCCGTCGGACTGCGTGCCGTCAGTGGTTCCGCAGCTGAAGCCGTACGGATAGCTTGTGTAATGGCAACACACGCTCGTCCCACCAAAACCATGTCGGGCATCCTCCATCGAGTAGCTTGACACGGTAGAGGTCTGGGGTTCGTGCGGTCCCGGCGGGGCTGCCCATCAATGGCGTACTATAAATCGCGAGCAGCTACGAGTGCACGTGCCCAGGCGGAGCATCGGGAACCGTAGCGTGGAGCTACTACGCCATGAACGAGGAGTGCGGACCGCTTGAGGATTTCTGCGCCCGATTCGCACAGGCCACGAGGACAGTGATCCACTTATTCATCGTCAATATCGAGTATTGGAAGCTGACTGGCTGTATCAAATGAGGTTAATGTTCGGCCGCTGGTCAATTTCAATCAGGTCGAATAGGGCGCTCCGCGAGCAGGCGCCAATCGAGCCTGTGGTAATCGACTGGACGTTCTCTCGACCCGCGCAGTGGGCCAATTTTCTGGCCTACGTCGCAGCCGAGATGGAGGGAAGGCCGCCATCGCCTCGGCACCTCTTCATCGGCCTGTTCGCTGCTGACGCCGAGAATCTATCGAGATATTGGCCGGACGGAAGAGGCATGTCGTGCGCGGCCAGCGAGGGCCTGGATTGGCGCCATCCTCGGCACAAGATCTGGACCGCCGCGCTCGGCTCGGTCGGCCGCAAGGCGAACCGCCCAAAGCGGGGGAAGGGGCGGCATGAGGTCGCCGAGGTCGTCGAGCGCTCTGCAGCGCTGGCGCTTTCGGTGCGTCCCCGCGCCGTGCTGTTGTGCGAGCACATTTTGGCCATCCTTTGCCGCGAACCGTCGGAGACGGGCTCCGCGCTCAGGGACTCCGGCGTGGACCTGGAGCGCCTTGAACGCGCAATCGGCATCGCGCGGTGAGGCCATATGCCGACCGCGCGCCGTCAGACAAGCAGATCGGCCACGGCCTGGCCGAGCACGGGCGCGTCGCGAGCACGCTCTCGAACGGGACGTACACCGACGAGTTCCGGGCTGAGGACGGTAACCGGCGGAGCGATGCATCTCGTCGGTATGGGGATTTCGGCAGGGCCCCACGCTATCGCTTGCCATTTCCTTTTTGAGTGACTTATGGAGCAACGGACCTACGATGGTAGATTTAGTGATAGCGGATGGCCGGGATGGGGACTTTATTTCGCTGCGCTCTCGGTCGGTTTGGATGGGCTCGCGTTAGTGATTTGGCAATCGGCCCCTGCGGCCGCCGCTGTGGCGATCCCAATCTTGATTTTCACGCAACTCGGAATTCTGCTGCTACTGGCCAAGAGCAACGGCCCTATCTCTGGCGCTTGGGACACTATGCCGACATCGGCACAGCGGCCTATACGTCATGTGATCGCAATCGCGACGTTGTTGCCGGCCGCTGTTTCCATCGTTGCGTGGTGGACCATAGTTCATTCCCGCTAAATTGCATTAGCTAGACGAGGGGATAACCTTTGAAATGCGCACCATTCAGTCATTCTCAGCGTTGATTCTTTTCATCTTGGCCACTACTTTTTTCGATCTCTTCCTGATGGCGGCCCGGCCGCAGCCCTGGGCGGCAGTCTTCCTCGCTGCTATGGTGTTTATCCAAGGTTACATGATCTGGTTCTTTGCGATTAGACTTCGCCCAGGTGGCCAGGCGGCCGCGGCGGCGCTGCCCGGTGCCGATAGAATTCATCGTGCACTTTTCCTCACGGCGATGGTAGCCAGCTCAATTGTGGCCCTAGTGGCTGCCTATGCAATTCTCCGTAATGGTGGTGGCGTCCCTTGGCGCTTTATTCGATGATGCGGTGCTGCCCAGGCGTCCGTGCGACAAGCCGGGGGTGCCTATCGCTATGCCCACGAGTCGCCCGCAACGCTGAGGGACCGGAGGCCCTGACTCTGTGGAGCTGTGGACTATGCAGTGACCAAGCATGGCGGAAGCGCCACTAGGACGTCTGCGTCCTGCGCTTCTTGCTGAGCTTCACCGCCCTAGCCGCGTTTCCTTTACGGCCGAGCGCCACCGCGCCGTGTCCTTGCGGCGGTCGGTCTCGCCCGTCTCCTCTAGGACCTCTAGGCATCCGTGTCTTTTGTGCTGCGGATGCCAGCAAAAATGAGAAGGGCAAATGCCACTGCCAGCCCCGTAACGAAAGCGACGACCGCCCCAAGCGGCCAATGATGCATGGCACTCTCCGTGCTTCTAGATACTATGCCTATCGCTAAGCATTCGGGCAGCAGGCCCGGAAGTCAAGCGGGGCAGATTTCAAACTGAGACACTACTAGCCGGGCGGCGCCGGCGGCGCTAAAATTTGCAACACTCGACGCGGGGCCGCGGTCTTTATCCGTGGAAGTCGACAATCATGCCCGCCGCCGCCATATCCGCCTGCGCCGTCCCGCCGCCCTCCGGCGCCGGGCTGGCCGCGCCGGCAGCTCGTCAGTCCGAGCAGGCGGCGGAAGCGGCCGCAGCCATCGTTTCGGCCGTTAAGCTGCACGGCCGCACCGTCTTCCGCATTGGCTATCTCGTCTTGCGCGACCCCACCGAGGCGGAAGAAGTCGCGCAGGAGACGTTTTTGCGCGCCTGGCGGCAGGGCCTTCGCTGGGGACAAGTCAAGCGCCCCGACGCCTGGCTGGCGCGAGTCGCCTGGCGCTTGGCCCTGGATCGCAGCCGCCACCGCCACGGCGCGGCGGCCGCCGCGGCGCTCGCGTATGAGCCCGCAGCCGCAGGCGCCGACGCCGAGCGGCAAGCCGCCGCCCGCCAGCGGCTCAGCCGCGTCGAGGCCCTGATCGCCGCCTTGCCGCGCCGCCTGCGCGAGCCGCTGCTGCTTTCCAGCCTCGAGGAGCTCAACTCGCGGCAGATCGCCGCCGCGCTCGGCATCCCCGCCGCCTCCGTCCGTAGCCGCTTGCAGCGGGCGCGCCGCCTCTTGCGCCAGCGTCTGGGAGAGTTGCCATGAGTTATAGCGAAAACGACCGGGAATTTCCGCCAGGAAATTCCTCCGATCGTGCCAGCGCCCTGCGCGCCCTCTGCGCCGAGCCGCCGGCCGGCTTCGAGGCCCGCCTCATGGAGCGATTGGCCGCCGCGCCGCGCCCGCGCCGCTTCCACTCCGGCGTCACTGCGCTGGCGCTCTGTGCCGCCCTGGCTTCGGCGATTGCCTTGATTGTGATCGTCCGCTCGCCCCAGCCGCCCCCTGCCTCGCCATCGCGCCGGGCGGCGGCGCGCGCCATCGCGCCGGTCCAGCCTCGCCTCGCCCTTCACGCGGCAACTTGGAGAGGCCCTGAGCGGAGCGGGCCTCCGTTGCCGACCGTCGAAGCCGGGCCGCAGCCGCGACCAACGGGAGCGGCGTCCAGAAAATGGGCGGCCCCGCCGCAGTCCGTCCGCACGGCGCGCGTCGCCGTCGTCCTTCGCCCCCTGCCGCGCCGCCGCCCGCGCCTGCGCGCCGCGATCCGCCGCTTCCCGGCGCAGTTCCCGACGCCAACGCCCCCCACGGCGAGCGAGCTCGCCTTGCTGCGCTTCGTTCGCACCGCGCCGCCCGCCGTCGTCGCCGCCTTCGCCGCCGCTCCCGACTTGCAACCCATCAAAATCGCGGCGATCGAAATCAAGCCGCTCTCGCAATCGCCGCAAGGAGAAACAGAGCCATGAGTTCGCTTCGCCGATCCGCTTCTTTAGCCGTTCTCGCGCCGCTGTTCTTAACCCTGACGCTGGGCCTCGCGCTCGCCGCCCAAGCCACGCCCGAATCCGCCGCCGCCGCTTCGCCGGCGAGCTACCGCGTCGAATACGTGATTCGCGAATACGCCGGCCCCAAGCTCATCAACGCTCGGCATTATCAGTTCAATCTTTCGACACCCGGGAAATCCGAAACCTACTGCAGCGTTCGCGCCGACGATATCGTTCCCGTGCCCGTTGCGTCGGGTTCCGATACGCCGAAAGGCGCCACGCAATACACGTACCCGGAACTCGGCATCGACCTCGATTGCCAACTGCACCCCCCGACTCCCCAAGGGTTGCCGATTACCACTTCGGTCACCATTAGGTCCGCGGCCCCTGCGCCGGCGCCCGCCGGTGCGCAAACGGCCCCGACCCGCCTGCTGACTCGCAACCTGAGCACCCGCGTGGATTCATTCGTCCGCCCCGGCCATCCCACCGTCGTCGCCTCGCTCGACGATGTCGCCACCAATCACCGCTTCGAGATCGAAGTCACCGCCACGCCCGTGCCCTAATCGCGGCAACCTGGAGAGGCCCCGAGCGGAGCGGGCCTCCGTTGCCGGCCAAGGAATTTCCGTCAGGAAATTCCGCCAGCAAGGAATTTTCCGCTAGGAAATTCCGCCTTTAACGAAGCCGGGCCGCAGCCGCGAACCGGGGTTCCCAGCGCCGCAGCGGCGCTGGGGTGGGGACCAACGGGAGCGGCGTCCAGAAAATGGGCGGCCCCGCCGCAAAAAAAACGGCGCCCCGTTTGCACGCGGGGCGCCAAGGCAGTGATGATGTCTGAGGTGATCCGATGCCCGGGGCCAGGGTTGCGTTTCCCGCCCCTCCGCGTCGTCCCCTCTTACCTGATGGATCGCGAACAGCGCCGCAAATTGCGGCTTTTGCCCAAATCGGAACTACATCTGCACCTGGAGGGCAGCCTCGATCCCGCCTTGCTGCTCGAGTTGGCGCGCCGCCACGCGTTCCCCTTCGGAATCCATACCCTGGCCGATGCCCGCCAGCTCTACTCCTTTTCCGACTTTCCCGGCTTCATCCACGCCATTAAGGTCGCCAGCCAGCACCTGATTGCCCCCGAAGATTACGCCTTCGCCGTCCAAGAGCTCGGCCGCCGGCTCGCCGCTCAAGGCATTGTCTATGCCGAGGTCTTCATATCGATCGGCATTCTACATTGGAAGAATATGTCGGTCGATCCGGTCTGGCGGGCACTCGAGACGGCCCGCCGCCAGCTCCAGCAGGAGCGCGGCGTGCGCCTGGCCTGGATATTCGATGCCGTGCGCCAGTTCGGCCTTGCGCCGGCGGAACGCGTCGTGGACGAGACTATTCGCTATATGTCGAATGGATCGGTGGTCGGAATCGGCATTGGCGGCGACGAGGCCGGCGGCCCGGCTGAATGGTTCAGTCCCGTCTTTGCCCGCGCCGCCGCCGCCGGCCTCGGGCTAACCGCCCACGCCGGCGAAACTTGCGGCCCGGAATCGGTTTGGGCGGCGGTGCGCGACCTGGGCGTTCGCCGCATCGGCCACGGCTTGCGGGCCATCGAGGACCCAGCCCTGCTCGCCCACCTCGCCGGCCACGATCTCTATATCGACGTTTGTAAATTCTCCAATCGCCGCACCGGCTGCTGGCCTGCCTCCCAGCCCCATCCCGTGCATGTATTCGACAAACATCAAATAAAGTTCTCCTTCGGCAGCGACGATCCGGGCATGTTCGGCTCCTCGCTCCTCAAGGAACTGCACCACTGCTCACTCGAGTGGAGCTCGATCCGGCGCGCGCTGCGCAATGGTTTTCTGGGCTCCTTTCTCGCTCCGGCTGAAAAATCGGCTTACCTTGCCGATCTCGACGCCGCCTGGGAACGGCTGGATTTACCGCATTAGCCGTTCGCGGCAGCTTGGAGAGCCGGTAAGCGGCGCCCGCAGGTGGGTGGTTCCGCCGCCATTTATTGCTTTGCCTTTCCGCCCACGGGGACTACCCTTGCCGGAGGGAGATTTTGTTCCCCGCCCGAAGTGTGCCGGTTCGCGGCGCGGCGGGCGCGGAAGGGAGTTGTCGTATGCGCGTGCTATTGGTGTACCCGAAGCGCGATCCACAGTCGCGGGTGCGCACGCAGTTCAGCCAAGAACGAATTCACGAGCTGTTGTTTTGGCCGCTGCGTGGCCGCAGCTATGGCCTGCAGTTCAACGGCATCGAAAGCTTGGCGGCGCTGACCCCCAGTTGGGTCGATCTGAAGATCATCAACGAAAATCTCCAGGACATCGACTTCAACGCCGACGTCGATCTGGTGGCCATCACCGTCATGGTGACCAATGCCACGCGCGCCTACCAAATCTCCGACCGGTTCCGGCGGCGCGGAATCAAGGTGGTACTGGGCGGCTATCACCCCTTCATGATTCCCCAGAATTCGTTGCAGCACGCCGACGCCATCTGCGTGACCGAGGCCGACAACCTTTGGCAGCAGATTCTCGAGGATGCGCGCGACGGCTGCCTCAAGCCCACTTACGAGCAGCCGCACAAGACCGACATGACGCGCATGCGCCACTTGCCGCGCGTGCGCCGCTGGAACTGGCTGCACCATATCAGCCTGACGCTGCAAGCCAGCCGCGGCTGCCCCTTCGATTGCGAGTTCTGCTCGATCATCCAGATGCTCGGGCACGACATGCGCTACAAGACGCCCGAGAACCTGACCGCCGAGTTGGAAGTCATCTATAAAAACGACCTGCTCGGCCGCTTCTATTGCCGCCCCATCTTTTTCGTGGACGACAACATCTTTGGGCATCCTCGCACGCTCAAGTCCGTGCTGCGCGCCATCATCAAGCTCAACCAGCGCTATCCGAACTACCACGCCGTCTTCGGCTCGCAGATGACCATCAACGCCTATAAGGACAAGGAGGCGCTGGCGCTGCTCGAGGAAGCGGGCTTCTACAACATCTTCATGGGCCTGGAGAGCTTGGACAAGGACACGCTGCGCGCCTTCAACAAGCTCCACAACATCGCCTTCAAGTACGAAGACGCCATCGCCGCCTTGCGCGAGCACGGCATGGAAGTGATCACCAGCTTCATCTTCGGCACCGACAACGATACCGAGGCTTGCTTCGAGGCCGCCTACCAGTTCTTCGACAAAAACAACATCCTCTATCCCTACTTCAACATCCTCACTCCTACCGCCAACCAATGGCGGCGCTTCTTGCAGGAGGGCCGCATCCTGACCGTCAAGGCCCGCCTCTACGATGCGCACCACACCGTCTTCGTGCCCATGCGCATGCGGCCCAAGCAGTTGCAGGAGGGCTTCATCAACCTCGTCAGCCGCACCTTCGACTACGCCAACATCGCCAAGCGCATGCTCGGCGTTTACGTCGACGCGCCGAAGCGCAGACCGCGCCTGGCCGTGGCTCTGCCGCTCGAGAAGCTGCTCTACCACAAGATCCATTGGACGCTCGGCAAGCTGCATGACGCCGACAGCCAGCGCTTCATGGAAGGCCTGAAGCCGCATATCTGGTCCGGCCGGATTCCCATGGCTTCGGTGATGTTGCAGATTGACCAGCACGACTTCTCGGTGCGCAACCGCCTGACCATTCAGGAGCACCGCTACAACCTCGATATACCCAGTTGGTCCGAGCGCGAGCACCAGCCCGCGGAAGCCGAAGGTCTGGCCGCCGAGATCGCCATGCAGTTGCGCTGAGTCCCAGCGGCCCCGCGGCGCCATGTCCTCTTTCCTCCGCCGGCGGCTTTCCGCGCTTGTTCTCCCGTTCGCGCTGGCGCTCGTCGCCGGCGCGATCAACCCGCCGCTTCGCGTCGCGGTCACTTATCCCGAGCGGCTCAACGCCGGCCCGCTCCAGGGCCGCCTGCTGTTAATGCTTTCGACCGATGCCGTGCGCGAGCCTCGTTTCGAGGTCTCCGACGAGCCCCAGACGCAGCAGATCTTCGGCGTGGACGTGCGCGATTGGCGGCCCGGCCAGCTGGCGTACATCGGCGGCGCGGCCCTCGGCTATCCCGCTGTGAGCCTGGCCCAAGTCCCCGCCGGCGAGTACTTCGTCCAGGCGCTGCTCAACGTTTATACGACCTTTCACCGCGCCGACGGCCACGCCGTCGCGCTGCCGATGGATGAAGGCGAGGGCCAGCAGTGGAATCGCAAGCCGGGGAACCTATATAGCGCTCCAATTCGCGTGCATTTAGATCCGGCCCGAGGCGGCCTGCGCATCGAGCTCGACCACGTGATTCCGCCGCTGCCCGTGCCCGCCGACACGCACTGGATCAAGCACGTCCGCCTTGTTAGCCCTCTGCTGTCGAAATTTTGGGGCCGGCCGGTCACCATTGCCGCCACCGTGCTGTTGCCGCCCGGCTGGTACGACCATCCGCAAGCGCGCTATCCGCTGGCGGTCTATCAGGGCCACTTCCAATTCGACCAGGCCGGGCCGGTGGCCTTTCGCGATCGCCCGCCCGAACCCGACGCCGCCGCCGGGCGCAGCGAGATCGAAGCCGGCGAATACCGGTTCTATCGCGATTGGGTCGGCGGCAAGCTGCCGCATTTCCTGCTGATGAGCATCCAGCACGCCAACCCCTACTACGACGACTCGTACGCGGTGGATTCCGCCAACATCGGCCCCTACGGCGCCGCCATCACCCGCGAATTGATTCCCGAAGTTGAGCGCCGCTTTCGCGGTATCGGCCAGGGTTGGGCGCGCGTGCTCTATGGCGGCTCGACCGGCGGATGGGAAACGCTGGCCGACCAGATCTTCTATCCGGCCTTCTTCAACGGTGCTTGGGGCAACTGCCCCGATCCCGTGGACTTTCGCGCCTTTCAGATCGTCGACATCTACCATGACCCCAACGCCTATTGGCTGCTCGGTCCTTGGTCGCGCGTGCCCCGTCCCAACAGCCGCGCCACCACCAGCAGCGTGATTACCACCATGGAGCGCGCCAATCGCCGCGAGTTGGTGCTGGGAACCCACGGCCGCTCCGGCGATCAGTGGGACGCTTGGCAAGCCGTCTTCAGCCCGGTGGGCGCCGACGGCTATCCCGCCGAAATCTGGGATCCGCGCAGCGGCCGCATCGATCGCCAGGTCGCCGCCTATTGGCGCGATCACTACGATCTTCGCTTCATCTTGCAGCGCGACTGGCAAAAGCTCGGCCCGCAATTAGCCGGCAAACTGCACGTCAAAGTCGGCGACATGGATACGTATTACCTGAACAACGCCGTCCACCTGCTGCAAGACGCGCTCGAGAGCGAACGCAATCCGCGCTTCACCGGCGACTTCGAGTACGCCCCCGGCAAGCCGCACTGCTACTCCGGCGACCCTGCCGCCTCCATGCTCCAGGCCTACGTCACCATCAACCAGCGCTTCTTGCCGGTGATGGCCGCCCACATCCTCGCCACCGCTCCCCCCGGCGCCGACCTCTCCTGGCGCTACTAAAGCGCGTATCCTACTCGCTTATGCCGATGAACCGCCGCGATTTCCTAGCCGCCGCCGCCACGGCGACCGCCTTGAGCACCGTCCCTGCCGCCGGCTTGTCTTCCGGCTGGACCTCGGCCCTGCCCGGAGGTGATGCGGCCAGCGACGCGCCGCTGCCCGACACGCGCTGGCTCATGCCGGTGCCCGCGGTGCGGCAGTTTCCCGGCGGTCGGTTGGCGTTAACGCAGGATTTCACCGCCGCCTTCGGCGCGCTCCGCAATCGCCGCCTCGACGCCGCCCTGTCCCGCTTCTTGACCCGCCTGAACCGTCGCACCGGCCTGGCGCTCGATCCCGCCGCCCGCGTCTCGGCCGCAGGCGCCACGCTGGTCGTCGCCTGCCAAGCCGCCGGGGCCGCGATCCGCGCCTTGGGCGATGACGAGTCCTATACCCTCGACGTCACCGCCAGCCAAGTCACGCTGCGCTCTCCCCAAGTCCTCGGCGCGCTGCGCGGCCTGGAGACGCTCCGGCAGCTCATCGAGGGCGACGGCCAGGGCTGGTTCCTGCCCGCCGCCCACATCGAGGACCGCCCCCGTTTCGCCTGGCGCGGCCTGCTGCTCGACGTCAGCCGCCACTGGGAGCCGCTCGAGGTGGTCCTGCGCACGCTCGACGGCATGGCGGCGGTGAAGCTCAACGTCTTTCATTGGCACTTGAGCGATGACCAGGGCTTTCGCGTCGAGTGCCGCCGCTACCCCAAGCTCACCGGCCTCGGCTCGGACGGCAACTTCTATACGCAAGAGCAGGTGCGGCACGTCATCGCTTATGCCGCCGACCGCGGCATCCGCGTGCTGCCCGAGTTCGACATGCCGGCGCACTCGACCAGTTGGTTGGTCGGCTATCCCGAGCTCGGCAGCGCCCCGGGGCCGTACACCATCGAGCGCCACTTCGGCGTCTTCGATAACGTCTTCGATCCCGCGAACGAAGCCGTGTATCGATTCTTGGATCCGTTCTTCGCCGAGATGGGGGAGCTGTTTCCCGACGCCTACATGCATATCGGCGGCGACGAAAATCCCGCCCGCCAATGGACCGCGAACCCTTCGATCCAGGCCTTTATGCGCGCCCACGGCCTGGCCGACAATCATGCCCTTCAGGCGTATTTCAACCGCCGCCTGGCCGAGATCCTCACCCGCCACAACAAAAAGATGGTCGGCTGGGAAGAGATCTTGAATCCGGCCCTGCCCGACACCATCGCCGTCGAGGCTTGGCTCGGCATTCCCGCCGTCAACAAAATTGCCCAAGCCGGCCATGACGCCCTGCTCGGCGCCGGTTATTACCTCGACCTGATGTGGCCGGCGAGCCAGAGCTATGCGGTGGATCCGATCCCGGCCGATTCGCCGCTCACGCCCGAGCAGCAACGCCATGTGTTGGGTGGCGAAGTTTGCATGTGGGGCGAGCGCGTCAATCCCGCCACCGTGGATTCGCGCATCTGGCCCCGCACCGCCGCTATCGCCGAGCGCTTCTGGTCGCCGCGCGAGATCGCCGATCCCGACGATATGTACCGCCGCCTGGAGCGCGCCAGCCTCGATCTGGAAGCCTTGGGCCTGAGCCATCGCGCCAACCAGGACCGCATTCTGCGCTGGCTGGCGAACGGCGAAGACACCGCGCCGCTCGCCACGCTGATGGAAACGGTCGAGCCGCGCAAGACCTATGGCTGGCATCACAGCAAGTCGGTCTTTGTGCCCATGGTCTATTTCGTCAACGCCACTCCGCCCGAAAGCCCGCTGCGCCGCCGCCTGCCCGCCGCCGTCAAACAGTTGCTCGCCGACCGGCCGCGCTTCACCGCCCGCCGCGACGATCTCGCTGCCCTCTTCGCCCGCTGGCAAGCGGCCGAAGCCGGCATCGCCGCGCTCGCTCAGAGTTCCCCGATGCTCGATGAGATTCAGCCCTTGGCCGCGCTGTTGCGCCAGTTGGGCGCGCTCGGCAGCCAGGCGCTCGACTATTTGGCCGCGGGTACGCCCGCGCCGGCGAATTGGAAGCAGGCGCAACTGGCGCTGCTCGAGCAGGCCAAGCCCATCCAGGCCGACCTGCTCTTCGTCGTCCTCGATCCCCTGCGCGATTTGGTCAACGCCTGCTAGCTGCCAAGTTCCGTCTCCGGGTCGAACGGCGGCGCAGCCAGCACCGCCCACTTCCCCGGTGCCCGTTGCCCGGTGCCGGGTAGGCGCATACGGCCGCGAAAATCCGACCACCCCGCTCCCCTGGGCGTGTGTCGGGTGACGGCAGGAGTGTTGCGGGCGGCGACTGCTGGCGTCAGCGCTGGGCTCAGGCGGGCTAATGGGGCCTTCGAACGACCGGCACCAATGAAGTTAATCCTCCAACCGCGCCCGACTGGACCTTTCGGCATTCAATCGTTTGCCCGGAATCATCCTTGAACGTCAGCGGGCAGTCTTGCAAGATCGCGGCCAAAAGCTCAAGAAAGCGATCCCAGTCGGGTGCCGGAAGTTCCAGCGTGCGCAACACCTGTGAAAGTTGAACGCAGATTTCGCGTGAGGCGATCTTCTCATTCATCTGAATCGCAAGCTTTCCCCATTTTGCGTAGCTCAAGTGCGAATGCACCACCAATCGCAGAAAAGCTCAACGAATGGGGGTGGATTTGTGCGCAGCGTGTCGAAAACCTTCCTAACTTCAACCAACAGATATACAGCTCCGCAGCGAAGCGACACGATGCTGCGCGGCGATCATGGGATGTACCGCAGAAACCGGCGTGGTTGACCGCCGAAGGGTTCGCGGAAAAGGTACGGCCCCGGCTGGCGGCAGTTTCAAGCGCGGCCCTCCAGGGAGCGCTCGGCATCAGCCGCAACAACGCATGGCGCATCCGCTCGGGCGCTCGCTTTCCGCATCCCCGGCATTGGGAAGCGCTCGCGCGGCTCGCGGAAGTCACCGAGACGACATTCGGCCAAAATTAGCTGAGATGACGCTCCATCCCAACGATCCACTGATGTTGTAGGCGAGGCCCTTTTGCTTTTTCGGAGATGAACTGCTGACCGCCTTGTGGCGAGCGGAAATCGCCGTGGTGGTGCAACTTTTAACCGAGCACCCGGAGCTGCCCGAGTTTTTCGACGTACCCAAAGCCAACAGATCGCAGCGTAGCCTTTGCCTTTCGCTGCTCGGCCATCGCAAGGTGATAGATGGACTTGAAGAAACAGCCGCCGGGCAACACAACGAGATGCCGTCGCCCGCTGATCGAGAATCTGGTGCGCTCCGTCGGACGAATAATCTTGTCCCCACCGATGCAGCAGAATGGGCGCTGGAGATGAACCGGGCGATTGATCGGCTCCGGGAGCATCTGATTGAGGCGCTACCCGAAGCACTTCGCACTGCGCGTGGTAATCCAACAGACGTGCAAGCTTGGCGGTTGTCCGGTCGGCCGAAGAGGAGTTCAACGGCGTTGCGCTGCTTCAAGGCTTTGTAGAGAGAGTGCTCGACCAGCAACTGCAGCGATTGGCGCGGCGCTGGCCAAAGTATTTGCTCAGGACGTGCCTGTTCGTAGGTCAAAAACCCGCAGGCGCGATTCACAGCGGATCGCCCGAGACAAGCTGATCGCCGAAATTGATGATGCCGCGCAAACGCCAAGCGAATTCTTGCGAACGATGGACAAGCGGGATGTTAAGCCTCAGCCCACATGGAATGGCTGGCCCGGCACGTGGGTGCAGCCGTACAAGAATCCTCAACTTCGGGAACTGATCCACAAAGACAAGTCTCGCGCGTTGGCGCGCGCCCGTGGTCATGGGTGCAGCAGACCATAGGCCGTCCCTCTTCTCTCTCTGTCTCTCCGCGAAGAGAAAAAGTCAAACGCCCGTTTACCAGCGTTTGTGCTGTGGGAGATGCTGGTTTGAAGAAATGTAAAACGGCCTGAGTACCGTTTAGTGCGCCGTAAACTAACCGGCAACTCACAACGAGACGGCGCCTACGGCGAATCTGACACCGCATGGTGACGACGACAGCGAAATCAGTCCGGCGATGGCGATGGCCATGAGATGGCGCCATTCGGAGTAAGGTGATCCACAACCACCGTCTTTTCATGTGCAAGCCGCCGAGCGGCGCGGCTTGACCGCGTAATGGTAAGCGGCGCGAACTTGGGTGGCCGCATTTCAACTTGACCAGCGGAGTCGATCCGGCTAGGGTAACCGCATGAGAAAGCGAGGATCGAGCTTGGGCGAACGACAGCATTGCTAGCCCGGAGCGCGAAATCCCAACGCCGCAAGACGGGGAGCGCCGGACACGGCGGCACGAGCCGTGCAGATCGAGAATTTGGCAGTCTCGCGTTCTCGATAGCCGCTTGGACGCAGTGGGTGGCCGGCGAGCAATCGCCCTTGGCTAAACTAGGAGGAAGGTCGAGCCGGACCGGGTGGCCACGCCAATCACGCGATGTCGTGACCGTTTGGTCCTACGGTCACTGTGGCCGCGCGGGATGCGAGCTCGGCACCGCGCGCGAAGCAGTTGGCAGCCCATTAGTAAAATAAGCGGGCATCTCAAAAGTCGTGTTACTTTAGTTCGCGAAAATGGGCTGCTGCCATGTATGACTACGATCTCGTGGGGAAGCTGAGGCAACTATGGCTTGAGAGACCGGGCCTAGGCGTCGATGCGTGCAGCCAAGTCATAGGTGTCGAGAGGCATACTCTTACCCGCGCGGCACGGCGTGCCGACACCACACTACTCCAGTTAAAGTACGAGTGCCTCTATTTAGCCTATGGGCGCGAGCGCTCCAGGACCGCGCCGCTGATCAAAAAGGAAATCGCCGAGCGCTTGGGATTCCCGACCCAGGGCGCACTGCACCAAGCCCTTCGCCGCGCCAATCGCCGAGCCCGATAGCAGTGAGGCACCAAGGCGTCGTGAATTGCTCCCGTTCGTCACCAATTTCGGCTTGACCTAAGGATCAGTATTAGGCAAATGTATCCGCGTGAAGCAGCGGATTGAGCTTGCGACGAACCTCGTAGTCATAGTGCTCGGGGCAGTGTTGGTAGTTTTTTTCTTGCACTCGGGCCTAGTCCACTGGGGCAAGCAGGCAGGTCCGCGGGAAATCGCCGTGGGCTCGACCCTGCCCGAAGTTCCTGGCGTGGGCCTACCAGGCGGGAACCCGGAACTCATCTTGGCGATACGCGCAGGCTGCCCATACTGCGAGGCGAATATGCCGTTTTACGCGGAACTTGGGGCTCTCAAGCGTGACCGGAGGTTGCGCCCTGACCTGCTCGCCGTTCTTCCGGACGACCGGGAGGCGGCAAACGCATTTCTGCATTCGCACAGAGTTGCGATGCCGTTCGTTGCGGGCATCCCGCTGCCTAGCCGGCGTGCTCGCGACGCCCACGCTTATTCTCACCGACGCGCACTCGCGTGTGCGTCACGTATGGGTCGGCGAACTCCAGCCGCCCACCCAAAAGGCGGTGCTGGAGATGTTGGGTGTTGATCCAAAGGGCTAACTGGAGGTGATGACATGCTAATCGTTAAAATCGTTAAGGTTCTTCGAAATCTTGCGATACTGGCAGTGCTGGGTGTCGGTGCGGCGCTCTGGCTCGCGCCGCCTGTTGCGGGTGCATGCGCCGGAACGGGTTGGTGCGGTAGCGACTATGGCTGTTGCTACGACACGTGCACGAACGAGCAGTGCGGGGGCCTCTCTGGCGTGCTTCTCACTTCTTGCCAGAATAGCTGTGGCTCGGATTGCCGAGCGTGTAGCCAATAGCCGGCTGGTGCGCGTCGCCGCCCTTTCGGCGTTATTGGCCGGGCTGAGAGCTCCGGCAGCTTGGGCCCAGGGCGTCTCCAAATTTAGTGCGACACGACGTGTAGTCCAGGTAGAAGCCCGCGTTTCAGACGGTCGCGCATCGCCCCTACCTGGCATTGACCCCGACCAGTTTCGGTTATACGTGGATGGGCTTGCCTGCCCGCGCCTATTAGTGGACTGGGTGCAGGCTGGAAGCAGTCAGGTGCGCGGTAATTTGCCCGTCGATCATTTGGCCTGGGGTGGTGTCTACCCACAATCCGCCGATATTGGGCTTCTCGCCCCGTCGCGGATTGTCCTACTCTACGATTTCGTCAACACTGCGCCGATTGATCGCATGCGGCTGCTTGCAGCCATGCGCCATTTGCTTGCGAACTCGGCTTTATTCGGCTCCGAAGTTGAGCTTGTGCGGCTCTTACCACCCATCGAAATCCTGCAGGCCTTTACGACCGACCAAAACACGCTTAGGGAACAGTTGGCGCGAATTGATCCTCTCGCTGGCGGGCCGGCGCCGCCGCGAGGCTTTCAGTACGATCCAGCGCTTGTCGAGGCAGGGCCGCTGGGCGATGCAGCGCGTCGGCAACTTGCTTTTTTTGATCACATGCGATCCGAGGCTACGCTTGCCGGGTTCCGTTGGCTCAGTCGGGAACTGCAAGCCCTTTCCGGAACGAAGATCATTATCTGGCTAACAGCCGACGCGTCGGCCCTGAATCCCTCCTTCGAGTTCCAGTTCGCGATGGATCCGGCGGAGAGGCCGGTCGGCATCCCGAGGTCGGAACTTGAGTGGACATTCCGGCTCCTGAACAAGGCAGATGTAACGATCTGGCCACTCGAACTTCGCGGCGTCGCTAACCCAGGGCTTATCAATGCCGCGTCGGCGTCGCCCGGGGGGTCCGTGGACAAGCTTAGGCAACTTCAGGAAGACCGAGCTGGCGATGCACGGCTAGCGATGTTCACAGTTGCCAAGGCGACCGGCGGATTCGTGTTTGAGGGTGATAACGATATTACCGATCTCCTGCGGCGGGCATTAGCCTTGGCGCATGGCTACTATGTGCTGACCTGCCCTTTCACGCTTGCGGCAAGCGCGCTACACGGCCATGAGTTGCGCGGAGGGCACCTCCTGCTTGCGCCCGGGTATCACTCTCTAAAGATTCACGTGTCGAGACGCGGGGCGCGCGTGCTAGCAAGGCAAGGTGTGGAGATTGGTGAGCAATGACGAGCGCCTGGGGGGCGCGCCTGCCGAAATCAGCCTACAACGTGCTCGCGGCCTCACCGGCTCTGCGGTGGTCAGGAAAATCCCTGGGGTGGTCGGATTTTCCCGCCCGTATACGCCTACCCTGGTACCTGATGCCCGGTGCCCGGTGCCTGGCGCCTGGTGCCCGTTGCCTAGTGCCCGGTGCACCGCCGCGGCGACGCCGACCGCCCCACCCTCGCCGCAACTGCCGCCAGAAGGCCGCCTGGCTCACGGCCATTGCGTTCGGGCGGGGCGAGAAGCGAACTGGGCGAGGCCGAGAACGAAGCCCTGCGACGCTTATCGCCCCGCCTTGTTCAGGCGGCGAACGACTCGATCAGCTCCTCCGCTCGCTTCAGCGGCGAGGAAAACACCGACCAGGGTGAATCCTGCTTGATCAAGCGCAAGTGGCCGGTTTGCTCGACCACCTCGCAGTGCGACTCGCCCTTCTCGTCGCGATGGAAATGCAGCGTCGCCGCGGCCTCGCCAACCTGAACGTTTTCCAGCGTCAGCTCGGGCAGCCACTCCGGCAGCGCCGGCGTGGCAAACAGCAAATGCAGCGGCGCGTAAGGATAAAGCCCCAGGATCATTTGCAACAGCAGCACGATCCCCGCCGCCGACCAGGCCTGCGGTGCATTCGCCTGCGGATAGACGGCGGGGAAGGGGTGTTGCGCGTCGCGGGAATGGCCGGTAAAGACCTCGGGCAAGCGGTAGGCGGCGAACATGTCCGCCACTTGCAGCAATCCCGCCGCCAGCTCCTGCAAGCGCTCGGTGAACCCGTAGCGGCGCAGGCCGACGGCGATGGCCGCGTTTTCCGACGGCCAAACCGAGCCGCGGTGATAGCTGTAGGGATTGAACGAGACGTGCTCGGTCGAGAGCGTGCGAATCCCCCAGCCGGAAAATAGTTCGGGCTTGAAGAGCCGCTCGACGGTGGGAATGGCGAGCTTCGCGTCGATAATGCCCGTTGCCAGCGCGTCGCCGGGGTTCGAGCCGATGGAGCGCACCAGCCGGCCCTTGGGGCCCTTGGCCATCGCGAAGAAGCGCTCCGGCTCCATCCAAAACCGCTCGTTGAAGCGCTTCTTCAGCTCCTGCGAGCGGCGGAACGTTTTGACGGCCTCCCAGCGGCGCCCCGCCACCCAATAGAGCTCGGTAAGGCGGAGCAGCGCCTCGTAAACGTAGCCTTGCTCTTCGCAAGTGCCGATGGGGTTGGGCACGATGCTGCCGTCGGTGTAAATGATCGCATCGCCCGAATCCTTCCAGGCTTGGTTCTTGACTCCTTGTTTCGAGCGCGTGCGGTATTCGTAGAACCCATCGTGGTCCAGGTCGCCCCAGCGCTCGACCCAGGCGATGGCGGCCTCGGCGGCGGGCAAGTAATGTTCCATGGCCGTTCTGTCCCCGGTCCAGTGGTAGAACTCCGACAGCACGATGGCGTAAAACGGCGAGGTGGTAAACGAGCCGTAGTACCGGCCCTGCGGCCGGTACTCCAGCACCGGCAGCGGCCCGGTATGCGCCTCGTGCAGCATCTTGCCCGGTTCCTCATCGCGCCAGGGATCGTCGCGCCTGCCTTGTAGTTCGCGCAGCACCTGCAGCGAGCCGGCCAGCAGCGCCGGCGAGCAGAGCGCCGACATCCAGGCCGCCGATAAAATGTCGCGGCCGAAGGTGGCGACGTAGATGGGCACCCCCGCCGCCGGCACCCAGGCGTGCGGGGCGCGGTCGAGGTCGAACATGCGGAGCGCGATCAAGTCGTCCACCGCCCGCTCCATGGCATGCTCCAAAAGTCGCCGCAGGGGATGGCGCTGGCGGACGCAAGCGGCGCTGGCGCAATAGCTTCTGATCCGCTCGTCGCGGTCGGTGGCGTTGCCGCGAAAATCGTAGTTGCGATAAAGCGGGCGGTAGATGTTTCCTTCGATCCGCCCGCTCAGATCTAGCTCGCAATGGAGCGTCTGGCGCGGCGCCAGCATGAACTCGACGCTCACGCCCGTGCGGGAAGCGCGCGCGCCGGTGGGCAAGCCGCGCAGGCGCAGCTCGGCCCCGCGGTCCACGTTCAGGAGCCGCCCCCGGTGGCGCCGCGAAGCCTGAAAGCGCCAGTGAACTGCCCACGCGCCGCCATCGCTTTCCACCGTCGCCGTGCGTCGCCCGCGCACCACCTGGCGCCCGGTCTGCATTTCCGTCAGATCGGCGAAGTCCGCGTCGAAGGCGATTTCCAGCTTGATCGGCTGCTCTTGCAGCGTGAAATTGCGCAGATCGGCGGCTTGAAACATGCCATCGGAGATCAGCGTTGTGATGGCGAGCTCGATGGTTTCTTCCGTGGCGTTGCGGGCATCGCCGAGGCCGTCCTTGACGCCCGAATAAGCCTTGAGCGTGCGCCGCGGGCGGGCGATATGGTAAGCGAAGTGCGAAAACTGCCGCACCTGGCTGCTCTCGACGTTGTAAAGCTCCCCATTGACCCGCCAAAGGTAGTGCGAGAGCAAGCGTGTCTCATGGATAAAAAGTCCGTGCTGGCTGGGATCGGTGATCCAGCCGTCCGTGCCGGCGATCAGCACCGTCCGCGACTGCGAGCAGATTAGTTGATGAGCCCGCGTCTCCAGGCGGATCAGATCGCAGCCGTCCGGCTCTCCCGCGTCCATGCTTACCCTGGATGCCGCGCCCGCCAACCGCGCACCCCCGCGCCCGCCCATCTTCCGGCGGTAACCCGTAATCCGTCATCCGTGATCCTTTGCCCGCCTCCCATTTGGCTCTCGCTCCTTCTTGCGGATGCCGACCTAGCGGCGTTGAAGCCGCAGGGCGTTTCGGACCGGGTCGCTGCGCGTTCCCAAGCCAGCATCGGCGAGCATGCGCTTTTGGTAGAAACCCGAGGTGACGAGGTGAGTCGAAGGTCGGCGGGCGGCTGGGGAACCGGCTCACGTCCGGCCGCGGATCGGTGAAGCAAAAAGCATACCTGGCGATATCCCCGATAATTACCTCGTGCTGCGCATGGCCCAAAAAGCGACCAACGGGAGTTGGAGGTCGCTTTGCGGGGCGGGGCCATGCCACGGCGTTTGGGGCAAGGGCTGTGCCTTCGGGGTGGCTAAGGCGAAGGATTAGGCCGAGGGCCGTAGCGACCTGGTGGCCTCGCCAGCGCCCTGCGGATAGATGCAATCGCGGGCGCCCAGCCGGCGGCGCCCGATCTTAGGGCTCGATACATGGTCTGGCGCGCAATCGGGGCGGGCGTGGCCTTCGCGACCGAGACTATCCCGCTAACCTATTGCAGGAAAGGCGCTTCCAAGCCGAAGCCAATAAACAGGCCAGGATCAGCGTGCCCGAGTCCCTACATAACTGACTTCGCGCGTGTTCGCAAGCGCCGGAGCGTCCAATAAAAAACGTAAAGTTCGCTAGCGAGAAACCGCGCTCGCAGTCCCCCGCGCGGCTTGACTCGCGCAAGTACCTACCGATTAGTCAGCATTGAGCCAGTCCTGACCCCGCGACCAGTGCCGAAGTTTTCCATTGACAGCAGTCGTCGCGTTTGTGGTAAAACTCACGCCAGCAACTCGGCCGCGTTCTCATGATTTGGCTCAGCCGAGTGAGGAAATGGTCATGAGGCTCGTCAATACTCGCGTGGCGCTGTTATCGTTTGCGCTTGGCGCTTCCCTGTGTGCTCAAAGCGTGGCCACCGGCGCTCCGCCGTTCGCGACCATGCAAAGCGTGCCCGAGGGCCAGATCGACCTCGCGAACCTGAACGTTCATCTGGCGATCCCGGTGGTTCATAAGGCGGGCGTAGGAATGCCGTTCGACTATGTTTTGGTGTACGACAGCGCGATCTGGGCGCCTGGCTATAGCTGGCAGCCGGCATCCAACTGGGGATGGTCGGCGCAGACGCAGGCCGAGGTCGGCTATTTGAATTATGTGCTGACCAGCGACTCGTGCCTGGGCGCGGCGGGCCAGGTGATCAACTACAACACGTACACCCTGTGGGTGTATGTTGATCGCTTCGGAATCCAGCACGGCTACGGCGATGCCGCCGACATCATGAGCACCGCCGCGGATGGATGCGCCGACGGGACCCAGCCGAACTTGCCGCATCAAGCCAGCTCCCTTGCCACCGACGCCTCCGGCTACACCGCCGTCGTATCGGCCGGGTCCGGCTATCAGGTCTCGGGAAACATAAACGCCCGTTCCGGCGCCGCGCTCGACCCGCCGCTGGCGAGCGGCACCGGCAGTGGCAGCGTCACCGACGCCGACGGCAACAAAATCTCCACTAATGGGTCATCGTTTACCGACACGCTGGGGTTGACCGCGCTGACCGTCTCCGGCTCCCAATCGCCGAATGGTTCGATGACTTTTACGTTCTCAACGGTCGGGGGCGGCACCGCCCAGGCGGTGGTCAAGTACGGAAGCGCGTCGGTGGCCACGGATTTCACTAGCTGCGCGGCGCACGCCTACAGTACGAGTAGCGTTCCCTTGGTCACGGAAATCGATCTGCCCGACGGCACCAAGTATTCGTTTACCTATTATCCCGATGGCCGGCTCGAAACCCTGACGCTACCGACGGGCGGCGACATCACTTATCAATACACGGGCGGCTCGAACGGCATTACCTGCGGCGACGGCTCGACCGCCACGCTCACCCGCACGACGCCCGACGGCACTTGGACCTACCAGCACACGGAGAGCGGAACGGCCTGGACCACGCTCGTCACAGACCCGCTCGGCAATCAAACGAACTACCAGTTCCAAGGCATCTACCAAACCGAGCGCGACGCCCATTCCGGGGCCGTGAGCGGGCAACTGCTGCAGACGGTCTATACCTGCTACAACAATGCCGCCTCGCCCTGTAACGCGACCAGCGTGGTCCTGCCGATTACGCAGCGCTCCATCACCACGAAGCTTGACAACAGCCTTGAATCCAAAACAGCGGCCACCTATAACGGCTACGGACTGCTGCTTGAGACCGACCGGTACGACTTCGGCAATGGCGCGCCAGGAGCCCTCGCTCGAAAAACGATCATCGCCTACGCGACGTTGAGCGGCATCTATGACCACCCGGCCTCGATTGAGGTGGATAACGGTGCGGGCGCGAAGAAGGCGTACACAAGCTTCGCCTATGACACGAAGGGCAACACGACTAGCATGTCGCGCTGGGTAGCGGGCACGACGAATCTCACCACGAACTTCACCGTCAATGCCAACGGCACGGTGGCCACCGCTACCGACGCCAATGGCGCGGTGACCAGCTATTCCTACACGGGAAGCTCCTGCAACGGCGCCTTCCCGACGGCGATTTCGTTGCCCGGCAACCTCTCGACCTCGGCGGCTTGGAACTGCTACGTCGCGCTCCCCGCCAGCCGGACCGACGCCAACGGCCAGACCACGAGTTTCGCCTTCAACGATCCGTTCGCGAGGCTAACCTCGATCAGCAACCCCGACGGCGGCGTCACGAATTTCACGTACACCGCCGCCAGCGGCTCGGCGCCCGCAACTTCGGAAGGCGCGATGGTTTTCAACAACGGCGCCTCGACGGTGGATACGCTGACGATGCTCGATTCCCTCGGGCGGCCGCACATCGAGCAGCGGCGGCAAGGGCCGGGCTCGGCCAACTTCGATTCCGTTGAGATCGATTACGACGCCGACGGCCGCGCCTACCACGTCAGCCAGCCCTATCAGGGCACGGCCGGCCAGGCCGCGCCGGTGGGCACGGCCTTCACGACGACGAATTTCGACGGCCTGAATCGCCCGAGTGAAATCACCGACGGCGGGAACGGGACGCTTTCCTACGCCTATGCCGGCAACGACGTGCTGACCACGCTCGGCCCGGCGCCCACGGGTGAAAACACCAAGCGCCGACAGTTCGAGTACGACGGGTTGGGCGAGGTGACCTCGGTTTGCGAGCTGACGGCTGCGAGCGGATCCGGCACCTGCGGGCAATCCACGAGCCAGACGGGCTACTGGACGACGTACACATACAACGCGACCGGCGAAATTACCGGCGTCTCCCAGAACGCGCAGTCGGGCAGCCCGCAGACGCGCAGCTTTGCCTTTGACGCACTGGGCCGGCTGACGAGCGAGACGAACCCGGAATCGGGCACGACCGCGTACACGTTCGACACCGACTCAACATGCGGCACGTCGAACGGCGACTTGGTCAAGCGCGTGGACGCGATGGGCAACGTCACCTGCTACACGCACGACGCTCTGCGCCGCGTCACCGCGATCACGTACCCGAGCGGCCCTTACTCGAGCGCCACGGCGGCCAAGACGTTCGTTTTCGATGCGGCGACCGTGGACGGGGCGGCGATGGCCAACGCCAAGGGCCGGCTGGCGGAAGCCTTCACCGGCCCGGCGAGCGGTAAAATCACCGACGAGGGCTTTGGGTACGACGCCATGGGCAGGGTCACGACCAACCCGCAGTGCGCCCCGGCCACCAGCGGTTGCGTCTGGTATCCGATGGCCTATACCTACGACCAAGCTGGAGACTTGACGGGCGATTCGACTGATCTCACCTACGGCCGGGATGCCGAGGGGCGGATCTCCTCCGTCACCTCCAACTACGTGGACGGCTACCACGATGCGGACATCCTGACTAGCCCCAGCTATAACGCCGCCGGAGATCTCACCTCGGCCCTGCTCGCCGACG
>JBOGKX010000148.1:0-7033 GCA_050746125.1 Terriglobales bacterium | reverse complement strand
TGCGCTGGCCGGCGCGCGGCCAGGGGCGCGCGCGCGGGGTGAAATCGAGTTCGACGACGTGAGCTTCGCCTACGGGGGCGAGGCGGCCGGCGCGGCGCGGCCCGTGCTGCGGCAGGCGAGCTTTCGGGTCGCGGCGGGAGAAGTGGTGGCGCTGGCCGGGCCGAGCGGCGGCGGCAAGACGACGATCGCCGATCTAATTTTGGGCTTTCATCGGCCCAGCCGCGGCCGGATTCGCCTGGATGGGCACGATCTCGCTTCCCTGCCCCCCGCCTGGCTGCGCGAGCAAATCGCCGTGGTTCTGCAAGACGCAGTGGTCTTTGGGGGCACGATCGCGGAAAACATCGCTTTTGGCCGCCCGGAGGCCGACTTCGCGGCAATCCGGAGCGCGGCGCGCGCGGCGCAGGCGGAGGAGTTTATTGCCCGGTTGCCGCAGGGATACGAGACGCGCGTCGGCGAGCGTGGAGCACGTCTTTCCGGCGGGCAGAGACAGCGGCTGGCGATCGCGCGCGCCCTGCTGCGCGACGCGCCGATCGTGATTTTCGACGAGGCCAGTTCGCATCTCGACGGCGACTGCGAGAGCGCGCTCAACGCCGCGCTGGCGCGCGCGCTCGCCGGCCGGACGGTGATCCTGATCAGCCACCGCCCGGCAAGCCTGGCGCTCGCCGATCGCGTGCTGATTGTCGCCGACGGCGGCCTCCGCCACGCCCAGCGGGCGGCGGAAGCCGAGCCATTCGCCCCCGCCGCCGCCGCAAGCTAGTCGGCGTTATCCCAAAACGGCCGCGCCTCGAGTCGCCAGCCGGTGCTCGTGATCGCCACCGGCACCGCGTGATCGCTGCCCGGCGGCGTCAGCATTGCCACCACAGCGTGGATCACGGCACCGCGGTCGCTCAACACGAACATGAGCTTGAGAACCGCGCCCGAGGCCTGATTGGGCGGGGGCGGAAAATCGATTTCCATCTCGCCCGTGCAGTTGCCGTTGACGTGATAGGTGCCCGTTTCGGCGGTATGAAAGCCGGTGTCGAAATCGGGGACGCCCGGCACGGGAACGCCGTTCGAGAGCAGGAAGTCCTCCTGCGTGAGGTGGCCCCGGCCGTCGAAGTTGGTCAGCGCCACCCCGTCGCGCCATTGGGGTGCATTGGGGATCAATATTTTGCCGTGGATCTCGAAGGCGTAATCGCCGTGCAACGACGCTTCGGAACAGGGGTGCGGTGGTTGGGCGAAGGCCAGCACGGCCAGCGCGGCCGCGGCGACCGCTAAGCGGGTAAGGTACGAAAGACGCATTTGTCGAGTCCTCCTTGGACCTGGGCCGCAATTTAGCCGGCGAGCCGGTCGAGGTCTTGAAGGCGGCCTGAAGCGCGCCTGACTTTTTTCTGTACCACCACTGACCTAGACTCTTCCTGTACGATCCGTTTTGGCAATTTCGAGCTCGATCCCGGGGCCTTTGTCTTGCGCCGCGGCGGCGCGGTGGTGTCGCTGGAGCGCGCGCCGTTGGAATTGCTGCTTCTGCTGGCGTCGCGCGCCGGGCAGTTGGTGACGCGCCAAGAGGCGGCGGCTCGGCTGTGGGCGCCGGGCGTCTTCGTGAGCACCGACGCCGGGCTCTATACCGCGATCAAGAAGCTGCGCCAGGCGCTGGGCGAGAGCGCCACCGCGCCGCGCTGGATTCGCACCGTGGCGCGCAAGGGTTACCAGTTTGCCGGCGCAGTCGAGAGTGGGGCGCCCGGAGGCGACCGCCCGATCGTGGCCGTACTGCCCTTCGCCAGCTACGACGAGCGCCCCGACCGCGCCTATTTCGCCGCCGGGCTGACCGAGGAGCTGATCACCCATCTGGGCCGCGCCGGTGGCCGCGAACTCGGCGTGCTGGCGCGGACCACGATGATGCACTATCGAGATTCGCGCTTGGGCGTCGGCGCCATCGGCCGTGAACTCGGCGCCACGTATTTGATCGAGGGCAGCGTGCGGACTGGACGCGGTCGGGCGCGGGTCGCGGTGCAGTTGATTCGGGTCGCCGACGAAACGCACGTCTGGGCGGCGCATTACGAGCGCCCCCTGGGCGACCAGTTGCGAGCGCAGCAAGAGACCGCGGCCGCGGCGGCGCGGGTCATTCTCGAGCGCTTGACGCCGCCGGCGCGGGCGCCGCGCGAACCGGGCGGGATGACAGCGGAATCGCAGGATCTGCTGCTGCGCGCACGCTTTTTTTGGGAGCAGCGCACGCAGGCGACTCTATGGGCCGCGCGGCGGTATTTCGCGCAAGCCCTGGCGCGCGACGGCGCCTGCGCCGCCGCTTGGGCCGGTCTCGCCTTCTGCCACGCCCTCGCGCCGTTCACCGGCGACGGATGTCCGCGAGAATGCTTTGCCGCCGCCGGCCGCGCGGCCGCGCGCGCCCTGGCGCTCGACGCGCGATGCGGCGAAACGCACGTGGCGCGCGGCATCGTGCACTTTTGGTTCGATCGGAATTGGGAAGCAGCCGAAGCGAGCTTGCGGCGGGCGCTGGAGCTGAACCCCAGCGATGCCCGCGCCCGCATGTACGTCGCGCACCTTCTCTCGATTCTCGGGCGTCACGCGGAAGCCGCCGCCGAGATCGAGGCCGCGCGCGCCCTGGACCCGCTGTCGCCGATTATCAACACGCACGCGGCGCAGTTTCTTTACCACGCCGGCCAGCAGAAGCAGGCTCTGGCGGCGCTGGAGCGGGCGATCGAATTGGCGCCGCGTTTTTGGGTGGCGCGGGTGGTGAAGGGCAAAGTGCTGGGGGCGGTGGGCGAGCTCGGAGCGGCCTTGGCCGAGTTTCGGCGCGCGGCGGCGGAGGCGCCGGGCAGCAGCGAACCCATGGCGCTGGCCGGCTATACGCTCGCTCGGCTGGGAAGGCGGCGCGCAGCGCGGCAAATCCTGATCCGGCTCCAGGCCCGAGGGCGGCGGCGCTTCGTACCGCCGCTGTCGCGGGCGCTCGTGCTTCTGGGGCTGGGCGAAACGAAGCGAGCGCTCGACGAACTGGAAGCCGGACTGTGCGCGGCCGACGTGCGGCTCGCATTTCTCGGCGTCGAGCCGCGCTGGGATGAGCTGCGGGAGCAGCCGCGATTTCAAAGACTAATGCGGCAGTTGCGGCTCGGCGGAGCGCGAGCGGCGCGTAATTAGCGCGGCGAGCAGGGCCACCGCGACAGCCGCGATTACCGGCAGCCACAGCACGGAGCGGGGATGGCCCAAGGCCAGGCGCGAGGCCAGCCAAGGGCCGGCCGTTCCCCCCAGCAGCGAGACGGTGATGATGCCGCCAAAAACCGTGCCCGTGTCCTGAGGAAAGTGATCGCCGGCGAGCCCCAAAACGGTCGGATAGATCGCCGCCATGCCCAAGCCGACCAGGGCGAGGCCAATCACCATGACCGCATAGCTCGCGCCCGCCGCCGTGATTACCGCGCCCACGATCACGCCGGCGCACGAGAGCCATAGCGTGCGGCGGTGGCCGAGCAGGCGCAGCCAGCCCACGGCGAAGAGTCTGCCCACGCCTAACGCCGCGCTCAGCGCCACCAGCGCCATGGCCGCTCGCGCCGGGCTGACCGACAAGGCCCCCTGCACCAGCTTTCCGGCCCAGACGAACATGGCGTTTTCGCTGCCTGACTCGAAAAACAGCAGCACGCCAAACCAGCACACGAGTGGGTTGGCCAAGACCCGCAGCAGCGCGAGCGGCTTGGCTCCCGGCCGCGCCGGCGGGGGAAAGCGGAGCAGCAGCACGGCGAGCAAGACAACGATGGCTACAACGGCGAGAATGCGCAGCACCGCCGCCACGCCCCAGCCGCCCGCGACCAGCGCCATCAGCAGCGGCGCGCTAATCGCGCCCAGGCTGAAGAAGAATCCGAGCAGATTCAGGGCCATGGCCCGCCGCTCGCCGGCCGCAGCGACGCGCAGCGCGCTCAAATCGCTGACCAGAGCGTTGGTCGCGGTGTTGAGCAGTCCGCCGCCAAAGCCGTAAACCAGCGCCGCGACCGCCAGCCCGGCATAAGTCTTCAAGTCCGGCAGCAAGGCCAGCGGCGCGGCCACCAGCGCCAGCGCCACCACGAGAATCGGCTTGGCGCCGGCGGTATCGAGCAGCGGGCCGACCACGATGGTGGCGAGCAAAATCCCCAGCAGCGGCAGCGAACCGAGATCGCCCGCTTGATGCAGGCTCACGCGTAAAGTCGGCAGCAGCGCGCCCATCAGCAGCAGCACCATGCCGAACACGGCCATGGCAGCATAGGCGGCGGCGATCAGTCCGCGGCGATGCGCCTCGGGCAGCGCGGCGGGAACCGAGGAGGAGCTTGGCATGAAGCCCTAGCGCGCCGCCGGAAACTCGGTGGCGGACTGACCGGGGCGCCGTAAATGGCGCAAGCGCCGCGCCTGATAGTCGCGGAATACGCCTTCGTTGTTGTCGGAGCCCACTTCGGCGACGTTGGGCGACACGAAGGGTTGGGGCGTGATACCGCGCTGGCGCAACTGCGATGCGACCTCCGCCACCAGCGCCATGCCGATGGTGATGCAAGCCACCGTGGAACCGGCGGCAACCTTGCCGCTTACGCCCTCGACCGGCACCAGGGCGTCCTCGCCCGGCACGCAGTTGTCGATCACGAGATCACAGACGTCGGCCAGCCGCTTGCCGGAGCTATGCGTAGCCTTCCGTTGCCGCGCGTTGTCGAGCGAAGTCACACCCACCACCCGCAGGCCGCGCGCCTGACATCCCGTGGCCACTTCGATGCCGGCGGCATTGAGACCGCCATGGGAAAAAATCAGCGTGACATCGCCCGGCGCTAGATCCTGAGTGGCTAAGAAGATCTTGGCGTAGCCCTCGGTTCGCTCCAGCCAGAGCAGCTCTTTGACACCGCCGGCATCGAGCACGCTCGTCCACATCAGGCGGGCATCCATCATGGGATGAAAGCCGACATAGCTGCCATAACGAGGGAAGATATCCATGACCGGCAGCACGGAATGGCCGCTCCCATAGACGTGCACCAGGCCATCAGCGGCGATCGAGTCGGCCATCATGGCGGCGGCGCGCTTGATTTGAGGACTTTGCGTGTTCCATAGGCGGTCGAGAACGGCGGTGATTTGGCGCTGGAATGTTTCGATCATGAATCGGTCTGGTTCCTATTCTAATTAGATTGTGTTTCCGCCGCCCCGCGGAAAAACTACCTCAGGTGCCACCATTTGCCAAGCTAAATAAGCGGCGCCCAGCAGACCGGCGCGGGCGCCGAGGCGACTGCGGCGCAGCCGTACCTGGCGAGCGGCGAGGGGCTGGGCCCATCGCCGCATGCTCCTGATCGCCGGCGCGAGCAGCCCGCGTCCGGCGCCGGTTACGCCGCCGGCCATGACGATCACTTCGGGATTCAGCGTGCTGACCAGGTTGGCCAGCCCCATGCCGAGCGCCTCGCCGGCGGCGCTAAGCACTTGCCGCGCGCGCGCATCGCCGCCTTGGGCCAAGCGCGCCAGTTGCCGCGCGTCCATTTGGCGGCCGAACGTTCGCTCGGCGGCGGCCGCAATGCCAGGACCGGCGGCCTGGAATTCCAGGCAGCCGCATCGCCGCATCGCGGCCGCGGCGTCGCGGCCCAATCCGCCGGCAGCGGCGGGCACCACGAGCCAGCCGATGCAGCCGGCGAGGTCCCCATGTCCGCGCAACAGGCGTCCTCCACTCAGGATGCCGGCGCCAATGCCGGTACCGACGACTACCAAGATGGCGTCCTGAACACCGCGGGCCGCGCCACGCCAAACTTCGCCGGCAATAAAGGTGTTGCGATCGCTCTCGACCAAGACCGGCAGGCGGAAGGCGGCGCGCAGGCGGCGCGCCAGGGGCATGCGCTTCCAACCAGGCAGGTTCGGCGCCCAGACGCTGCCGTCGCGCCGGGCCAAGCCGGGCACGCCGACGGCGATCGCGCAAGCGCCGGCTTGGGGCAGCGCGCGCAACGCGTCCCTCAGCGCCGCTACCACCGCATCGCCTCCGGCGCGCGGGGTAGGGATGACGCGGCGATCGCGCACCAGACCGCGCGGCGAGACGCGCGCCACCGCGATTTTGGTGCCGCCGAGGTCGGCGGCGAGCATCCACCTTCTCGTCCTCGTCGCCGGCCGCCGGCGCGGGGCTCGCGCGGCGGTCACGGCTGGGCCTCCAAGGCGGCGAGCAGCCCGGCCAACTCCGAACGCGGCGAAGAGTTTTGCAGGGCGGCCACCTCTTTCATCTGCGCCGCCGCTCCGGCGGCATCGCCGCCACGGCGCAACAGGCGCGCCAGCAGGTAGCGCGGCGCGCTCCAGTCCGGCGCGGCGGCGATGGCGGCGCGCGCCGAGGCGGCGGCGGACGCGTCCTCGCTGCGCCGCTCCAACAACTGGGCGCGCAGATAGAGAGCCGGTGCGTATTGCGGCCGCAGAGCCAGGGATTTTTCGCACCAAGCCAGCGCCCGCGGGCCGTCGCTCCGCGCCAGCAGCGCTCGATAGTACCAGGCCAGCGCCGACTGCGCCGCGGGCAAGCCGGGGCGCTCGGAGAGTTGCCGGAACAGCTCGGCCGCTTGGGCGCGCCGATCGCTGGTGTAATAGGAGATGCCGAGGAGCAGCGCGGCCATGGTCTCGTCCGCGCTCATTTGCGGATCGCCGGCGTCAGCCGCCAGGCGCTGGAGATCGGCCTGCGCCTGAGCGCGGCGGTTGTCGAGCTGCAAGACGATGGCACGATCGAGGCGCAGCGCGAAATCGCCGGGTTGACGCTTGATCCCACCCGCCAAGACGTCCAGAGCCGGCTGCCATTGCCCGCGGCTGGCGAGGAAGATCGCCGCGTTGCGGCAGATCCGCGGATCGTCCGGGGCCTGCGCCAGCGCCAGCCGAAAGGCCGCGGCGGCCTTGCGATCTTGGCCGGCTCCCGCCGCGAACATAGCGTAGAGGTCGGCAGCAGCGCCGCGCGGTTGGGCGGCGGCCGATACCGCCGCCAACACCGCCAACGCCTCTTGCCGCCGGCCAAGCGCGGCGAGCGCGCGCGCCTTGCCCAGGGCGGCGTGCGCGTCGCCGGCGGCGGCCGGCGCGGCCAGCGCGCGATCGT
>JBOGKX010000147.1:0-5852 GCA_050746125.1 Terriglobales bacterium | reverse complement strand
CATCGGGATCAATCACTTCGGCTTCCTCCCCGGTGCGGTTAAAACCGCCGTCGTGCGCGGGACCGAGCCGCCGGCCGAGTACGTGATCTGGGACGTGGGCGATTGGCGCCCGGTTCTCCGCGGCCGGCTGCAAGCCGTCGCTTCCGACCTCGGCGCGGCGCGGATCGCGGATCTTTCCGGCCTGCGCCAGCCGGGCATATACCAACTCTTTCTCGGCGGCGGGGATCACGAGTCGAGTCCGGAGCGCTCCGTGCCGTTTTTCATCGCCGCCGATGTCTGGCGGCGCACGCTGCCGACCGTGGCCGGCTACTACCGCTATCAACGCTGCGGGGTCGCGGTGCCTGGCGTTCATGCCGCCTGCCACCTCGACGACGCGCGCCGCCGCGATACCGGCGAGCACGTGGATACCACCGGCGGCTGGCACGACGCCGGCGACCTGCGCAAGTGGATGGACACCACCATGCTCAACGCCGTGGCTTTGCTCCATCTGCGCCGTTTCCTGGCCAGCCCGCGGCCGGGCGATCCGACCAGCGAGCAGTTGCTCGCGGAAGTGCGCCATGGCAATTCGTACTTCCTAAAAATGCAAGATACCGATGGCCGCGTTTGGCACGACGTCGCCGGCGGCGTGAATGGCGACAACAGCGACAATCATTGGACCGACAACGTCGTCGGCACCGGCGACGACCGCTACTTGAACCCGGAAAAAACGGAGGTGACCGCCGCCATCTTCGCCACGCTCGAAGCCATGGCCGCGCAGGAGTTCGCGGCCAGCGATGCCGCCTACGCCGCCCGTGCGCTTGCCGCCAGCCGCCGCGCCTGGAGCGGCTCGCGCCGCGCTGGCTCGACGGCGGCGGTCGCCTGGTGGGCGCTGGCGGCCGCTGAATTGGTGCGGGCGACGGGCGAAGCGGAATTTCATGCCGAGGGCCAGCGGCTAGGGGCGGAACTCCTCGTCCGGCAGCAGGCGGAATTCGCCCACGGCCAGCGCGAGGTGCGCGGCTACTGGATGGAGGGAGACGCTCCCTTTGTGGATATCGTCAACTCGGCGGCGCCGGCGCTGGCCCTCTTGGCGCTTTACGAAACGCTGCCGCAAGCGCCGCGGCGCGCGGCCTGGCTCACAGCGGTTCGTGTTTACCTGGAGGACTACGTCCGCCCCATGGCGGCACGCAACGCCTATGGCCTGGTACCGACCGGCCTGTATCTGAGCGCCTTGAGCGACGAGACTTACCGCCCCTTGGCCGGGCGGCTGCTCTATCGCTATTTCTTGCCGGTGCGGAAACAATTTTGGTGGCAGGGCGCCAATTGCCATTTGGCGGCGCACGCGCTGTTGCTGGCGCGCTATGCCGCCGTCGCCGGCCTCGAGCCCGGCGCCGGCCAGCCGTATCGCGACCTGGCCTATCGGCAACTGGAATGGATCGCCGGCGCCAACCCCTTCGGCGCCTCGCAGATCACCGGCTTGGGCGTGCGCCAGCCCTATCCCCATTCCCGCTACGTCGGCCTGATCCCCGGCGGCATCATGAACGGCATCGCCGGCGATGCCGCCGACCAGCCCGTGCTGGATCGCGAAATGCGCCTCGATTGGCGCACTTGCGAATATTGGAGCCCGCACGTCGCCTACTATCTCTGGGCCGTCGCCGCGCTCGAGCCGCCTGCCCTTTAACCGCCCGCCTAACGCGCGCGCGTTTGATACAATCCCGCTTTCCAACGAGAGGTCGACGACTATGCCTGACTGGACGCGGAGAGACTTTATCAGAAGCGGCGCCGGCGCCACCGGCGCGGCGCTCTTGCCGGGCGCGGCCGCGCCGCTGCTGGCCGCCGAGGCGGCATCCACGCCGACGCCGGCCGCTCCGCCCGCGCCCGCGGCAACCTCGCCGCGCGAGCGGCTGCTGCTCGATTTCGGCTGGCGCTTCCATCTCGGCAATGCCGCCGATCCGGACAAGGACTTCGGCTATGGCAATTCAGCGCCATATGTATCCGCCGAGTTCGCCAAAACCGGAGAGCTCTTCGCGCCTTCCCGCGCCAACTTCGACGACTCGAAATGGCGCGCCCTCGACCTGCCCCATGACTGGGCCGTGGAGCTGCCGTTCGTCAACGATCCGGCCTTGACCGGACACGGCTCGAAGCCGCTGGGCCGCGCCTATCCGGAAACGAGCATCGGCTGGTACCGGCGCGTCTTCCAGGTGCCGTCGAGCGATGCCGGCCGCCGCCTCTCGCTGGAGTTCGACGGCGCCTTTCGCGACGCCATGGTGGCGCTGAACGGCGACTACCTCGGCCGCAACCTCAGCGGCTATGCGCCCTTCCGCTTCGATATCGGCGACTTCGTGAAGTTCGGCGCCGCCAACGTGCTCGTGGTGCGCGTGGACGCCACGCAACAATCCGGCTGGTTCTACGAAGGCGCCGGCATCTATCGCCACGTGTGGCTGGTCAAGACCTCGCCGTTGCACGTGCCGCAGTGGGGCGTGCGGGTCAGGACCGCGCTGCGCGGCGCCGCCGCCGAGATCGAGGTCGGCGTTGAACTTGCCAATGAACAAGACCGGGCGGCGCCCTGCCAAGTCGCCGTCGAGATCGCCGGCCCGGATGGCCGGACCGTGGCGCGGGAGAGGCAAGCGCTCCCGGCGCTGGCGGGCTGGGACAAGAAAGAAGCTTCGCTGCGGCTCTCCGTCGCCAATCCCCAGCTCTGGTCGCCGGATGCGCCGGCGCTCTATCGCGCCGTGGTGACGGTCGAAAGCGATGGGCAAATCGCCGACCGTTACGAGCAATCGTTCGGCATCCGCACCATCCGCTACGATGCCGACCGCGGCTTTTTGCTTAATGGCAAGCCCTTCAAAATTCACGGCACCTGCAACCATCAGGACCATGCCGGCGTGGGCTCGGCGCTGCCCGACCGGCTGCAGTCGTACCGCATCGAGCGGCTCAAAGAGATGGGCGTCAACGGTTACCGCACGTCGCACAATCCGCCAACGCCGGAGTTGCTCGACGCCTGCGACCGCCTCGGCATGCTGGTGATGGACGAAACGCGCATGTTTTCTTCTTCGCGCGAGGGCCTCAGCCAACTCGAGCGGCTGATCCGCCGCGATCGCAACCGACCCTGCGTAGTCCTCTGGTCCATCGGCAACGAAGAGCCGTTGCAGGGCACGCCGCGCGGCGCGCGCGTGGCGGCGGCCATGAAGCGCCTGGCGCGCCGCCTCGACCCGACCCGGCCCATTAGCGAGGCGATGAACTACGCCTGGGGCCAGGGCCTGTCGGCGGTGGTGGACGTGCAAGGGTTCAACTACGGCAAGGCGCAAGCCATGGATGCCTTCCACGCCAAGTTTCCCAATCAGCCGACGATCGGCTCCGAGGTTGGCAGCACGGTCTCGACCCGCGGCATTTACGAGAACGATCCCGAGCACGGCTACGTCAGCGCGTACGATCTCAACTCCCCGCCCTGGGCGAACACCGCCGAGCAGTGGTGGTCGGTTTACGATGCCCGTCCGTTCCTCGCCGGCGGCTTCGTCTGGACCGGATTCGATTATCGCGGCGAGACGACGCCCTATGGCTGGCCCTGCATTAACTCGCACTTCGGGATCATGGATACCTGCGGCTTCCCGAAAGACAATTTTTTCTACTATCAGGCCTGGTGGAGCGGCCGGCCGGTGCTGCATCTATTTCCGCACTGGAACTGGGCGGGCCGCGAGGGCAAACCCATCGCCGTGTGGTGCTACTCGAATCTCGACCGCGTCGAGCTATTCGTGAATGGCCGCAGCGCGGGCGCACAAACGGTGACGCGCGACGGGCACTTGGCCTGGCAGGTCCCCTATCAGCCGGGCGCCATCGAGGCGCGCGGCTACCAGGCCGGCCGCCTGGTGCTGACCGCGCGGCGCGAAACCACGGGCGCGCCGGCGGCCATTCGCCTGCGCCCCGACCGCGCCCGCATTGCCGCCGACGGCGAGGACGTGAGCGTGGTGGTGGCCGAGGTTGTAGACGCGCAAGGGCGCGTCGTGCCCTATGCCGCCAACCAGATCAGTTTCGTGATTGCCGGCGGCAAGGGCGGGGAAACCGCGGCGTTGCCCGGCTACTTCGGCCGCCTCGCCAACACCGTGCTGGATAGCGCGGGGCCGGGCGTCGAGAGCCCGAACGGCAAGATCATCGGCGTCGGCAACGGCGATCCCAGCAGTCACGAAGAGGACAAGGGCAACGTGCGGCGAGCCTTCAATGGCTTATGCATGGCGATCGTGCAGTCCACGAAGCAAGCCGGCGAGATCCAACTGCTAGCCAGCTCGCCGGGCCTCGACTCCGCGGAAACCGCCATCGCCTGCGAGCCGGCGCCGCCGCGCCCCGCGGTCGCCTAGCGCAGCGCTTCGTCGACTTCCGCCAGCCAGTCGGGGCGCTTGAGCAGCTCGCGCGGCTTGGGGCCGTCGGCCGGGCCGACGATGCCGTCGTTGTACATCAGATCGATCAGGTGGGCGGCGCGTCCATAGCCGATGCGCAAGCGCCGTTGCAGCAGGGAAGTGCTGGCCTTGCCGTACTCGAGCACGACCCGCACCGCGTCCTCGAAGAGCGGATCGTTGCCGCCTTCGCCGCTCTCGCCGCCGTTCCCCGCTTCGGCCGCCTCGTTCACTTCCTCCGCAGGCGGCTTCAAGAACGTCTCGTCGAACTCGGGCGTCGCCTGCCGCGCCCAAAACTCGACCACGCTGGTAATCTCGCGCTCGGTGACGAAGGCCCCGTGCACGCGGTGCAGCCGCGAGGTCCCAGGCGGCAGGAACAGCATGTCGCCCTTGCCCAGCAGCGATTCGGCGCCCTGCGCGTCGAGGATCGTGCGCGAATCCACTTTGGTGGCGACGCGGAACGAGATGCGGGCGGGAAAGTTCGCCTTGATCAGGCCGGTGATGACGTCCACCGAGGGCCGCTGCGTGGCCAAAATTAGGTGGATGCCGACGGCGCGCGCCATCTGCGCCAGGCGCGTGATCGACTCCTCGACGTTGTTGGCGTCCACGATCATCAGGTCGGCCAGCTCGTCGATCACGATCACGATGTAGGGCAGGGGGCGGTTGTCGGCATCGTTCTCGAGCTGATCGAAGAGCCCCGGCGCCTCCTTCTCGAAGAGGCGGTTGAACTGAGCGATGTTGCGCACCCCGCGCGCCGCCAGCAGCTTCAGTCGCCGCTCCATTTCGCGCGTGGCGTTGCGCAGCGCGTTGGCGGCCAGCTTGGGCTCGGTAATGATCGGCGTGTAGAGATGGGGGATGCCGTCGTAAAGCCCCAGCTCCAACCGCTTGGGATCCACCAGGATCAGCCGCACCTCGTCCGGCGTCGATTTGTAGAGCAGCGACACGATCACGCTGTTGAGCGCCACGCTCTTGCCCGATCCGGTCGAGCCGGCGATGAGGAGGTGGGGCATGGCGGCCAGGTCGGCGGTAATGATGTGGCCGGCGATGTCTTTGCCGAGCGCGATGGTGAGCGGCGAGTCGGAAGCGTGGAACTCGCTCGATTCCACCACTTCGCGCAGGAAGATGGTCTCGCGGCGGCGATTGGGGACCTCGATGCCGACCGTGCTCTTGCCGGGAATGCGCTCGATGTAAATGGATTCCGCCTCGAGCGCCAGGCACAGATCGTCGTTGAGAGCGGTGATGCGGTTGTACTTGATGCCCGCCTCCGGCTTGTACTCGTAAGTCGTCACTACCGGTCCGGGATTGATCTGGGTGACGCGGCCGCGCACGTCGAACTCGTCGCACTTGTTGGTGAGCGCGTCGGCCATTTCCCGCAGCTCGTCCTCGTCCACTCGTTCTCCCAGCGCCGGCTCTTGCAGCAGCGCCGGCGGCGGCAGCTTGTAGGCGCCGGCGGCGGCGCGGATCCTGGCGGCCGCGGCGGGCCGCGCC
>JBOGKX010000146.1:0-3369 GCA_050746125.1 Terriglobales bacterium | reverse complement strand
GGCTGGCCCCCGCGCGCCGCCGGCGGTCCCGCCAGTTGGGCCAGCTCCCAATGCCACAGCCGCGCGGCGGCCTGGACCGCCTCGCGCCACCAATCCCAGTCGCGGTCGGCCCAGGCTTCCGATCCCTCCAGCTTCCAATCGGTGCAGCACTCGACTTGACGCGCGATCTCGGGCAGCGGCCACGGAGCGGGCGGCGGCGTGGGCAGCGCGGCCAGCTCCGCCAGGCGGGCGCTACGCTGGCGATAGGAAGGGGCATACCGGTTCGCGAAGACGAGATAGGACGTGGCCACGTCCAGCCACAGCTTGACCGTCGCGTACGCCAGCGCGGGCGGCGGTGGCGAGGGCGCGGCGTGGGCGGCGGCAATGCAGTCCAACTGCTCGACGATGCGATTGGAGAGCAAGTGCCAAGCATCGAGCCAGGGCAGGCTCTCGGGACAACTGGGGGGAATCAGCTGCAAGATCTCGGCCGCGCCGGCAATCACCCGTCCGGCGGCGCGCAGCTCGTAGCCGAAAATATGGGGCGGCAGGCGGCGCAAATAGGACGGGTGGGCGGCGCCGAGGCTGACGGCGCAGCGGCAGCCTTGCGTCCGCAGCCAGGATTCGCAACGCGCCCCCAGGGCATCGAGAGCGTGGCGGCGGGGCAGGCGGTGGCGGGCGTCGAGGACGACGAGAAATTCGGCGTCGCCCCAGACGCGCCATTCGCCACCGCGGCGGACTACCGTGGCCTCGCCGCGCGCCATGCTGCCGGTCAGGATCAGAGCGCGCAGCGCATCGCCAAAAAATGGACGGCACAGGCGCGCCACGCCGGCGGCGACGAGTTCGGCGACGTCCTCCGCGGCGCGGCTGGGAACGAGGGCCACCGCCGGCTGCGCGCTCATGGAATCGCCCCCTCCCGCTCCGGTTTCGGGCTGGCGGTCCAGCGCCCTTCCGCCCGCGCCCGCCGCCCGCGGCGCGACAGATAGGCGCGCCAGGCCTCCAAATAGAGAGCTTGCGTGCTCTCGATTTGGCGGCGGCGATCGAAATTCTGGCGCACCCACACTCGGCCGTGCTGGGCGAGCCGGGCGCGCCAAGCGTCGTCTTGCAAAAGGCGATTGATGGCGGCGGCGAGCGCGGGCGGATCCCCGGACGGCACCAGCAAGCCCGTCTCCTCGTGCCGCACAATCTCCGGCGTGCCATCCACGGCCGTCGCCACGATGGTGACGCCGGCCGCCAACGACTCCATCGCGGCCAGCGGCAGTCCTTCATAAAACGATGGCAGCACGGTGATGGTGGCGAGCGCGAGGTAGGGCCGCACGTCGGATTGAAAGCCGGCGAAGCGCACCGCCGATTCGATGCCGAGCGCCTGCGCGCGGGCGCGGAGCTCTTCGGCCAGCCGGCCGGCGCCGACGCACAGCAAGCGGGCGCGCGGGAAGCGGCGCAGCACGGCGGGCATGGCCTCCAGCAGCACGGCGTGACCTTTTTGCGGCTCCAGCCGCCCCAGCACCGCCAGCACGGGCGCGCCGGGCTCGAGCCCGAGCCGGGCGCGCAGTTCCGGCGAGGGCGCCGGCAGCGCGGCGAAGCGCTCGCAGTCGCAGCCGTTGAGGATGGTGACGATCTTGCGCTCGGGGAGGCCTTTTTCGCGGGCCAGATAGCGCGCATTCGCGGCGGAGACGGCGACGAAATAGTCCACGCCGCGGGCCACCATGCGGTCCACGAGATAGCCGGACTTGAGACCGCCTTGCCGCCACTTTTCCCGCAAATGCGGCGTCTCGATGACGACCGGCACGCCCGCCAGCCGCGCCAGGGGCGAGGCGAAGAGGCTGGCGTAGAACAGGTGCGAATGAACGATCTCCGGGCGCCGCCGCCAGAACCAGCTCCCCAAGCGCGCCGCCGCGGCCAGCTGCGCAGGGCGGCGCGGCGCCAGACACTGCACCTCGACGCCGGCCGGCAAGTCGGCCTGCAACTGCTCGGCGAGCTGGGGAGTACAGACGAGCGCGGGGCGAAAGCGGCGCTGATCCAAGCCGCGCAACAGCGTGAGCACGTGCTCTTCGGCGCCGCCGCGCGCCAGCGTGTTGGAAAAATAGGCAACCGTGAGCGGGCGGGTCCAGACGGCCGGGCGGCCGAGCGGCGGCGCCGGCAGCGGCAGGGGCTGGATCATACGGTCCTCCCCACGCCGCGGCTCAGGCAGGCGTGAATGTCCGCGATCGAGCGCATGGCGAGGCCGGGCTCGCGGTTGCTGAGAAAGATGGCGCGCGAATCCGGATCGCTGGGGTGATAGCCGTGCATGCCGGCCGGGTTCCATCCCGCGCCGTTGAAGTGGCTGTGCGCGATCAGCCAGCCGGGGTGCAGCAGGAAGATCGCTTCTCCGAAACGGCGGTCGGGGAAAAACGCGCCCTGGCGCCGCAATTCAGCGTCCTCGAGCCGGGTGCCGCACGCCTGCCGAGCGAGGCAGTCGAGAATCGCCTGGCGCGCGCCGTCATGGAAAAACCAAAAACGCGCCATGGTCGAGTCATAGACCGCCAGGTAATCCTCCGGCGCCCGCCAGCCCAGGCCCGCGATCTCGGCCGCTAAGTCGAAACGGCGCCGCACCGGCGTCATGCCGTGGTCGGAGAAAATCGTGAACGTCATCGCCGCGTCGCGCCGGTGGGCGGCGGCGTGCAGCGCGCGCAGGCGAACGCCGTACCAGGCTAGGCGCTCGGCGACGGCCGGCGTGTCGTGGCAGTGCATGTGCAGAAAGGCGTCGAGCTCCGAGAGGTAGAGAAAATAGAAGCCGGCGGCGCCCGCGGCCACGTCGAAAACGGCCCGGTTCAAGATCTCTTCGTCGGAATGGTGGTGGTAGGTGTAAACGCGGTGCGGCGTGCCGGCGGCGGCCAGCCGGTCAAAGATCGAAGGCGCGCCGTTGATGCCGCCCGGCGCGAAAATATTGCGCTTCTCCACCCAGTTGAACCAGGGCAGCAGGCTGGGCTCGACGCCGCACTCGAACAAGGGGCCAAGCCCGAGCAGGTGGCGGCCGGCCAGGGTAAGTCCCTTGCGCGTCCAGCGCCCGTTGCGAAGGCGCCGGGGCACGAAATCGAAGCCCCGCAGCCAGCGGAAGGGGGAGCCGGCGGGATCGTAATAGAAGAGGTTCCAGTGGCCGGTGCGCGCGGGCGGCTGTCCGGTGAGGATGGTCGGCACCGCGCCGCTGCTGAAGCCGAGGATGGTCTCGAGCGAGGCGCGATAGGGCAGAAGATCGTCTAGCCAGCCGCGCGCCGCTTCACATTCGCCGCCCAGCGCGTCGATCAAGATAAAGACGTGCACGGAAGAGTCGGGCGTGGGCGGGCGGTGCTCTGCGCCCTGTACCAGCCGCGGGCCGGCTTCTTCGGCGCCGTTCGGGGCGGGCGCGCCCTCGGC
>JBOGKX010000145.1:0-13461 GCA_050746125.1 Terriglobales bacterium | reverse complement strand
CACCCCTTGGGGCGGGAGCGGATGCTGAGCGACAGGCTTTTTGGCCATGGCGGACTCCTGAACGGCTGAGTTGTTTCCGGGGGGCCTTAAGTGGGATGCCAGGGAGAGTGGAAGGGTTGTCCAGGGGTTGGCCTGCGGCCTAAACGGACGTGCGGCGCCCCCCTGGGGGAAGCCGCGGAAGGCGGGAACGGTCATTCCCGCCGCGCAAGACTTTTGCAGTTTGTTCCGCCGCGCACCGCCGCCGAGGCGCCAATCGCGGCCCGCATGGCTCATCCAAATGGCCCATCGCGTGCATAGACGCGCCTGTGGGAGCGAAGGCATCGCCGTGCATACTTTCGCCCCCTTGCATTCTCACGCGCCTGCACTGCAGGAGGCGCTCCTCGACCATAGCCGGCTCGCCGCTCCCGCCGACGCTCTGAGCCCGCGCCAACGGCGCGTCCTCGCCGCGTACTTCGCGCTTCCCGCGGCCCTCCGCCAGCGCGTCTTGTTTGATGTCCATCCCTGGTCGCTCCCCTTGCAGCGCGTGCTCCAGCGCCTCTTCGGCGGCGCGCGCAACATCGACGTGCGCTTCGCCGCCGGCCCGCTTGCCGGCTGTAAATTCCGCGCCTACACCGCGGAAAAGTATTTCTTGCTGGGCGCGGCCTTCGAGCCTCACGTCGGCGAGTTGCTGAAGTCGCTGGTCGCGCCCGGGGACATTGTCTGCGACGTCGGCGCCCATGCCGGCTACTGGACGCTGGCGCTGGCGCGCATGGTCGGCCCCGCGGGCCGCGTGATCGCCCTCGAGCCGTCGCCCCGGAACTATGCCCGCCTCCGTGCCAATTTGGAGTTGAACGATTGTGGCGCCGCCGGCGGCCGGGTCATGGCTTTGAATATGGCCGCCGGCGATCGGCAGGGAAGCGCCGCCTTCGTCGAGGCCGGCAGTTGGAGCCACCTGGCGAACGTGACCTATTCCGCTCCGGCCAGCGAGGTATTGCCGCCCGCCCGCGCCTCGGCCAACGCCCCAGCGCGGGCCAGCGCCGAAGTGGAGGTCCGGCGCCTCGACGACCTCGTCGCCGTGGAGTTGTTTCCCAGCCCGTCGTTTCTATTGATCGATGTCGAGGGGGCCGCCGGCAGCGTCCTGCGCGGCGCCGAGCAGCTCTTGTGCCTGCGCCGCCCGCGCCTGTTATGCGAGCTGCACAACCCGGTCGAGCAGAAGGAAGTCGTCTCGCTGCTCGCGGCCTGCGGTTATCGCACGCGCCGCGTCAGCGCCGGCCGCGCGTACCCGCTGCATCTTGCCGCCCAGGCCGCCTAGCGCTTTTCGAAGCGCAGCGCGGCCGAGTTGATGCAATACCGCTGCCCGGTCGGCGGCGGGCCGTCGGGAAACAGATGGCCGAGATGCGCGCCGCAGCGGCGGCAGCGGGCTTCCACCCGCCGCATGCCGTGGCTGACGTCTTCCTGCGTCAAAATCTCGGCGTCCGCCATGGGCTGAAAAAAGCTCGGCCAACCGGTGCCGGAGTCGAATTTGGCGTCGGAGCTGAAAAGCGGGGCGCCGCAGGCGACGCAATAATATGCGCCCGCTTCGTGGTTGTTCCAATAGCGGCCGGTGAAGGCGGGTTCGGTCGCGCTGCAGCGCGTGACTTGGTACTCCTCCGGCGTGAGCTGGCGGCGCCATTCGGCGTCGCTTCTCTCCACGGCAAACTTCGTTTCCGCCATGCTTAATAGCGTAGCAAGGAGCGCGCGCCCCGATAGACGTCTTCGGTTTGCGGCAGGATGAAGTCCTCGAGCTCGGGCTGATACGCGCAGTAGAGATCCTTGCCCGCCACGCGGCGCACCGGCGCGTCCAAGTCGTCGAAGAGTTCTTCGCCGATGCGGGCGGCGAGCTCCGCGCCGTAACCCCAGCTCGCCATGTCTTCGTGCACGACGAGCACGCGCCCGGTCTTGCGCACCGACGCGGCGATCGCCTCCCAGTCGTAGGGGTTCAGCGAGCGCAAATCGAGAATCTCGATCTCGCCCTCGCCTTCCTGCGCCAGCCGCTGCGCCGCTTGCAGCGAGCGCTGCACCAGCGCGCCGTAGGTTACGAGCGTGAGGTCGCCGCCGGCGCGCGCCAACCGCGCCTTGCCGAACGGCACGCAATAATCGGCGCCCGGGTAGGGGGCGCGATTGAACGGCTCGCGGTAAAGCCGCTTGTGCTCGAGGAAGAGCACGGGATCGTCGGCGCGCAGCGCCGTGCGCAGCAGGCCGTTGGCGTCCAGGGCGTTCGACGGCATCACCACGCGCAGCCCCGGCATGTGGGTAAAGATGCTCTCGCCCGACTGGCTGTGGTAGATCGCGCCGCCGGTCAAGTAGCCGCCGATCGGCACGCGCAGCACCACCGGCGCCGCGAAGCCGCCCGCCGAGCGCCAGCGCAGGGTGGTGAGCTCGTCGCGAATCTGCATCATCGCCGGCCACAGGTAATCGAAGAACTGCACCTCCGGCACCGGCTTCAGCCCGCGCGTGGCCATGCCGATGGCGCGGCCCACGATCGCCGCTTCCGCCAGCGGCGTGTTGAAGGCGCGATCGGCGCCGAATTTCCGCTGCAATCCCGCCGTCACCTTGAAGACGCCGCCCTTGCCCTTCACCTTGTCGAGATATTCTTCCCGGCTGGCATCGGCCACGTCCTCGCCGAAAACGAGAATGCGCGGATCGCGCTTCATCTCGTCCTTGAGGCAGGCGTTGATGAGCTCGACCATCGTTTGCGGGGCGGTTTGCGGGGCGGTTTGCGGCCCGCCCGGCGCCGGGCTTTCGCTCTCGAAGGCGGCCGACGTCGGATCCACGTCCGGCGAATAGACGAACTCGTAGGCGTGCTCGGGAGAAGCCTTCGCGGCCGCGAGCGCATGATCGGTGGCCGCCAAGATCTCCCGTTCGACCTCTTCCTCCAGCCGCTGGAGGTCCTCCGCGCTGGCGATGCCCTCCTGCGTTATATACGCCGCCAGCCGCCGGATCGGGTCGCGCTGCGCCTCTGCCTCGCGTTCTTCATCCGGGCGATAGAACCGCTCGTCGTCGGAAAGCGAATGCGAATACGGCCGCACCACGTGGGCGTGCACCAGGGCCGGGCCGCTCCCCGCGCGGCAATAAGCGACGGCTTGCTCGAGCGTCCGGTAGCTGTCGAAGAGATCGCAGCCGTCGCACTCGAGAATGCGCAGATCCGGCAGCCCGGAAAGGGCGCGCGAGATGCTCGCTCCGGGCGTCTGCACTTCGATGGGCACGGAAATCGCGTAGCCGTTGTCCTCGATCAAGAACAGCACCGGCAGCCGCTCGCGCGCGGCGCCGCTGATCGCTTCCCAGAACTCGCCCTCGCTCGTCGCCCCTTCGCCCGAGCTGACCAGCACCACTTCGTCGCCATGCCAGCGCGGCGGCTGCGTCGAGCGGTCCGCCGCCGAACGCTCCAGCCATGGCGCCAGCTCGGCATGGCGGTTGAAATAGCGGCCCGCCTCGGCGCAGCCGATCGCCTGCAAGTACTGCGTGCCGGTCGGGCTCGAGGAGCTGACGATATTGAGAGCCGGCGCGCTCCAATGCGAGGGCATTTGCCGGCCGCCGCTGCCGGGATCGCTGGCGGCGCCCACCGCTTGCAGCAGCATCGCCTCCGGCGTCATCCCCAAGCGCAGGCACAGGGCGCGGTCGCGATAGTAGGGGTAGAACCAGTCGTAGGCGGGGCGCAGCAGATCGCCGGCGGCGGCGAGTACCGCTTCGTGGCCGGCGCCGCTGATCTGAAAATAGATCTTTTGCTGCCGCTTAAGCAGGATCTCGCGATCGTCCAGCCGGCGCGAGAGCAGCATGACGCGGTAGAGGTCGCGGATTCGCTCCGCGCTCAACCCGGATGGATTGGGTTTTAGCGTCGAGGCGTGTCGTGCCGTTTTGGTTGCCATGGGCAGGTCGCGAGGCGCGAACATCTCATTATTGAAGGCGGCCGCGTCCCGGTCAACGCCGGGCGCGGGGAACGCCCCTTAACCAACCGGTCGGGCGGCGCTTCTGGCAAGCGCCGCTACAGATTGAAAAGCTCGCGCAGCCGCCGGCTCTGCGTGCGGCTCACCGGAATTTCCGTCTGCTTCTTGTCATCCATGCGCAATTGGTAACTGCTGTTGAACCAGGGCACGACTTCCTTGATGCGGTTGAGATTCACCAGGTAGGAGCGGTGCGCGCGCCAAAATACGTTGCCGTCGAGCGCGGCTTGCAGCTCTTCGATGGTGCGGCAGTTGGCGGTGCCTTCCAGGTGCCCGGCCACGACGGTAATCACGCCGTCTTCGATGCGGGCGTAGATCACCTCGTTCTGATCGAGCAAGAAATGGCGGCCGTTGGCCTTGACCGGCAGCTTGGCGGGCGCGGCGGCGGCGCTGCGCGTTTCCAGCAACTCCAGCATGCGATCGATCTTTTGCGCCGGATCGGCTTGGGTTTCCAGGTGCCGCTTGGCCTTTTCGAGGGCCTGGCCCAGGCGCGCCTTGTCGAACGGCTTGAGCAGGTAGTCGACCGCGTTGACCTCGAAGGCCTGCACCGCGTATTGGTCGTAGGCGGTGGCGAAAATCAATTGCGGCATCGGCAGCTTGCGCTCGCGCAGCCGCTTGACCACGCCGAAGCCGTCCAGGCCGGGCATCTGCACGTCGAGAAAAAGCAGCGCCGGCTGATGATCGCGGACCAGATGCACCGCCTCGACGCCATTGCGCCCCTGCGCCACGACTTCCACGTCCGGAAAAGAACGCAGCAGGAACGCCAGCTCGTCGCGCGCAAGCTGCTCGTCGTCCACGATGATGACGGAAAGGGGCACTGGCACGATGCTAGCCAACGTTTGTGCGCCGCGCAACCGCCCCGGCGGCCAGAAGCCCCCCGCTCGAAAGTTGTCGCTGTGGGCCGGGCGCGCCGCTCTGTCGGTCAGCGGTGCGGCCTTGCGTCCACAAGCTTTTCGCGGGCGGCATTCACGGCGGGCAAATGGCGCGTGTTGTACCGCAGCCGGTAGCGCAGCAAAGAGATGGAGATGGGCGTGCCGGGCGGAGTCGGGTAGGGAACGCCGTGCAGCGGCAGCGGCCCGACCGTGTCGGGGTCGGCGTCGAGGAACTCGCGCCCTTTGGTGAAAGCGTCGGCGCAGAAGAAGTACGTGCGCCGCCAGCCGGGCGGCAGCGGCGGCAAACGGCGGGCGTCGAAGCTCAGCGCGACTTCATCGCCCGGCGCCATGATGGCGTAGCGGTCGTCGGTCGCCGCCAACAGCGCGCGCACGTCGCCATAGCGGGTGTAATTGCCGGCCGGAGCGCGGAAACCAACGTCGCGCAAAATGCGCGAGTAGTCGAAGATCTCGGGATCCGCGGCGGTTTGCGCCGGAAAGCCCAACCGGCGCAGCTCCGCGCCGGCGGCGGCTAGACGGCGGACGCGCAAGGGCGGGCGCGGCGCGTCCACGCTGACCAGCGCCCGGTCCCAATAGATCGCCAGGTTGGTCGCCAGCCGCACGCGCGCATGGGCGCGCGCCAGCGCGCCCTCCCGCCCCAGCCACGGCGTGAGGTCCACCACCATCCAACGCGGCAAACCGGCCGGCGCCCCGACCGAGCGCGCCACCGTGCGCCAGCCGCCGCGCCCGTCGGGCACCGCGAGCGCCGGCGGCAGCGTCGGCACGCCGGCGTAAAACGCCGTCCACGCGGTCCGCGGAAAGTAGTAATCCGTCCAGCCGTGCAAGAGCAATTGCGCCGAATGGGCGTGGCGCAGGTCGCCAAGATCGAGGATGAGCTCGTGCCGCCCTACATAGCCGGAAAAGCGGGAGCGAGCCGCGATCGGCGTATAGCGGCCGGGGCGTCCGGGCAACAGGTACGGCAGCAGGTTGCGGCCGGCCTCATCGCTGGCGGCAAGCGGCGGGCGCGCGTGGGCCACGGTCCAGAGCCGCGCGGGCGGCGGCGGTCCATCCGGCTGCCAGCGGTCGTTGTCGAAGACGCGCACGCCCGCCGGGTGATCCACCGCCATGAGGTGAACCTGGTCGAGATAGACGACTTCTTCCATCGGATCGGTGAAACGAAACTCGAGCCGCCCGTGCCGCGCCGCCACCGAGCCGCTCGGCAGGCGCAAGCACTCGCCGGGCTGCGGCGCGTCGTACTGGCGCGGCGCGACCCATTCGCCGATCACTCCCGGGCCCGTGATGTCGTCGATGAACTGGAAACGGCGCCCGTTCCACGCATAAAGAATCGGACAGGATCCGCCCTTGCGATTGAGCTCGGTATAGCGGACGCCGGCTTGCCCCGGCGCCGGCAGCTCGGCTTGCAAGACGCCGGTCGGCCAGCGAATCGTCACCGTATCGGCGTGGCCCGCCGCGCCCAGGCCGAAAAGCTGAGGAGTCGCGTTTTGGCCCAGGTAGCCGCTGCCCCCTTCGACCTCGGTCTTTTGCGCCAAGCCGTCGGCGCGCACCGTGACCTTGCTGCCGATGCCGGGCTTGTTGTCCTTTAACCCTTCAAGCGTTACTTGAAGGGAGGGGTTGGCCTTGGCGGCGCCGGCCGCCAATTCGTTGCGCAGCAGCAGCGCCGGGCCGCCCGCTTGCGTCACCAGCAGGCCGGGGCGGCCGTTCCCCTGCCAGTCCACGGCCAGCAGGCTGCGAGCATTGTGCACGGCAATGCGATCGAGGCCCGTCGCGGCGGAGGCGTCGGCGAAGGTGCCGTCGCCGAGATTGCAATAAAGGTAAATCGCTTGCCGGCCGTTGCGTTCGCCGATGAAGGCTAAATCCTCGAATCCGTCGTTGTCGTAATCGAGCGCGGTGGCGCCCCAGCCGGCGGTGACGCCGGCATTCCGGGCGGGAAGCGGCGCGGCGCGAAAGCGTCCGGCGCCGGTATTGCGCAGGAGCACGGGCGGCCCGTCGCGGCGGGTGAAGAAGAGATCCATCCAGCCGTCGTGGTTGAAATCGAGAGCCACGACGCCGCGGGCGTCCGCCGCTTGCGCGCCCGTCTCGCGCGTCCAGGGCCGCCGCTCGGCAAAGCTGCCGTCGCGCAGGTTGGCGAAGATGGAGGCCGGGCCGTTGCCGCGCGCCAGAACGACGTCGATGTCGCGGTCGTTATCGTAGTCGGTGGCGACCAGGCCCTGATACGACGCCGGCGTTTGCCCGATGCGGGAGAGCGCCGAAATGTCCTTGAAATGGCCGGTGCCCAGATTGCGAAAGACGTGCACGCGGCCGGCGGCCCCGGCATCGGTGACGACGATGTCGAGGTAGCCGTCATGGTCGAGGTCGATCCAGGCGGCGGCGAGGTAATCGGGGCGCGACTGCGCCGGCGCGACGAGGCCCACTTGGCTCGCCACCTCCGCGAAGCGCCCGCCCCCCACGTTGTGAAACAAGAGCAGGCGATGGGGCTCGGTGACGAGGATATCGGGTCGCCCGTCGTGATCGTAGTCGCCGATCGCGCAGCCCAGGCCGTTCATGGAATGGTCGAGCCCGGCGGCCTTGGTCACGTCGGCGAAGCGGCCGTCGCCGAGATTGCGGTAGAGCGCCGGCGGCCCGCCGTCATTGACGAAAAACAGGTCGGTGCGCCCGCTGCCCGCCGCGTCGAGCACGCAGGCGCCGGAGCCGGCGAAGCGGTCGGGAGCGGCGGCGGCGTTGCGGAAACGGATGCCGGCGGCGGGCGCGGCGGCGAAGCGGATCGGCTGCGGACGCGGCGCAGCGCGCAGGCCGGCGGGCACGGTGGCCGACGCCATGGCGAACGGGCCCTCGTCGCCGTAAACCAGCGAGGCGGCGGTGTTGAGCGGCGAGGCCTGCCGCACCTGTTGGAAGCGCTGGAAATAGGCTTGGGCGCGCGCCATGTCGTGCTGGGCGCGGTAGGCGTTGGCGAGATTGAATAGCGCCGAGACGTCGTTGGGGTCGGCCGCGAGGGCGCGATCGAGGTAGTGAATGGCTTCGGTGGCGCGGCCCAGCCGCAGCAAAACGTAGCCGGTGAAATAATTGGCGCTCTTGTCGCCCGGAACGCGCTTTACGACGAATTGGAACTGCGTCAGCGCCGCCGGGTACTGGCCGTGATTGCGGGCAATCAGGCCCAAGACGTAGTGGGCGCGCAGATCGCCGCCGTCGCGGCGCAGAACTTGCTCCAAGATGGGCTTGGCGCGGTCGTCGTTGCCGGCCGCATAGAATGAGATGCCGAGATTGGTGCTGGCCTCCAGAAAGCCGGGATCGGCGTGCAAGGCGGCTTCGAACTCGCGCGCCGCTTGGGCGAAGGCGCTACGGTCCATGTAGGCAACGCCGCGGTTGTTGGCCCGCACGGCCAGCGCGGCGGGGGTTTCCGCGGCCAGGCGCGGCGCTGTCGGCAGCAGAACCAAGGTGGCCAAGAGTGCAAGCGTTTTCCACGGCGAAACCCGCCGCTTCGGCACAGTCAGGGCGGGCAGAACAAAACAACTCCGCGCGGTCGGGGCGCATCGCATCTTCATGCTCGTCTGGGCCTTGGTCTTCCTGATCATCGCCATTATTGCAGCGGTATTTGGTTTCGGCCTAATTACCGCGGCGGCGATCGGCTTCGCCAAAATTCTCTTCGTATTGTTTCTCATCCTTTTCATCATTTCCCTCATCGCCGGTCTGGTCCGCCGAGGGCGCGTGTAGAAGGTTGGCTCGCGTTGCGCGTACTCGCAATGCGCCCTAGCATTGGCCTATGCGCGCGCTCACCGCGGAACAGGCCGCCAAATTGATCGAAGCGGCGGGGGCGCAATGCCTGGGCGTCAAGCTGAACGCCGTGTGGCTGACCGATCCGGTGACGCAAACCACCCTGGCGCTGCCGCTCGAGGGACTGACGCTGCGGCGGCTGACCGCGGAGTTGCACCGCAGCCGCAAGCAATTCCTCCTGGCGCGGCGGCGGGCCGCTCGGCAGGAGGCGGCGCAAGCGCCGCGCCACGTGGCGCCGATCTAGGCCGCTCCCGGCGGCCGCGCAATCCCTGACACAACGGACGGTGGCAAGCGAGGTACGGAGCGATCGCTCGGCCGCGGCGCGGCGGTACGCTGAATTTTGATGACCGCACTGAAACGCGGCACGGAATCCCGCGGCAAAAGGTGGGGCGCCGGACCGGCGCGCAAATTGGACGTGCTGGCGCTCGCGGCGCATCGCGACGACGTCGAGCAGACCTGCGGCGGCACGCTGCTGCGCATGGCCGAGCACGGGTCGGCCACCGGCATCGTCGATCTGACGCGTGGCGAAGCGGGCACGCGCGGCTCGGCCCTGGAGCGCGGCGTGGAGGCGGAACGAGCCGCCGCGCTGCTGCGCGTGGAGTGGCGCGGCAACCTGGGCCTGCCGGATGGCCAACTGGAGTTGAGCTGGGAGGCGAAGCGGCGCATCGCCGAGGTGATTCGCGCCACCCAGCCGCGCATTCTCATCGTCCCCTATCCGCTGGCGCGTCATCCCGATCACGCCATCAGCGGACGGTTGGGCTTCGAGGCGGCGTTTATTGCCGGCCTCAAGAACTTGGAATGGGGGGACGAGGCGGCGGCCTTCCGTCCGCACACCGTGTACTATGCCTCCCTCTACGCCAACGAGCGGCCCACCTTCGTGGTGGACATCACCAGCCAATTCGAGGCGCGGCTGAACGCGCTCTTGGCCTACGGGTCGCAGTACGCCGACCAAGCCGCGGGCAAAGGCTTGTTTCCGCCGCAAAGCGAGGTGGCGGCGCGGGTCGAGGCGCTGGCTCGCCATTTCGGCATGATGGTCGGCGTGAAGTACGGCGAGCCCTTCATCAGTCCCACGCCGCTGCGCGTGGGCGACTTGCGCTCGATCGAATGCGATACCTTCACCCTGGGCGGGATCATCACCCCGTTCTAACCGACCGCTTGTTACCGGCCGCCGTCGAAGGCCTGGATACTGGCTAGAATTTCGGCGTCCAGGGCGGTGTCAAAGCGCCGCAGGCCGGGCGTGATTTCGCTGGGGTCGAGCTGGGCGTAGTTCCTCGCCACCAAGTCGTACGTTTGCTTGCGCAGTTCGACTAGATCCGCGGCCGCGGCGGCGAGCGAAATCGCCTGCCGCCGCCGCGTTTGCCCATGCCGCTCTCCCCCGCGCCCGGGCGGCGCCGGCGCCAAGACCTCCTCCAGCAGCTCGCTCATATCGTCCATGCGATCTTGCGGGCTTAAATCGGCCAGCGCGGGATCGGAGGCGCGCGCTCGCCGCCACTCCTCCAGCAACTCGGAACGGTGCTCGCGCAGCAGCGTGGAGAAATCGACGTGGGCGAGAGGCCGCGGGCCGACCAGGCGCAGCGCTTGGGTCAAATCGGCCGGCGCATACGGCTTGTAGAGGATGGCGTCCACGCTACCCTCGATTTCGCGCAGCGCCGCGAGGGGGTCGAGCGACGCGGTCGCCAAGAGCGTGCGAATATGCGGCTGCACCAGCTTGGCGGCGGCGGCCAGCACGAAGCCGTCCGCCGCCGTCTGCATCTTGAGGTCGGTCAGCAGCGCATCGAAGGGCTGCGAATGCAGCAGCCGCAGCGCCGCGCCCGGCGTCTCCGCGGTGGCCGGCGCCAAGCCGAGATCGCGCAAGATTTCCGCGTCGAAGGCGAGCGCGTCGCGATCGTCATCCACCACCAGCACCGATCGCGGGTCGGGCATGCTAGAGAAAGATGCGCAGATCGCGGAGATTGGTACCGGTGGACCCGATCTCGATGCTGTCGCGGAGGGCGGCGAGGAAGGGATAAGCGTCGAAGTGGGCGAGAGCGGCATCGAGATCGAGGCCGAGCGCGGCGGCGCGCGCCAGGGTATCGCCATCGACCAGGGCGCCGGCCGCCGGGGAGTTGCCATCCATGCCATCGGTGCCGAGGCTGAGCACGCAAAGGTCTTCGCCGGCGATTTGGCGGGCGCATTCGAGGGCAAAGGTCTGGTTGCGGCCGCCGCGGCCGGCGGCGCCGCGCACCGCGACCCGCACTTCGCCGCTGGCGATCAGGCAGGCGTTGGGCTGCCGGCGCCGCAACTCGCGGATGCGCCGCAGCAGGTGGGCGGCCGCCGCGGCATAGTCCCATTCGTCGGCGGTGTGATCGAGAACGGGCGCCAGGCCGGCGGCGCCAGCCTTGGCGGCGAGGGCGGCCGCCGCGCCGCGATCGTCCATGAGCAGGTGCCAGGCCGAGCGGGCGAAACTGGGATCGCCCGGCTTGGGCGTTTCCGGCAGTTGGCCGGCGCGCAAGCAGGCGACGACGGGAGCGGGCAGGTCGGTGGGGTGGGCGGCGAGAATGCGCGCGCAGTCGGCGCGGGTGGTGGGATCGGGGGCGCTCGGACCCGAGGCGACGCTGCTGAGATCGCCGGCAGGCACATCGGACAAAATCAGCGAAAGCTGATCGGCGCCCAGCGGGGCGGCGGCCGCCAAGCGCCCGCCTTTGAAGGCGGAGAAGTGCTTGCGCACGGAATTGATTTCATGGATCGGGGCGCCGTTGCGCACCAGGGCGCGATAGGCGGCCTGCAAGTCGGGCAGCGAAAGCGCGGGCAGGATCGGGGCTTCGGCGAGCGCCGAGCCGCCTCCCGAGACGAGGTGCAGAATCAGGCTGGCGGCCGGGGCGGCGGCGCAGGCTTGCAACATGGCGTGGGCGGCGGCCAGGCTGGCGGCGTTGGGCTCGGGATGGCCGCCGACGAATTGGCGCACGTCGCTCCACGGCGCCGCGGCTTGGCCGGGCGCGAGGAATGCCTCGGGCGCGGAAATGCACAAGCGCAGCCGCGGCCATGGCGCGGCTGCCGGCGGCCGGGGCCGGAGTAGAGTTTCCGCCGCTTGAGCCATCGGAACCGCGGCCTTGCCGTAGGCGAGCACCAGGATTTCCGCATAGCGGCTCAGATCCCAAGCTCGCGTCGGCAGCAGTAGCCGGGAACCCTGGCGGCGCATTTGCGCGGCAATGAGGCGCGCCGGGGCGAGATCGACCAGCGTGGCCAGGGCCAGATCGAGCGCGAGTTGGCGTTTTTCGGCCAGGCGCATGGACCCAGGCTACAACTTCACCCCGCCCGCGAATCGCTCGAGGAAGGCCAGAGTACAAAGAGCCTGCTGCAGGTACACTCGGAGCAGGAGCCATGGGCGCGTACGACCAATTGCGGCGGCGGCTGGAAGCCCGGCTGGGGCGCGACGGGGTGATTGGCGATCCAGTGGGCCGCCTGCTCTACGAATACGACGGCGGCGTGGATCGCGCCATGCCGGACTTGGTGGCGTTTCCGCGTTCGCAGGACGAAGTCGTGGCGGTAGTCAAGATGGCGCGGGAGGCGGGCGTGCCGCTGATTCCGCGCGGAGCGGGTACCGGACTGAGCGGTGGCGCGGTGGCCCGTGAGGGGGGCATCGTCCTGTCGCTCAATCGGATGCGCCGAATTCTGGAAGTGAACGTTGAAGACATGCGGGCGCGCGTGGAACCAGGCGTGGTCAACCTCGAGTTCTCCGACCAAATCGCCGCCACCGGGTTTTACTTCGTCCCCGATCCTTCCAGCCAAAAGGCTTGCACCATTGGCGGCAACGTCGCGGAAAACAGCGGCGGACCGCACACCTTGGCCTATGGCGTGACCGTCAATCACGTGACCGGCCTGGATATCGTTTTGCCCGATGGCGAATGCGCGACCGTGGGCGGCAAAACGGCCGAGACACGCGGCTACGATCTGACCGGGCTGCTGGTGGGTTCGGAGGGAACGCTGGCGGTGGTGACGGCGATTACCGTGAAGCTGACGCGCCGTCCGGAAGCGGCGCGAACGCTGCTGGCGATCTATGACCAGGCCGAGCAGGCAGCGGCGACGGTGAGCGCGATCACGGCGGAAGGCATCATCCCGGCGGCGCTCGAAATGTTCGACGGCTTCAGCCTGCGGGCGGTCGAGGCGTACGTGCATGCCGGCTATCCGCTCGACTCCGCCGCCGTGCTGCTGATCGAAGTCGAGGGCTTGGAAGAAGAAGTCGAGGAACAGGCGGCGGCCATCGAGCGGGTGTGCGCGCGCGCCGGGGCGCGGGAAACGCGGCGCGCCGCCGACGAGGCGCAGCGCGCTCGGCTGTGGATGGGCCGCAAGCACGCCTTCGGGGCCATGGGCCGGCTGTGCCCCAACTTTTACGTGATGGATGGCGTCATTCCCCGCACCAAGATCGGTCCAGTGCTGGCCGGCATCGAGCGCATCAGCCAGGATTGCGGGCTGCGCGTCGGCAACATCTTTCACGCCGGGGACGGCAATCTGCATCCGTTGGTGTTTTTCGACGGCCGTCAGGCGGGGCAATTCGAAGCCGCGCGGGCGGCGAGCGAGGCGATCATCCGCTTGTGCGTCGAAATGGGCGGCTCGATCACCGGCGAGCACGGCGTGGGCATGGAGAAAGACGGCTTGATGTCGCTGATTTTCAGCGAGGCGGATTTGGATTTCATGCGCGCCGTCAAGCAGGTCTTCAACCCCCAACAGCAACTGAATCCCGGCAAGCTGCTGCCCACCTATCGCAGTTGCCGCGAGACGGCGCTGGCGACGGCGCCCGGCGCGGAAGCGGCGGCGCGGCCATGAGCGCGGCAGCCATCGCGGCGCGCCTCGAGGCGCTGTTGGGC
>JBOGKX010000144.1:0-12299 GCA_050746125.1 Terriglobales bacterium | reverse complement strand
GTCGCTCGGCCTCCTTCACGTACATCGGGGTACGCTCAGTCGGCCTCGCTCCCGGCGCACTGCGCTGCTCGCGGCATTTATTGGCGCTCCGCTGCGCTTCGCTTCCCCGCTCGAACGTGCTCGCTGTGGGCCGGGCGCGCCCTCGGCGGCAGTTAATGGGTGGGCGGGGCGATAAGCGTCGCATCACGGCGTTTCTTGGCGCTCCGCTACGCTGCGCTTGCCAGTCGCTCGGCCTCCTTCACGTACATCGGGGTACGCTCAGTCGGCCTCGCTCCCGGCGCCTCGTGCTGCTGGCGGCATTTATTGGCGCTCCGCTGCGCTGCGCTTACTGGCGCTCCGCTGCGCTGCGCTTCCCCGCTCGAAGGTTGTCGCTGGGGCCGGGTGGCGGCTCGGCGGCAGTTGCGGCGTGGGCGGGGCGATAAGCCTCGCCGACCGGGCACCAGGCACCAGGCACCAGGCACCGTGCACCGGGCACCAGGGCACCGGACATCAGGCACCGGGCGCCGGCGACGCACGGCAGGGAGCTCTAGATGTCGTAGTAGAGCTGGAATTCGTAGGGGTGGGGGCGCAGGCGCATGGCGCTAACTTCTTTTTCGCGCTTGTAATCGATCCAGGTGCGGATCAGGTCTTCGGTGAAGACCTCGCCCTTGAGCAGGAATTGGTGATCGTCCTCGAGAGCGTCGAGGGCGTCCTCGAGGGAGCCGGGCAGGGAGGGCACGTTCTTCAGCTCTTCGGGCGACAGGTCGTAGATGTCACGGTCGAGGGGCTCGCCGGCGGGGATGCGATTTTCCACTCCGTCGAGGCCGGCCATCAGCATGGCGGCGAAGGCCAAATAGGGGTTGCAGGCGGGATCGGGGGGGCGGAACTCGACCCGCTTGGCCTTGGGCGAGGCCGAGTACATGGGAATGCGGCAGGCGGCGGAGCGATTACGGCGCGAGTAGGCGAGGTTGACCGGCGCCTCGAAGCCCGGCACCAGGCGCTTGTAGGAGTTGGTGGTGGGGGCGATGAGCGCGGCCAGGGCGGGGGCGTGCCGCAACAGGCCGCCGATGTAGTTGAGCGCCATGGGCGAGAGGCCGGCGTAACCGTCGCCGGAGAAGAGCGGCTTGCCCGATTTCCAGAGCGACTGGTGGGTGTGCATGCCGCTGCCGTTGTCCTGAAAGATCGGCTTGGGCATGAAGGTGGCCGACTTGCCGTACTCGTTGGCGGTGTTGCGCACGATGTACTTGTACAGCATCATGTGGTCGGCCGAGCGCAACAGGGTATCGAAGCGCATGTCGATCTCGCACTGGCCGCCGGTGGCGACTTCGTGGTGGTGGTACTCGACGACGAGGCCGGCGGCTTGCAGCTTCAACACCATCTCGGTGCGCAGATCCTGGTAGTGGTCGGTGGGCGGAACGGGGAAGTAGCCCTCCTTGTAGCGGGGGCGGTAGCCGAGGTTGGAGTCTTCGCGGCCGGAGTTCCAGCGGCCCTCCTCGGCGTCGATGAAATAAAAGCCGTGCTGCTCGCGCTGATCGAAGCGCACGTTGTCGAAGACGAAGAACTCCGCCTCGGCGCCGAAGAAGGCCTGGTCGGCGAGGCCGGTTGAAGCCAGATAGGCCTCGGCTTTCTTGGCGATGTAGCGCGGATCGCGGTCGTAGCGCTGCCGGGTCAGCGGGTCCTGGATGTCGCCGATCATCACCAGCGTGGGCACGGTGGTGAAGGGATCGAGCATGAACCAGCCGGGATCGGGCAGCAGGAGCATATCGCTCTCGTGGATGGCGGACCAGCCGCGGATGCTGGAACCGTCGATGCCGAAGCCGTCTTCGAAGGAGTGCTCGCCGAGCTGGCCGAGGGGGAAAGAGATGTGGTGCCAAAGGCCGGGCAGATCGGTGAAGCGCAGGTCCACGATCTTGACGTCGTTCTTGGCGCAAAACTCCAGCACTTCTTTCGGGGTCGGCATGGGGGCGGGTCTCCGAAGGGGATGGAATCGAAAAACAGACTAGGCTAGCAAGCGGGCCGGCGGGGGAGCCAATCAGTTCTTTTTATCGCGCCTGTTGTGGAAAACAGGGGACAAGCGGAAAACGCTGGCTCTAGCGCGTGGGAGCGGCGCCGCCGGCGGCGGGCGGGCGGCGAGCGGTGCTTGACGGCTTTGCAGCGCTTCGGAGAGTCTTAAGGCGGCGGGCAGGCGCGCGGCGATGGACTTCGATCAGCTCAACATGTTTCTGGCGGTGGCGCGGCTAAGCTCGTTTTCGCGCGCCGCCATCCAGTGCTACCGCACGCAGCCGGCGGTGAGCGCGCAGATACGCCTGCTGGAAGAGGAAGTGGGGGCGCGACTCTTCGATCGCGGCGGCGGCAAGGTGACGCTGACGGCGGCGGGGCGGATCTTCCGCGACTACGTGGAGCGGTTGCATATGCTGCGCAACGAGGCGCTGGGAGCGGTGGCCGACCTGGAGCACACGCCGCGCGGCGAGCTTTCGCTGGCCGCCAACGAGGGCAGCTGCCTGCACGTTTTACCGGAAGTCTTCGCCGCCTTCCAGCGCCAGCATCCGGCGGTGCAGGTGCGGGTGCGCCGCGGCGAACACCAAGAGATCATGGAAGCGGTGCTGGAAAACCGGGTGGATTTCGGCGTGCTGTCGCTGCCGGTGCGCGACCAGCGGCTGAAGGTCGTGCCGCTGCACCGCGACGAGGTGCGCGCCATCGTGCCGCCGGGGCATGCGCTGGCGCGGCTGGCGGCGGCGAACGGCGGCGAGGCGACGGCCGAGCAACTGGCGGAGTTTCCCTTGCTGCTGCCGAAATCGGGCAACACGCGCGACGCGCTCGACGAGTTCTTGCAGCCGGTGGCGGAGCGGCTGCGCGTGGCCATGGAACTGGATAGCACGGAGATGCTCAAGGCCTTCAGCGCCGGGGGGCTGGGCGTCGGTTTCGTGGGCTTGACGTTGGCGGCGGCGGAAGCGCGGGCGGGGGAGCTGGCGACGGTGGCGCTGGCGGGACGCAAGATCTACCGGGAATTGGGCCTGGTCTTTCGCCGCGATCGCGCCCTGGGGCGGGCGGCGCTGGCCTTCATCGACATGGCCGTCGAAGCGACGCGCGCACAGGCGGGCGCGGGCGCCGCCGGCAAGCCCGCCGACGGACAGCGCTAGCGCGGCGCTCAGGGGTTGGCGGGGGCGGGGGCGACGGGCTCGTACATGGAGGCGATCAAGTCGTGGTAGCGCTCCTCGACGGCGCGGCGGCGGACTTTGAGCGAGGGGGTGATCTCGCCAGCGGCCAAGCTCAGCTCGCGGGGCAGTAGGCGGAATTTCTTGATGGTTTCGAAGCGCGCCAGGTCGCAATTGACGCGCTCGATCTCGGCGGCGATCAGCGCCTCGACGGCGTCGCGATCACGGCCCTGGAGCGCCTCCGCGTTGGGCAGGATCAGAGCGGAGACGAAGTTGCGCTTGTCGCCGACCAGGACCGCCTCGGCGACGTACGGCGAGGCTTTCAGCTTGGCTTCGATCGGCTGCGGGGCGATGAACTTGCCGCCGGAGGTTTTGATGAGGTCTTTCTTGCGGTCGGTAATGAAGAGAAAGCCGTCGCCGTCCTGATAGCCGATATCGCCGGTGTGGAACCAGCCGTCGGAGAACGCGGCGGCGGTTTCCTCCGGAAGGCGGAAATAGCCGGCGAAGACCGAGGGCCCGCGCACCAGCAGCTCGCCATCGGCGGCGAAGCGGATCGCGACGTTGGGCAAGGGCCGGCCCACGGAGCCGATGCGGCAGGCGCCAGGCTTGTTGACGGCGATGACAGGGGAAGTTTCCGAGAGGCCGTAGCCATCGAAGATCACCAGCCCAAGCGAAAGCAGGAATTCGCCGAGCTCGCGGCCGAGGGGCGCGCCGCCGGCAATGCAGGTGCGCACGCGGCCGCCGAGGCGGGCGCGAATCTTGCGGTAGATGAGGCGGTCGGCGAGCCATGCCCGGCAACGGCGGGGCCAGGGCGGGCGCGGCGCGCCGGGGCAAGCCGGCCAGCCGGCCATGCGCTCGGCGGCGACGGAGCGGCCGACGCGCAAGCCCCAGGCGAAAATGCGGCGGCGCAGCCAGCCGTGGCCTTCCGCCTGGGCGCGCACGGCGAGGGCGATTTTTTCGTAGAGGCGGGGGACGGAGACCAGGGAATGAGGCCGGACCTCGAGCAAATTCGCCGGCACGCGGTCGAAGCTCTCGGCGAAATAGATCCGCACTTCATGGATCAGGTCGTTGTAAGCGAGATGGCGCTCGGTGATGTGCGAGAGCGGCAGGAAGGAAAGGCGGCAATCGCCGGGGCGGTAGTCGAAGCCCTCCGCGGCCACGTTGAGGTTGGCGCAGAGATTGGCGTGTGTCAGCAGCACGCCTTTGGGTTGGCCGGTGGTGCCGGAGGTGTAGATCAAGGTCGCCGCGCGCAGCGGCGAAGTGGCGGCGAGAGCGGCGTCGAATTCGGCGGCGGCGAGCGGCGGGGTGGCAAGGAAATCAGCCCAAGCGAGGACGCGCGGGCGGCTGGCCGGCGCCATGGGCGGTAGCGGCGCCGGCTCGAAGCAGGCAATCCATTCCAGGGCGGACAGGCGGGCGGCTTCAGCCAAGATCTTTTCGAGCTGGGCGGGAGAAGAGACGAAGACGCCGCGCGCGCCGCTGTTATCAAGTATGTAAGCCGCCTGAGGGCCGGTGAGGGTGGGATAGATGGGCACATCGGCGACACCGATCGCCAGGCCGGCGAAATCGGCCAGGAGCCATTCCGGCCGGTTTTCGGAGAGCAAGCCGACCCGATCGCCTTCGGCGAGCCCCAATTGGCGCAGGCGGGAGGCGATGGCCCGAACCTGTTGGGAAAACGCGGCGGCGGAAAGAGCGCGCCAGGCGGCCGGCTGTCCGGGCGCGGCAACGGCCCGCGAATAGAGCAACGGCGCCTCGCCTCGCTGCGCGATCCGCAGCATGAGATCGTTGAGCGAGGCCAAGCTGGGCCTCTCGGCTGTTTTCAACAGCTTTTGCGCAGCCATTCCAGTCCATCCTACTCGCCCTGGGAAGCATATGGCGCGGCGCGAGATGAAGTGCGCAAGGCCCTTGGCGGGCGTTTCACTTTCGGGGGGGGAGAGTGCAAAACGCTTCGCATCTCCCGCAACTCTTTTCCTACCTGGGGTCAATCGGCCCAGGCCGAACTGCCGGACTTTAGGGGGTTAAACCGTCTATTTTCGTTAGTTGTAGGGTTTTCTTCGCCTAGTGCAACACATGGCCCCAGGCGTGCACAAGAAAACAGGGCGGCATGGAGGAGATAACGTTTGTGACGGTCGGACAGGGAGCCGAGCGCCGGCGGTGGGAGCGAATACCCATCACGATACCGCTCTTCGTGCGCGCAAGCGGCGAAGGCAGCCGACGTTTTCTGGAATTTGGCAACGTGCTCAACATCAGCGCGGGCGGCGCGCTGCTGGCCGTGCGCCAATATCTCCCCTCGCCCTGCAATATTTCGCTGGAGATTCCGGCGGCGCCGGTGGCCGAGGCGGCACAGTTGCCGCCCTCATCGCGGATACTGGAGGCGCGTCTGTTACGCGTACAGCCGCTCGACCGCTGCTATCTTTGGGCGGTGCGCTTCCAGCGGCCGCTTTTGCACCGCGCGGGCCTGGCGCGGGCGGTGAACCGGCCCTTGCGGCGCGCCAAGGGAGTCGCCCGACCGGTCGCGGGGCCGGTTGACGGCGCTCGCGATTTGACCCGATAATCACACCGTGCCGAGTGGGCGTAGCTGGCGTGGAGCCTTCGTCGTCGTGACCGCCGCAGCCTTGCTGCTGGCGGCAGCGGCGCCGCTCTTGGCTTGCGAGAGCGATAGCCGAGCGGAGGCGATGGCATGCTGCCGACAGGCGAACTCATGCAACATGCGCTCGCACTCCGGGATGCGGTGCTGCGAGCAGCACTGGGCGCACCGCGTGCCGCCGGCGATTTTGGCGGCGCCCGCCAATAGCGCCGGCATCGTGCCCTCGGGCATGCTCGTAATCACGGACTCGGTCGCGCCACGGTTTAGCCGCACGCGGCTGGGCGCGCTGGCGGCGCCTTCTCCGCCGTTCCGGATTTCTCCCCTCCTGACGCAATCCCTGCTGCTGATCTAGGCGCACTCCAGCGCGGATCGTTTTTCCTTATCAACTTCGAGCGAAGCCAGCCGTGGCTGCCGGCCGTGGGCCGGAGCGCTTCCGCGCCCGAGCGCGCGGCGGCGCGCGCCGGGCTGCTCCCGCTCGCATTCGGCAGGCGCGGATGCCTGCCGCCGGGAGGAAGGCGTGAGAATCACTTCATTTATCCGCGGAGCGCTGGGTGCGTTGGCGCTATCGCTGCCGCTGGCGGCGCAAAGCGGCGGGGCGACGACGCCGTTGGCGAATCTGATCGCCGAAGCGGAACGGGCCAACCCTAGCCTGGCCGCGGCGCGCCAGGGCTGGAAAGCGGCCCGGCAGGTACCATCCCAGGTTTCGACCTTGCCCGATCCGCAAGTCACGCTGCAACAATTCAGCGTCGGCAACCCGCTGCCCTTCGCCGGATACACGACGAGCAACTTCGCCTATGTCGGGGTGGGAGTATCGCAGGATCTGCCGTTTCCGGGCAAGCTGCGGCTGCGCGGCGAGGTCGCGCAACAGGCGGCGGCGGTGGCGGGCGAGCAGGCAGAGGCGACCCGGCGCGCGGTGATCGAGCAATTGAAAGAAGCCTATTTCAGGCTCGCCGCGAGCGACGAGACGCTCGACATTCTGGGGCGGGACGGCGAGCTATTGCGGCAGCTCGAGCAGGTGTCGGAAGCCCGCTACCGGGTTGGGCAAGGCAACCAGCAAGACGTGCTCAAGGCGCAACTGGAGGAGACCGCGCTGTTGCGCGAAGTCGCGCTCGAACAACAGCGGCGCGACACGCTGCAGGCGCGTCTGCGCGAAATCCTGAATCGCTCTCCGCAATCACCGCCGATCGTGCCCGCGCCGCTCACGGAAACCAAACTGCCCTACTCGGCCGACCAGTTGCGAGCGCGGGTAGCGAAAGACAATCCCGACTTGGCGGTAGAGGAGGCACGGGTGCATGGGGAGGAGTTCGCGGTCCAGCTAGCGCACAAGGACTTCGACCCCGACTTCAACGTGCAGTACATGTATCAGCGCACCGGGCCGCGGTTTCCCGACTATTACATGCTGACCGTGGGGGTGAAAATCCCGCTGCACCGACGCGGGCGGCAAAAGCCGGAGCTGGCCGAGGCGATCGCGCGCCGCGGCGCCGCGCAGCGCCAGTTCGAGGCGGGCACGCAAACGGCCTATTTCGCGGTCCAGGATCAGGTTCTGGCGGCGCGCACCGGCGCCCAGGTGCTGAAGATCTACCGACAAGGGTTGATCCCCCAAGCTACCGCCACGTTCAACGCGGGCATGGCCGCCTACGGACAAGGGCGCGAGGATTTCGAGACGCTGGAGCAGTCGTTCCGGGACGTGCTCACGCTCGACCAGCAGTACTGGAGCACGCTGGCCGCGCACGAGATCGCGCTGGCCAAGATCGAAGAATTGACGGGGGTATCGTTGCCATGAATCCCTATCGCAGCGCGTTTTGGGTTGCCTTGACGTGCGCCATTGTGTTGGCGGGCGCGCTGGTCTGGAGCTGGCGTCGCGGGCCGCTGGCCCGGGCCGGAGCTGGCTCGGCGCCCGCGGCCAGCCCATCCCTTTCCGAGCCTGCCAGTCCGGTGACAGCCCCAGCCGCTCCCAATCTGGTTCCGCTCCAGCTTTCGCCGCAGCGGCTGCAAAGCATCGGCGTCAAGACCGGCGTCGTGCGGCTGATGCCGGTGGAGGACGAAATTCGCAACGTGGGCAACGTGGCAGTGGACGAGCGGCTGCAGTCTTACGTGCAACTGCGGTTTTCCGGCTGGATCCAGAAGGTCTTTGCCGATGCGACCTACCAGCACGTACGCCGCGGGCAGCCGCTCTTCACGATCTACAGCCCCGAATTGGCGACCACGGAGCGGGAGTACTTGATCGCCCGGCAAAACCAGCGCGCATTGGCGGCGAGCACGGTGCCGGGGGTGGCGGCGGGAGCGGGATCGCTTTTGCGCGCGAGCCTGGAGCGGCTCGAGCAATGGCAGGTGCCGGCGCGCGAGATCGCACACCTCGAAGCCACCAGCCAGGTCAGCCGAACACTGGAAATCGACTCCCCGGTTTCCGGTTTCGTGACCGAGCGGAACGCGCTGCCGAATTTGTATGCGCAGCCGCAAACGCGGCTCTATACGGTCGCGAACCTCTCCACGGTGTGGGTGTACGCGGAGTTCTATCAAGACCAGATCGAGGGCATTGCGCCGGGCGACGGCGCGGCGGTGACGGTGGATACATTTCCGGGGCGCACGTTTCGCGGCGACGTGGACTTCGTTTATCCGGAAGTGGACCCGCAGACGCGGACCGTGAAGGTAAGGCTGGTATTCGCGAATCCGGGGCTGCGGCTTAAGCCCGGCATGTACGTGAACGTGACGGTCCGCAAGCCGCTAGGGCGGCACCTGGTCATTCCCGCCTCGGGGGCCTTCCAGACGGGCACGCGGTCGATCGTATTCGTGGACCACGGGGGCGGTTACCTGGAGCCGCGCACGGTGCAGTTGGGGCGGCAAGTGGGGGGGCAATATATCGTGCTGAGCGGGCTGAAGCGGGGAGAAAAGATCGTGACTTCGGCGAACTTCCTGATCGACTCCGAGAGCCAACTGGAGGCGGCGCTGGGCTCGTTCCTGCCGCCGCCGCCCGGCGCTTCGCAGCAGGCGCTCAGCCGGGGTCCGGCGGCGAAGGTCGCGTTCGCCAGCCAGCCCAGCCCGCCGCGGCAGGGCGACAACGTCTTCGTGGTGACGATTACGGGAACCAACGGCACCGGCATTGACGGCGCCAAGGTGACGGCAACGTTTTTCATGGCGGCCATGCCGCAGATGGGGATGGCGGCGATGCGGGTGCCGGTCACGCTCGCGGGCGCGGGCGGCGGCGTCTATCGGGGGACGGGAAAACTGCCGACGCCCGGAACCTGGCAGGTGACGATTGTGGCGCAGCGCAACGGGCAGACGATCGCCGCCACGCACTTGACCCTGAGCGCGGGAGGCGGAAGCTAGTGATCGCACGGCTGATTGCTTGGTGCTCGCGCAACCTTTTTCTCGTCATCCTGGGAACGGCCGTGCTGGTGGGCGGCGGCGTCTGGTGCATGCGGCGCATTCCGCTCGACGCACTACCCGACATATCCGACGTCGAGGTGATCGTCCATACCCCATGGGCGGGCGAGCCGCCCAACATCATCGAGGATCAGGTCACCTATCCCATCGTCACCACCTTTTTGGCCGGGCCGCGGGTCAAGGCGGTGCGGGCGCAGACGATGTTTGGCGATTCATACGTTTTCGTAGTCTTTCAGGACGGAACGGATCTCTATTGGGCGCGCTCGCGGGTGCTCGAGTATTTGCAGGAGATTCAGGGAGCATTGCCCGCCGGGGTGCATCCCGTGATCGGCCCGGACGCTACCGGCGCCGGCTGGGTCTATGAATACGCGCTGGTGGATCACAGCCATCGCTACAGCCTGGCCGATCTGCGCGCCTTGCAGGACTGGTATCTGCGCTATCAGTTGGAATCGGTGCCCGGCGTCGCCGAGGTAGCGACCATCGGCGGCTACGTGCGGCAGTACCAGGTCAATCTCGATCCCGCCAAACTGCGCGCCTATAACATTCCGCTCTCGACCGTGATCGACCGCGTGCGCGCTTCCACCAACGAGGTCGGCGGGCGGCTGCTGGAGCTGGGCGGCGCCGAATACATGATCCGCGGCCTGGGCTATCTACGGTCGCTCGACGATCTCAAGGACGTGCCGGTGGCGACGAAGGACGGCACGCCGGTGCTGATCGGCGATTTGGGCACGGTGAGCTTCGGGCCGGAGATTCGGCGCGGCGTGGCGGAATGGAACGGCCAGGGGGAGACCGTCGGCGGCATCGTGGTGATGCGCTATGGCATGAATGCGCTGAACGTCATCCGCGGGGTGAAGAAGAAATTGGCGGCCATCGCGCCGGCGCTGCCACCGGGCGTCGAGATTCGCGCCGGCTACGATCGCTCTGGGCTGATCGAGGCCTCGATCCAGACCCTGCGCCGCGACCTGATCGAAGAGGCGATCGTGGTCAGCATGGTGATCATCCTCTTTCTTTGGCACTTTCGCTCGGCGCTGGTGCCGATCATCACCATTCCCATCGCCGTGCTGGCCTCGTTTCTGCCGATGTACTGGCTGCACGTTTCGAGCAATATCATGTCGCTCGGGGGGTTGGCGCTGGCCATCGGGGTGCTGGTGGATGCCGGCATCGTGATGGTCGAAAACGGCTACCGCCATCTCGCCGAGCGCCAGGCCGAGGCGAGGGGGCGCAACGCCGCCGTGCCGGCCCGGGAGCGCCGCCGCGTTTTGCTCGCCGCCGCGCAGCAGGTTGGCCCGGCGCTATTTTTCTCCCTGATCATCATCGTGGTTTCGTTCTTGCCGGTCTTCCTGCTGGAGGCGCAGGAAGGGCGCATGTTCAGCCCGCTGGCCTGGACGAAGACCTTCGCCATCGCCTTTTCTTCCGTGCTGGCGATCACGCTGGTGCCGGTACTGATGCCGGCGTTCATCCGCGGCCGGCTGCGGCGAGAAGAAAAGAATCCCGTCTCCCGCTTCACGCAAGCGATCTATCTGCCGATCCTGCGGCTTTGCCTGCGCTTTCGCAAGAGCACGCTGCTTGCCGCCGGGATCGTTCTGGCGCTGACCGTGCCCCTGGCCTGGCGCATCGGCAGCCAATTCATGCCGCCGTTGTACGAGGGCTCGGCGCTCTACATGCCCACCGCCCTGCCCGGCATTTCGATCACGCAGGCGTCGGTTTTGTTGCAGGAGCAGGACCGCATCCTGCGTTCGTTTCCCGAGGTCGCCAGCGTCTTCGGCACGGTGGGCCGCTCCGACAGCGCCACCGACAACGCGCCGCTCGACATGTACGACACCACGATCATGCTGAAGCCGCGGACGCAGTGGCCGGCGGGCATGACCTACACCAAACTCATCGAGCAGATGGACGGGAAGCTGCAATTTCCCGGCCTGACCAACACCTGGACCATGCCGGTGGAAAACCGCCTCGACATGGAGCTGACCGGCATCAAGACGCCGGTGGGCATGAAGGTACAAGGGCCGAGCCTGGAGGGCATCGCCCGCGTCGGGGCGCGCATCAGCCAGATCCTCTCGCGCCAGCCGGGCGTGGCCTCGGTCTTCGCGGAGCGGGTGGCGCAGGGCTTTTACGTCAACATCGCCGTCAAGCGGGCGGTGGCGGCCCGTTACGGCTTGGACGTGGGCGACGTGCAACGGGCGGTCGAGTCGGGCATCGGCGGCGAGGACGTGGCGCAGAATATCGAGGGGCGGGAGCGTTTCCCGATCAACGTGCGGTACAACCGCGATTTTCGCGGCGACCTGGCGGAATTGGGGCGCGTGGTCATCGCCACGCCGGCAGGCGCGCAGATTCCGCTGAGCGAGGTAGCCACGATTTCGTTTTCACGCGGGCCGGCCATGATCCGCGACGAAGAGGCGCAGCTCACCGGGTATATTTTCTTCAACCTGAATACGACCGACTATGGCGGCTTTGTCGCGCGCGCCGACCGGCTGCTGCGCGAGAAGCTGCGGCTCCCCGCCGGCTATACGTACACCTGGTCGGGCGAGTACGAATTCGAGCAGCGGGCCACGAAAAGGCTGGAACTGATCGTGCCCATCGTGTTGCTGGCGATTTTCGTGCTGCTCTATCTGACATTTCATTCGGCGGCGGAGGCGGCGATGCTCATTTTTCCGGTGGCGTTTGCGCTCATCGGCGGCCTGCTTCTGCAACTATGGCTGGGCTATAACTACAGCGTGGCGGTAGCGGTGGGTTACATCGACCTCTTCGGCATCGCGGTGGAGACGGCGGTCGTGATGGTGGTTTATCTACACGAGGCGCTGGATCGGCGCCTGACGGCAGGCGAGCCGCTGCGGCGCGAGGACGTGCAAGCGGCGACGGTCGAGGGGGCGGTATTTCGTTTGCGGCCCAAATTAATGACCGTGTTCGCGGTGATCGGCAGCTTGGGGCCGCTGCTGTGGGAGACGGGCATCGGCTCGGACGTGATGAAGCCCATCGCCGCGCCCATCGTGGGCGGCATGGTCTCCTCCACGATCGCGGTGATGATCCTGGTACCGGTACTCTTCGCCATGTTGAAGGAGCGCGCGCTGCGGCGCGGCACGCTGCGTCCATCGACCGCGCCCCGCGGCTAGGTGGGCGGGGCGATAAGCTTCGCAGGGCTTCGTTCTCGGCTGCTCGGGGCGGATCGGATACGTAGTTGTATACCTCCCGCCCCTCGC
>JBOGKX010000143.1:0-12597 GCA_050746125.1 Terriglobales bacterium | reverse complement strand
TGGCGGGGGCGGGCGGAGCCGGCGCGGTGCCTGGCGCGGTGCCGGGCGCCCAGATTCCACGGCCGGCGAAGGCGATGCCCACGACCAGCACCGCCGCTGCCGCGGCGGCCAGCAACCCGGCTGGGCGGCGGACTGGCTCGGCGACGGCCGCCGCCGCGGACAGCAAGGTGGCGCGGCAGTCGGGGCAGCTATGCAAGTGCTCGAGGACACGGCGGCGATGACGACGCGGCAGTTGCCGGCGCAGGCAGGCGGCGAGCACCTCCGCCGGCGGGTGATCGCCTCCGCCGACTTGCGCGGCGGCCAGCGATTCTCGAATTAGGCGGTGCCAGTACTCCATGTCATCCCCACGCGGCGCGCCGCGCCACGCATCCATTTTTATTTATGGTTCCATCGGCGCCAGCGTATGGCGCAAGTCCAGCTCCAGCGTGCGCACGTCGCAGCACAGTGCGTCCTCGGCGGCGCGGCGGTCGAGGCCGCGGTGCAACAGCTCGCGCACGACGGCACGGCGCAGATTCGTCTCCACGCGCCGCAGCCGGCGGCTCATCGTGCTCTCGTGCACGCCGAACAGCCGCCCGATCTCGGCCAGGTGGCGGCCGTCGAGGAAATACAGCGTCAGCATCAGCTTTTGCTCGGCCTTGAGTCTGCCCAGCGCGGCGCGCAGCGCCGTCACCACGAGCAAACGGGGGGAGGGCTCGGCGGGCGCAGCGACGGTGGCGCGCAGCAGCGCCGGTTCGGCGTCTTCCCAGTTGACGGTGGCGCGCCGGCGGCGCCATTCATCCACCCGGCGCTGCGCCAAGACGGTGCGCAGCCACGCCTCCAGCGAGCCGCCGCCCATGTAGCGATCGAGCTTCGAAACCCGGGTGCCGTCCTTGGCGGCCAGGCCATACAAGTGCGCGTGCAGGGAATCGGCCAGGTCTAGCGCCTGCTGCCGGTCGCGGACCAGAGACAGGGCCATCACTCGCAGCTTCGGTTGGTACAGGCGCAGGAAGTCGACCCAGGCGGTTTCATGGCCGCGCGCGCAGGCGCGAGCGAGCACCAAGTCTCCCAGATGCAAGGTCGCCAGCAACTGCGACCGTTCGGCGGCGTCCGCTTGCGAACCGAGGTAGAAGCGTTCGACTTCGGCCAGCAGGGCGGCGAATTCGGCCAAGGTGAAGCCATAGTTCGACGCCGCGCATTGCGCGTACAGGGCGGCGGGCAATGCCGCGCCCGTGGCGAGGAGAACAGCACCGGACCGATCTGAGGGCACCGCAAACATGGCTAGCCGGCTCGCAGCCTTGTCATGAGAATAACGGATGTCTGGGCGCGAAAGTGGTGACACCATCCGTTTTCTGGACCCCGTCCGAGCACGCCGCGGCGGAGGCTCGCCGCGAAAGCTTGCCGGCCGGGGCGCGGCATGGTCCGCGGCTGGGCCCGCGGCCGGGATCGCGCTGCCGTCGACGACCCGCCAGCAGCGGGCCTGCATGCCGCCCGCCGGGTTGGGTTGGCGTCCAAAAGCCATTTAATGGAAGAACGCGGCAGCCCAAATTCCTTGCATGATTTTTTGCAGAGTTCGTTCTACTCTAGTACATCGTGCCGCGGCAAGCCGCGCGCCAGGCTTTCCCAAAAATCACCATGTCGCGATATTCCTTGGCCCTACGAACCATTCGCCTGCCTTTCGCAATCAGCGTTTCCATCCTGCTTCTGGCCGCCCTGGCGGCGGGCGCGGCGCCGCCGGCGGCGGTAATGCGCGTGGCTGCCGAATCGGCCGTGCACCCGGCCACGGCGTTGGCCGGTCCCATGCTGTTCGAGCCTAATCAGGGGCAGACTGACGCGCGGGCTCGGTATTTGTCGCGTGGCTCTGGGTATGTGCTGTTTCTCACTCGCGAGGGCATGCGATTGCGGACGGCGCAGCGGCGCGGCGAGGCGGCGGTATTGGGGCTGCGGCTGCTGGGCGCGAAGGCGGTGACGCCGGCGGGCCTCGAGCCGAGCGCCAGCCGAGCGAATTACTTCGTAGGCGCCGATCCGGCGGCTTGGCGGCGCAACGTGCCGGAGTATCGCCGCGTGAGCTATGGGGGCGTGTATCCGGGCGTGGACCTGGTCTATTACGGTCGCCAAGGGCAATTGGAGTACGACTTCAACGTGGCGCCGGGCGCGCGGACGGAGGCGATCCGCTTCGCCGTGGCGGGCGCCGGGCAAAGCGCGATCACGCCGGCCGGCGATTTGCGGATGAGCGTGGGCGGGGCGGAGTTCACATTGCGGCGCCCGGTGGCCTATCAAATGGTGAACGGCGCGCGGCGGCGCATCGCGGTCCGCTATTACCGCGACGGGGACGCCATTGGTTTTCGGCTCGGCGCCTACGATCACGGCCGGGCGCTGGTAATCGACCCGGTGCTGTCGTTCGCGACGTATTTGGGCGGCACGGGCAACGATCAGGGCAACGCGGTGGCAGCCGATAGCGCCGGCGACGCTTACGTGGCCGGCTTTACCCTCTCGACCGACTTCCCGGTGACAACAGGGGTGGTGCAGGGCGCGGCCGCCGGCAGCTTCGACGCCTTCGTGGCGGAGGTGGATCCGACCGGCGCGAAGCTGATTTTCTCCACGTACCTGGGCGGCACGAGCGACGACGAGGCCAACGGCATCGCCGTGGACAAGAGCGGCAACATCTTCGTCGCCGGCGTCACCCAGTCGTCGAATTTTCCCGTCTCGGTGGGAGCGCGGCAGGCGACATTGGCCGGCGGCAAGGATGGATTCGTGGCGGAACTGGCGGCGGGCGGCGCGAGCTTGACCTACTCGACCTATCTGGGCGGCACGAGCGACGACGAGATCAACGCCATAGCGCTCGACACCAACGGCAACGCTTGGGTGGCCGGCGATACGCTGTCGAGCAATTTCCCCGTTTCGGCCACGCCGCCGCAGGCGACCTTCGGCGGCAAGCAGGACGCTTTTGTCGCCGAGATCAGCCCCAAGAATACGGGCCTGACCGATCTGGTCTTCTCGACCTATTTGGGCGGCAGCGCGAACGACAAGGCGACGGGCATCGCCCTGGACGGCTCGGGCAACGTCTATGTGGCCGGGCTAACCTCGTCGTCGAATTTTCCGGTTACCGCCGCGGCGCTGCAAACGACGTTGGGCGGCAGTTTCGACGCCTTCGTGGCCAAGCTCAGCAGCACGGGCGTGGTCCAATACGCTACCTATTTGGGCGGCGCGGGCGACGATGAAGGCAACGCGCTGGCGGTGGACACGGCCGGCGACGCATTCGTGACCGGCTTCACGACCTCCACGAACTTCCCCGCCACTCCGGGCGCGTACCGCACGCAGCTGTCCGCGGCTAGCGACGTCTTCGTGACCGAACTGAACCGCAGCGGTTCGGCGGCGGTGTATTCGACCTACGTAGGCGGCTCGGCCAGCGACGCCGGCACGGGCGTGGCGCTGGATGGCGCCGGCAACGCCTACGTGACCGGCTTTACTTCCTCCAACGACTTTCCGGTAACCGCGACCGCCAGCCAAGCGCAGATCGGCGGCAACAACGACGGCTTCCTGATCAAATTGAATGCGATCGGCAGCCAACTGCAATTCTCGAGCTTTTTGGGCGGCACCGGCGTGGACGAGGCGAACGCCATCACCATCGACGCCGGCGGCGATATCTATGTGGCCGGCGTGACCGGCTCGGGCGATTTTCCGGTGACCACGGGCGTGCTGCAAAGCACGCCGGCCAGCGCCCAGGATGCCTTCTTGGTGAAGTTCATTACCGCCGCCATCGGGTCGTTCGCGCCCAATCCGCTTAGCTTTCCCGCCCAATCGGTGGGCAGCATCAGCGCCGCCGAAGCGGTGCAGCTCACCAACGCCGGGGAGCTGAATCTCGCCATCAGCAAGATCGCCGTGACCGGCCCCTTCGCGCAAACCAATAACTGTCCCGGCAGCTTGGTGCCAGGCGCGAGCTGCGCGATCCAGATAACTTTTGCGCCGGGGGCTTCGGGCGCAGCCAGCGGCACGCTGGTGGTCACCGACAGCGCGCCGGGCGGATCGCAGACGATGAATCTGACCGGCACGGGCGGCGACTTCAGCTTTAGCGTGACGCCGACCACGAGCACGGTGACGGCGGGCTCGACGACCAGCTATCAGCTCACGGTGACGCCGGCGAACGGCTACACGCAAGTGGTGACGCTAACTTGCAGCGGCGCGCCCACCGGCGCCACTTGCACGCCCTCGCCGACGTCGCTGACCATGAACGGCACGACGGCCTCGAATGCGATTTTCACCGTCAGCACATCCGCAGGTGCGGTACCGCCGGGTCCCTTCGAGGGGCCGGTCTCGCCCTGGTGGTTCGTGCTGCTGGGGCTGCTGGGCATCTCGGCGCTGGCATGGCTGCTCTGGGGCGGCAGCGGCGCGCGGCGAGCGCGGCGGCGCTGGGCGCTGGCCGGCGCGGCGGGCCTGTTGCTGATGACGATGGCTTGGGTAGGATGCGGCAGCAGCACGACGACCACCCAGAAGACCCCGGCCGGAACCTACACCTTGACCTTCAGCGGCGCGGCCGGCAGCACGACGCACACCATTACCGTCACGCTGACGGTGAACGACTAGTGATGCGTGGGCGGGGGGATAAGCTTCGCATCGCTTTGTTGCCGGTCGCTCGGCCTCTTTCACGTACATCGGGGTACGCTCAGTCGGCCTCGCTCCCGGCGCACTGCGCTGCTGGCGGCATTTATTGGCGCTCCGCTGCGCTGCGCTTGGCCCCGCTCGAATGGAGTCGCGGTGGGCCGGGCGGCGACGCGGCGGCAGTTGCGACGTGGGCGGGGGGATAAGCGGCGCATCGCCGCTTTGCTTGGCGCTCCGCTGCGCTGCGCTTGGGCCCGCTCGGATGGAGTCGCGGTGGGCTGGGAGGCGACGCGGCGGCATTTAGGGGCCGCGGCAGGCTGCGGGGCGGGCGGGGCTTAGGGGCGCCTTTATACTTAACTTTATGAAGTATTCGACTTGGTGGCGTATTTTGCCGGCTTGCGGGCTGGCGCTTCTCATGACCGGCACGCTGGCGGGCCAGGCCGCGTCTTCGACCCCAGCCGCCGCGGCGCCGGGCTCGGTCGTGCTGCGGGTGGGCCAGCAGACGGTGACGGCGCGCGAGTTCGACGCCTTGATCGCCGGGCTGCCCGAGCAGGAGCGGGCGGCGGCGGCGGCGCACAAGCGCGAGGTCGCCAACGAGTACGCGCAAGTGCTGGCCATGGATCATGAGGCGGAGCGGCGCAAGCTGGATCGCGGCGAAGCCTTCGCCATGCAGATGCGCCTGTCGAAGGAGAAGGCGCTCGCGGATGCGCTCGTCGCCGACCTGCGCAGCGCCGCGCAGCCCAGCGACGCGGACGTGCAGGCCTATTACACGTCGCATCACAGCGATTTCGAGCAGGTGCGCGCCCGCCACATCCTGGTCGCCGACCGCGCCACCCCGCGCGCCAACAGCCATCGCACCAAGGCCGCGGCCAAGGCCAAGATCGACTCCATCGCGGCGCGGCTGAAAAGAGGAGAGAGCTTTGCCACCCTGGCCAAGCTAGACTCCGACGACCCGGGATCGAAGGCGAAGGGCGGAGAACTCGGCTTCCTCTCCCACGGCCAAACGGTGCCGCAATTCGACAGCGTGCTGTGGAGCCTCAAGCCGGGGCAAGTCAGCGCGCCTTTCGAGTCGCCCTTCGGTTTTCACATCGTACAAGTCGAGGAACGGCGCACGGTGCCGCTGGCGCAGGTCAAGGACCAGATCGCCAGCCAACTGGCCAACGCCAAGGTGCGCCAGCAGCTGACGGCAATCACCGCCGCCGCCAAGCCGCAGCTGAACCAAGCCTACTTCGGCCCGGCGCCCGCGCCCGCAACGCCGGCCACCCCGCCCAAATAGCGGCCCACGAGGGTTGTGGTATTCTAAAAAACGATTCGCGACATGTCGTTAACCAGGGAAGACAAACAACAGGTGATTCGGTCCTACGCGATTCACCCCGGGGACTGCGGTTCTCCGGAGGTGCAGGTCGCGGTGCTCAGCCGACGGATCGGCTACTTGACCGACCACTTCAAAACCCATCGAAAGGATCATCACTCCCGCCGCGGCCTGCTACTGATGGTCGGCAAGCGGCGGCGGTTACTGGACTACCTTAAGCGGCGCGATCCGGAGCGCTACCGCAGGTTGATCCAAAATCTCGGCTTGCGCAAGTGAATAGCGGAGCGCCGGCGGTGTCCGGTGCGGCCGTGTAAAAAAGGATACTTAGCGCCCGAACGTGACGGGCAGTCTCGACAGCATTTCCCGGTGGCCATGCGGGCTCCCAACCCGCCCTCCCCAGGTTTGCCACTCCCTCCCGCCGTTGGCGCCCAATTTGCAACTGGATTGCCGGGCCCTTTTCCGGGCCGCTCCGGCCGTGTTGCCATCCCGTTTCCAGCGAAGGACACAACTGAAAATGCCTGAAATCGTGAACGTTGAATTGCATGGAGGCAAGACCCTCTCTATCGAGACCGGTAAGGTCGCGCGGCAAGCGGGCGGCGCGGTGACGGTGCGCCTGGGCGACACCGTGGTGCTGGTGAGCGCGACGGCGGCGGAGACGCCGCGCGAGGGAATCGACTTCTTTCCGCTCACCGTCGATTACCGCGAATACACCTATGCCGCCGGCCGCATTCCCGGCGGCTACATCAAGCGCGAGGGCCGGCCCAGCGAGAAAGAGATTCTCACCAGCCGCCTCAACGACCGGCCGATCCGGCCGCTCTTCGCCGACGGTTTCCGCAACGAGACGCAGGTGATCGCGCTGGTGCTGTCGGCCGATCAGGAGAACGATCCGGATGCCATCAGCCTGACGGGCACCGGAGCGGCGCTGCACATCTCCGATATTCCGTTTCCCCAGCCCGTGGCCGGCGTGCGCGTCGGCTATCTCAACGGCGACTTCATCGTCAACCCCACCTACGCCGAGCGGCGCGAGAGCGCGTTGAACATCGTCGTATCCGGCACCGCCGAGGGGATTGCGATGGTCGAGGCCGGCGCCACGCAAGTGGATGAAGAAATGGTGGTGCGGGCGATCGAGTTCGGCCACGGCGAGATTCGCAAGATCATCGCCGCCATCGAGGAACTGCGGCGCCGCGCCGGCGCCCCCAAGCGCGAGGTCAAGCCGCCCGAGATCGACGAGGCGTTTTACGACGGCCTGTACCGCGCCTACGGCGCCCGTCTCAAGGACGCGCTCGACACCGCCAAGTACAAGAAGCAAGAGAGCCACAAGCTGGCCAAGGCGGTGGAGGCCGAGGCGCTGGCGGCGGTGCCGGCCGAGGATAAGGAACTGGCGGGCAAGAACAAGAAGTATTTCGAGCTGATGCGCGAGCGCATCTTCCGCCAGGAGCTGCTGGAGGCCAAGCGGCGGCCGGACGGGCGCGCCTTCGACCAGATCCGCGCCATCTCCTGCGAGGTGGGCGTGCTGCCGCGCACGCACGGTTCGGCGCTCTTCACCCGCGGCGAAACGCAGGCGCTGGTGACGGTGACGCTGGGAACCAAGGACGATCAGCAGCGCCTGGAGACGCTCGAGGGCGAGGGCTTCAAGCGCTTCATGTTGAACTATAACTTTCCGCCGTTTTCCGTTGGCGAGGTTGGCTTTTTACGCGGCCCCGGCCGGCGCGAGATTGGCCACGGCGCGCTGGCGGAGCGGGCCCAGCTTAGGCTCATCCCGGACGAGGCGGAGTTTCCCTACACCATTCGCGTGGTGAGCGACATTCTGGAATCCAACGGCTCGTCTTCGATGGCCACCGTCTGCGGCGCCTCGCTGGCGCTGGCCGACGCCGGCGTGCCGATCGCCTCCCCGGTGGCGGGCATCGCCATGGGCTTGGTGATGGAAGGGCGCAAGTACGCCATCCTCACCGACATCGCGGGCGCCGAGGACCATTACGGCGACATGGACTTCAAGGTGGCGGGCACGCGCAAGGGCATCACCGCGCTGCAAATGGATATCAAGATCGGCGGCGTCACCCCGGCCATCATGCGCGAGGCGCTAGCGCAAGCGCAGCGGGCGCGGCTGTTCATCCTCGACAAGATGGAAGCCGCCATCGCCGCGCCGCGCGCGGCGATCTCGCCCTACGCGCCGCGCATCTTCACCATGAAGATCCCGGTGGATAAGATTCGGGATCTGATCGGCCCGGGCGGCAAGATGATCCGCTCGATCACCGAATCGACCGGCGTCAAGATCGACGTCTCCGACGACGGTACGGTGAGCATCGCCTCCGCCGACGGCGACTCCGCCAATCGCGCCATGCAGATGATCGGCGACGTCACCGCCACCGCCGAGATAGGCAAGACCTACTTGGGCAAGGTGGTGCGGCTGGTGGATTTCGGCGCCTTCGTCGAGATCTTCCCCGGCACCGACGGCCTGCTGCATATCAGCGAGGTCGCCGAGTATCGCATCAAAGACGTGCGCGACGAGCTGAAGGAAGGCGACCAGGTGCTGGTAAAGTGCCTGGCCATCGAGGGCAACAAGGTCAAGCTGAGCCGCAAAGCCATTTTGCGCGAGCAGCGCGAAAAGCTAGGCTTGCCGCTGCCCGCGGGCGCTACTACCGAGGTTGAAGACGGCGCCGGCCATTCGCATCATCGCCGCGACGACGATCGCGGCGGCCCGCCCCATCGCGACCGCGGCCGCGGCGGCCCGCGTCACGGCGGCGGGGGTGGCGGCCGCGGCGGACGCCGCTAGCCGCGTGCCAGAGCCGCAAGGGGGACAGGGCGCCTGCCGTGCCGGGGCGCCCTGTCCCCTTTTTTCATTGCCCATTTCTACCAGCCAAAATGGGCGGTGAATTGCAGTTCACGGCCCGGGAAGACGTTGCTGATGCCGGTGAGCGGCTGCCCGAAGCTGGGCAGCGGGGCGCCGGAAGCGAGATTCCCGTAGGTGCCGTTGAAGCCGACCACGTTGGCGTGGTTGAGAAGATTGAAAGCCTCGACGCGCAGCGAAACGTACCAGCGGCGGTCCGGCAGCGCGAAAGCGCGCTGTACGAAGACGCCGGCATCGTAGATGGGCGTGCCGCGGCCGGCGTTGCGGCCGAGCACCGCGCCTTGGATCACCGGGCGATCGGAGAGCGAACCGTCGCCGTTGTTATCCACGCCGGTTAGGACGTTGTAGGGAGTGCCCGAAGCCAAAGTCGCCACGCCACCCAGGCTCAACCGCCAGGGCGCCGACCAGGCGCCGCTGATCACCGCGCGCTGCCGCTGATCGAAGATGGCGTCGGCCTTCTCCAAGGCGCCGGTGAAGTTGGCATCGTTGGGGCTCTGGCTGGGAATGTCGGGATCCACGGTGTCGATGGCGTGCGACCAGGTGTAGCTGGCCAGCATGTAAAACCGGTTGGAGAGCTGGTGGCTGAGGTTGACGGCGAGCGCGTCATAATAAGCGGCGCCGTCGTTGACGGTGACGTCCACGGAGCTATAAGGCGGCTGGGGCGCGCCGGCGGCGCCGCAAGCCGCGCCCAGGGAGGCATAAAAGGCGACCCAAAGCGGCCGCGTGCAATTGGCGGCGGCGGCGGAGCGGACTTGGCCGGGAGCCGTGCGCACGAACGGCGCCGGCGCGTCGAGATCGAGGGGGCGGGCGATCTTGACGGCGTGCGTGCCGATGTAGTCGGCGCTGAGCAGCCACTGGGGCGCCAGTTGGCGCTCGACGCCCAGCGTCCATTGCTGCGAAACGGGGTTGAGCAGGCCGCCGGGGTAGCCCGCGAGCAGCGCCACCGGCAGGAACCGGTTCAAGTACCGGGCATTGCCGGGTCGCGCCGAAATCGAGCGCGGCGGCAGCGTTACGCCAGGCGGAAATGCCGGCAGCGGCGCGCCGGCGATGGTGGCGGGAAATCCGGGCTGACCGGGTTGCGCCGTGTAGCTGAAGATCCCTTGCGGTCCGCCGATGGTGAAATCGGCGGCGACATTGTCGGGAATTTGCGAGTAATAGATGCCGTAGCCGCCGCGCACCACCGTGCGCCCGCCGCCCGCGAGCTGGTAAGCGAAGCCGGCGCGCGGCGCGAAATCATCATGCGCGTCGGTGAAGGTCTGCCGCTCGTAGCGGAGGCCCAGCGACAGGTTGAGGCGCGGCGCGGCCTGGAAATCGTCCTGCACGAAAAGCGACCATAGCGCGTCGTCGATCGTGTAGCGGGCGTTGCCGAATCCCTGCGTATAGCTCTGCGCGTTGGCCAAGGTCTGGTAGCCGGGCATGGCGCAAAAGGCCGCCGAGTCGGTCGGCGGGCACGGCTTGAAGGTGAACTGCCCCTGGGTGATGGCGCCGCCGAATTCCTTGCTGTTGCCGCCGCTGTGCGCCAGAATCACGTCCGTGCCGAAGCGCAGTTGATGACGGCCGCGAACCGCCGACAGCGTGTCGGAGGCCTCGTACTGCCGATTAAGCAGCAGGGCGGCTTGCGAGTTGCCGGCCGTGCTGTTGCCGGGGACGACGAAGGCGGTGGAGAAATCCACCGGCGCGAACTGGGTGATGGGCGAGGCCAGCTGGAACTGCAGCCGCGCGGCGTTCACCAGGTTGGGGCTCAAGATCGCCGTCTCGCCCAGTTGCGCGGTGTAGGTGCGGCGGGAAAAAACGCGGTCGGCGCTGGGAAGAGTGAGCCCGCCCACCGTGCCGTTGGGATTCGTGTCGTGAAAGCTATCCACGTCGGCGCGGAAAAACAGGTCATTGTCGGCATCGATCTGGTGGTCGAGCCGGGCGTAGAGCAGGCCGCCGCGATACTTTCCCGTGAAGATCGTGGGCGCCGCGCCGGCCGATACCAGCGAGCCCCGATCTTGCAAGCTCGCTTCTCCGGCGAGATAGAACTCCGTGCCGCGGGCCAGCGGCCCGGAGAGCGACCAGCCGGTCTGGCTGAGCGTATCGCTGAGCGTGTCGGCGCCGACCGGCAAGGCCACCCCGGCCAAGCCGGGCAGCCGCGCCTCGGTGCTCGACGGGCGCCACGCCTCAAGCAGATCTCCGTGCCAGCGGTCGCCGCCGCTTTTGGTCACGATATTCACCACGCCACCGGTGGTGGCGCCGTACTCCGCCGAAAAGGCATTATCGAGCACGGTCATCTGCTCGACCGCCATGACCGGCACGGTGGAGAAGATGGTCTGCCGTCCCCAACTGTCGTTGCCGCTGCTGCCATTCACCTCGTAGGCGGTTTGCCGCCGCCCCGAGCCGTTGGTGGTGAAAAGCGTCTGATTAACGAAAAGATCGCCCTGATTGATCGCGGGGCGATTGGCCGAATTGAGCAGCGGCAGGCTGGTGAGCTTGCGCCCGAGCAGCGGCGTCTGCTCGATCTGGCGGACGGAGAGGTGGGTGCCGAGCTGCGGCTCCTGCGCGTCGATGGCCCCCACCGCTCCGGTCACCGTCACCGAGGTGCGCCCGCCCGCCAGGCTGAGTTGCAGGTGAACTTCGCTGGTGACGCCGCCTTTGAGCGTCACGGCGATGCGCGCCGGCAAGAAGCCGGGCTTGGCGACCGAGACGACGTAAGAGGCGACGGGCAGGGCGGGCACGTCGAAGCGGCCGGCGGCATCGGTTTGCGCCGCCTGCTGGCGACCCGTCCGGGTGTTGGTAACGGTCACGCGGGCGCCGGCCACGGCGGCCTGGCTAGGATCATGGACGGAGCCGCGCAAGGCAGCCAGGTCCGGGGTTTGTGCCGCTAGGCTCCAGCTCAGGGCCAGGCAGGCGAGGAGAACGCGGTTTCGCATCGGAACCGCGCAGATTACGGAAAAGCGCGGCCTACTACCAGTCCGCGTAGTCAGGGCCGCGAGGGGACTCTAGCGCACGAAGAGTTCGAGGAGGCGATAGGCCAAATGGGGCGCGGCGGGCAGACAGGCCACCGCCAGCGTCAGGGTCACGGCTGCGGCGGCCACGGCCAGCGCCGCGCGGGCGGCGAAGGGCCGCCGCGGCGGCTCCTCCACCGCGGGCGGAACTTCCAGCAAGCGATGGACACGGTCGGCGAGATCGTGGGCATCGGCGGCCAGGGACGAGGTCAATGCCGGCGCCGGCGCGGCGCGGCCCATGCGCAGCAACGCCTCCGCCAGCGCCAGCGCGCGCCGCGGATCGCCGCCTGCGGCGACATCGTCGGCCGCCCATTCGCGCAGCCGCCGCCAGCGGCGCTCGAGTCCGGCGCCGGCGCGGCAGCCGGGAATCACATCGGGCGCGGCCATCCATAGCCAGCGCTTCCAGTTGTCGCGCGCCGACCAGTGCGCCAGCTCGTGGGCCACGGCGGCTTCCCACTGCGCCGGCGAAAAGGCGCGCAGCGCGGCGGAGGAAACGATGAGCCGCGGGCGCAGGAGGCCGGCCAGCGCCAACACTTTTTCCTCGGTCTCGACGATCAGCAGCGGCACGCGGCCGCCCGCCAGACCGGCGGCGCGGCCGGCGACGCGGCAGGCCCGCGCCAGTCGGCGCGCCTCGAGCGATGCACCCAGGGCGCGCCCGGCGGCGAGAGCCAGAATCGCCAGTCCTAGCAGCGCGGCGGCGAGAAACAAATAGCCGGCGCGCTCGCCGCCCGCCGGCGGCTCCCAACGCACATAGGCGGGCAGGCAAACCGTGGCGACGATACCAGCAGCCAGCGCGCCGGGTAACAGCCGCAGCGTCAGCAGGCGGGCGGCGGCGCGGGCCGGCTGCCGGCGGACGTTGCGGCCGGCCTGCCGCGGCG
>JBOGKX010000142.1:0-86954 GCA_050746125.1 Terriglobales bacterium | reverse complement strand
GGGCGGAGCGCGGCTTGTTGCCGCGCTCCGCCCAATGCATTGCGTTTTCTTGGCATTACAAGGTGGAGTCACTGGCCGGCTCTGGTGTTGTAGATTAAGGCCCATGGGCCGGCGCGCGGTCTTGCTGCTGTTACTGTTTGCTTTTGCCGCTGTCGGGCGGGGCGGGTGCGAAAGCGCGGTGCAATTGGTCCGGCGCGGCGCCGCCATGCTTGCCACGCGTGACTACGCTCATGCGCAGGCGGTGCTGGAGCGAGCGGCGGCGCTCGCCGCCAACGGGCGGCAGGCGGCGACGCTGGCCGAAGCGCACCTGTGGCTGGGTATTCTTCTCGGCGACCGCGATCAGATACGTCAAGCGCGAGCGACGCTGGAACAGTCGCGTGCCGAATACCAGGCGCTCAAAGACGAGGCGGGCGCGGGCCGCGCCGACCTAGCCCTCGGCAACGTCATTTACCAGACCGACGCCGCTGACGCGCACCGGCTCTGGCTCGCGGCTCTGGCCGCGTTTACCGCCCACCATGCCACGGCTTACGAAGCCCGCGTGCTGTGGAGCTTGAGTTTCGATTACACCGTCAGCGCAGAACAGCGGCTGACCTGGATTCGGAAGGGGCTGCCACTGGCGCAAGCCGCGGATCGCAACGATCCAAAAAGCAAAGTCGTCGAGGGCGGGCTGTGGGAGCAGTATGGTGACCAGCTCTACTCCTGCGGCAATTATGCCGGCGCGATCGACAAGCTCGAACGCGCCATTGTCTGCTTTACCGCCGCCGGGGACCCGTTTCAATTGGCTCGCGGCTACTCCAGCTTGGGACAGCTTTACGGCGGCCACGGCGACGTGGCGCAGAGCCGCGCGCTGTTCGCGCGCGCGTTGCGGTTGCAACGGCGAGTGCACGACCGCGATGGAATCCTGCAAAGTCGCAATGCCATTGCCGAAGCCGATCTGGAGCTTGGCCACAAGGTGAAGGCGCTCGACGAGAGCCGTCAATTGTTGGCGTGGGCTCGCGATTTCGCAAGTCCGCTTGCCCTGGGCGTGCTTCAAGGCAATCTAGGCACCGCCTACTTGCGTAACGGCGATTTGCATGCCGCGCAAACATATTTGCGCGAGGCGTTGGCTCATCTTTCCCGCTCCCGCTCCCGCTACCTAATTGACCTCGCCGAGGCCGACTTCCGCCTTGGGCAGCTCAATGCCTCGTTGCAAGCGGCCCGGGAGGCGCAGTTGGCGGCGGAGCAGGAACATAGCCGCGCTCGTCTCTACAGCGCGCTCTTTTGGCGCTCCCGCGCCGAAGAGAGGAAGGGAGAAAGCGAGGCCGCGCTGGCCGACACGGACCGGGCGCTGACCGCCCTCGACGATTTGCGCGCCCACTTGATACCCACCGACCGCATGAAAAGCGATTTCATCGCTATGACGCGGGAGGTTTATGACTATGCAGTCAGCTTGAACGCGAGCCATGCGCGTGCTCGGCGCGCGCTGGAGATCTCCGAGGGGGCGCGGGCGCGGGCCTTCGCCGACTTGCTGGCGAGCCGCGGTGTCGAGCTGCCCGAACCATCCCGGCAGGCCGTAGCGGCCGCGCTGGATGCGGAGCGGCACGTGGCGCGAGTCGCGCCGGCGAGCGGCCTGACTCTGCCCAGCGGCGCCAATGCCACGCCGCTTTCGGAGGAGACCGCCGCCGCGATGGCGACCCAACTAAACGTCACCGTGCTTTGTTATTGGTCGTCGCCGGGGGAGACTTGGGTTTTTGTCCTCACGCCGGCCGGCCAATTGCACGCCGCCCGCGCGCCGGCGACCCGCGCCGAACTCGTCCGGCTCATTGCCGCCGCCACGGCACCGCTACAGGAGACGGAGTTGCGCGCCGCCGCGACTTCGACACCCCGGCAAAAGGCTCTGGCCCGGCTGGATCGGGTGCTGCTGGGACCGGCGCGGCGGTATCTCCCCCCGACCGGCGCGCTGCTGATCGTTCCCGACGGCCCGCTCTTCGGTCTCTCCTTTGCCGCGCTGCCAGAGCCCGACGGCAGCTACTTGCTCGAGCATCACACGCTTTCTTACGCGCCCTCGCTGACCAGCCTGCATCTGACGCAGCAAAGGGCGCGCCCCGGCAGGTCGCGCTTGCTGCTGGTGGCCGATCCCCGTCTGCCCGTCTTGCCCGGCGTGGGCTCGCTGCCGCCGCTGCCGGGCGCACGTCGCGAAGTCGAGGCGGTGGCGCGGCTGGTGGGACCGGGCGAGGCGACGGTGATGGCCGGGAGCGAGGCGGCGCGGACGGCGGTGCTGCGGCAAATGGCGGCGCCGTATTCGGTCGTGCATCTAGCCACCCATGCCCTGGTGCGCGACGCCGATCCACTGGATTCCTTTATCGCCTTGGGCGGCAGCAGGGCGAGCGGCGCCGAGCTCACCGCCGCCCAGATCTATCACCTCAAATTGCATGCCGACCTGGTGTTCTTGAGCGCCTGCCGGGGCGCCGCGGGACCGGTCACGGGCGACGGGCGCACCGGTTTGACGCGAGCCTTTTTCTATGCCGGCACGCCTTCCGTGATCGCCTCGCTCTGGGACGTGGCCGACGCTCCTACCAGCTATTTGGTGACGGAGTTTTATCGTCACTACCTGCGCGGCCAGGGCAAGGCCGCCTCGCTGCGCGCCGCCCAACTGGCGCTGCTTAGGGAATTGCGCGCCGGCCGACTGCGCGCGGCCACCACGATGGGCGGCAGTGTGGCCTTGCCCGCGAATCCGATCTTCTGGGCCGGCTTCATCCTTGCCGGCCAACCCTAGGCGCCGAGCGCGGCACGCTTGGCGGCGGAAGCGAGGCGCGGTATAGTCGCTTTGCTTTTCTCGAGGCCGTTCGCCATGTACCGAATTTTGCCCGTCCTGCTTGCCCTGGCCGCGCTGTTGCCCGCTCAAGACCGCGTCACCCAACTGCTGCAGCAACTCACCGCCGCGCCCGGCCCTTCCGGCTTCGAGGAGCCCGTGCGACGAATCATGGTCGAACAGATGCGGCCCTTCGCCGACCAAATCTCCTATGACGGCTTGGGCTCCGTCATCGCCCGGCAAGGCGCGGCTGGTCCGCGCATCATGATCGACGCGCACATGGACGAGTTGGGTGGACTGATCCGCCGCATTCGCCACGACGGCTTTCTTTCCATGCAGATGCTGGGGGGCTGGCTCGATCAGGCGCTGCCCGACCAGCGTTGGGTGATTCTTGGCGCCAAGGGTCCGGTGCCGGCGGTGACGACCATCTGGGACGCGCACATCACGCGCGGCGATGAACGTAATCGTGTGATTCCGCGCGAGGCGATCTATCTCGACGTGGGTGCGCGCAACGCCGCCGACGTGGCCGCGCTCGGCATCGCGCCGGGCGATCCGGTGGCGCCGGTGGCCCCGTTCGAGATCATGGCCGGCGGGCGCCGCTACGTCGCCAAGGCCTGGGATGACCGGGTCGGCTGCGCCGTAATGTTGGAAATGATGCGCCGGCTGGCCCGCTCGCCCCACCCCAACCAGCTGTACTATGCGGCCACGGTGCAAGAAGAGATTGGGCTGCGCGGCGCCCATACCGCCAGTCAACTGATCCGGCCCGATATCGGCCTGGCGCTCGAAGTGGGCATCGCCCGCGACGTGCCTGGCACCGATCCGGAGCGAGCGCAGGAGGTCTTGGGGGGCGGACCGGGCCTGTTTCTCTACGACAACAGCGAACTGCCCAACCGCAAGCTGGCCGCCTATGTGGGCCATGTCGCCGCTGCCGGCGGGATTCCCTTGCAAACCGACTTGGTGCTTGGCTACGGCGACGACTCGGCCGAGATTCAAAAGAGCAACGGCGGCGTGCCAACGGTGAATTTGGTGATTCCGACCCGCTACACGCACGCCCACAATGGCATGATCTCGCGCGCCGATTTCGATCGCATGGTGAACCTGATGGTGGCGCTGGCGGAGGGATTGGATGCGCCGGCGGTTGCGCGCATCCGCGATTTCTCTCCGCAATGAGCGGCAGGCGAGCAGCGATCAAGGAGGTTGCCGGCCCACGCATGGCGATGCCGATCGGTTACATCCATGGCACCGGTGCCGCCGAGCAGGAACGCCTGGAGCGGCTCAATCGGCTCACCAATCCGCCGTTTCTCGAGTTCCTCGCCTGCCGACCCGGCGAGCGCGCGCTGGAAGTGGGCAGCGGGCTGGGCATCTTGGCCGCGCAAGCGGCGGCGCGGCTGGCGCCCGGATTATTAGCCGGCGTCGAGGTAGCTTGGGATCAACTGGCCAGAGCGGCGCGGCAGGCCGGGCCGGGCTTACACTTTTGCCGCGCCGACGGCCATAGCTTGCCTTTCGCCAGTAGCGCCTTCGATTTGGTGTACGGGCGATACGTGCTCGAGCACGTGGGCGACCCGGTGCGCTTACTGCGCGAAATGCGGCGCGTGCTGCGCGACGGTGGGCGCGCCTGCGTGCAGGAGAACGATAACTTCGCCCTGAAATTCGATCCGTCTTGCCCGCGCTTCGACCGGGTATGGAGGCGGTTTGCCGCGCTACAACGGCGGCTGGGCGGCGATCCGCTCATTGGCAAAAATCTTTTTCGTCTCTTCCGGCAGGCCGGCTTCAACCGTGTCGAATTGAGCCTGCAGCCGCAAACGCACGCGGCCGGTACGCCCGAATTTCGGCCCTGGGTGGAGAACTTCATCTCCCTGGTGCGCCCCGTTCGCCGCGCGCTGGCGGAGGCGGGGTTGGCCAGCGGCGCCGAAGTGGACGCCGCCTGCGCCGAGCTGGAACAACTCTTGCATCGAGACGACGCCACCGCGATCTTCTATTGGAATCGCGCCCGGGGGTGGAAATAAGCTCGTGCGCGCGCTTTTACAGCGGGTCAGCCATGCCCGAGTGCGGGTGGCGGGCGAAGTGGTCGGCGAGATTGGACCGGGCGTGGTGGTGCTGATCGGTGTCGAGCGTGGCGACGGCCCCGCCGACGTTCGCTTTTTGGCGGAAAAGATCCCGAATCTGCGCCTTTTTGCCGATGACCAAGACAAGATGAATCGCAGCCTTCGGCAGATCGGCGGCGAAATTCTCGCCATCTCGCAATTCACTCTGCTGGCCGATTGCCGCAGCGGATTGCGGCCTTCGTTCACTCGCGCCGAGTCGCCGGCCGCCGCCCACCAGCTATACGAAGCGCTGGTCAGTGAGTTGCGCGCCTCGGGTTGCCGCGTGGCGACCGGCGTATTTCGCGCCATGATGTCGGTCGAACTCTGCAACGAGGGCCCGGTCACCGTGTGCCTCGACTCGCGCAGCCGCGAAGCGTGAGTGTCCCGGCGCAAGGAGCCGGGCGCGTGGCGAAAGAACCATTAACCGTCCGCCGGATGTTGCAAAAAAACCACGGGGTAACGGCCTTGGCTCGCCTGTAAGCCGTGCTGCCAAAAAGACTTACGAACGAGAAGGGAAGGCTATGCCAACATGATGGGCGGATGCGACAGCAGTCGACAATCAGCCACGAAGCCAGCACGGACGGGGTCGGACTGCATAGTGGCGCGCCGGTAAGACTCGAATTGCGCGCCGCGACGGCGGGCGCCGGCATTCAGTTTCGGCGTTCCGATCTCGAGGGCTTCGTCGTCGAGGCCAACGCTGCCAACATCGCCCAAGTCAGCTACGCGACCAGCCTGATGAAAAAGGGCGTGTTCATTTCCACCACGGAACACGTCCTGTCAGCATTGGTCGGACTAGGCATCGACAACGTCATTGTCGAAGTCGACAACCTCGAGGTTCCGATTCTGGACGGCAGCGCGCTGCCCTTCGTCGAGATGATCGAACGCGCCGTGCCGCGGCGGCAGCGGCGGCGGCGCTGGGCGATGCGCATCCTGCGGCCGGTCGAGCTCGCCGAGGGCGGCAAGTTCATCGGCATCTATCCTCACTCCGGCTACCGTTTGGCCTACACCATCGATTTTCCCCACCCGGCCATTGGCCGCCAGCAGTTCGAATTGGAGTTGAATCCCGAGAGCTACTGCCGCGAGCTGGCGCCGGCGCGCACCTTCGGTTTTCTCAAGGACGTCGAGGCCATGCGGCGGCAGGGGCTGATTCGCGGCGGCTCGATGGAAAACGCCGTGGTGCTCGACGAGCGTCGCGTGGTGAACGGACCGTTGCGGTTCGCTGACGAGTTCGTGCGCCACAAGATGCTCGATCTGATCGGCGACCTGGCGTTGCTCGGCTATCCGCTCGAGGGCTTTGTGCGCGCCGATCGCGCCGGCCACGCGCTCCACACCGCTTTGGTGAAACGCTTGTTGCGCGACCGCGATCTCTGGGAACTGGTGGGCGGAGGGGAAGAGGAGCCGGCATCGGTGGCCGAGCCGGTGCGCTCCGCAATGCGGGCCTAGCCCCCGCCGACTCGACAGGCCAGGACGCCTATCCTACACTGAGCGCAGCGGATAAGGGGACGCGACAGGTGAGCACGACGTTGACGACGCTGGAGAATTTGGAAACCAATCCCTGGGACTCGCAAGAGGCCCGGTTCAACCTGGCTGCCCGCAAGCTCAATCTGGACGAGGGGTTATGGCGCGTGCTCCGGTACCCGACGCGGGAGATCACGCTCCACATTCCAGTGCAAATGGATGATGGCCGGGTGGAAGTCTTCACCGGCTACCGGGTGCAGCATAGCGTTGCTCGTGGACCGGGCAAGGGCGGCATTCGCTTCGCTCCCGACGTCACCCTCGACGAAGTGCGAGCTCTGGCCAGTTGGATGACATGGAAGTGCGCCGTCGTGAACATCCCCTTTGGTGGCGCCAAGGGCGGCATCATCTGCGACCCGAAGATCCTTTCCCTGGGCGAGCTCGAACGCCTGACTCGCCGCTATACGGCGGAGTTGATGGAGTTCATCGGGCCCGAGCGCGACGTGCCCGCCCCGGACGTGAATACCAACGAGCAGGTGATGGCCTGGATCATGGACACCTACTCGATGCACGCGCGCCATACCGTCACCGCCGTCGTCACCGGCAAACCGCTCGACTTGGGCGGCTCGCGCGGCCGGCGCGAGGCCACCGGCCGCGGCTGCATGATCGTTTGCGATCAGGCGATCAAGAAGCTGGGGTTGGAGCGGGCGAAGACACGCGTGGTCGTGCAGGGCTTCGGCAACGTCGGCAGCAACGCCGCCCGGCTGCTGGCCAAGGCGGGGTATCTCGTGGTGGGCATCGATGAATTCGACGGCGGCGTGTACAACCCCAAGGGGCTGGACTTGCCGGCACTCGCCGAATACCGCGCCGCCAATGGCACGCTGCAAGGCTTCGCGAACGCCGAGGCGGTGCCGCGCGCGGAACTGCTCACCATGCCGTGCGACATTCTGCTGCCCGCCGCCACCGAAAACCAGATCACCACCCGCAACGCCGACCGCATTCAGGCCAAGATCGTCTGCGAAGGCGCCAACGGCCCGACGACTGCGGCCGCCGACGAAGTCTTGCAGGACAAAAAGATCTTCATCATTCCCGACATCCTCGCCAACGCCGGCGGCGTCACCGTTTCCTACTTCGAGTGGGTGCAGGATCGCCAGGGCTACTTCTGGAAAGAGAGCGAGGTCAACGAGCAACTACAGCACATCATGGAAACCAGCTTCCAAGACGTCGTGGCCTACGCCGAGCGGCACCAGGTGAACAATCGCATCGCCGCTTACATGCTGGCCATCGACCGAGTCGCCTTCACCATCAAATTGCGCGGGATTTACGCCTAGCTCCCGCGCTCCCGCCATTGGGCAATGCACACCGCCATCGTTAGGGACCGCGCCGCCGCGCGCTTGGCGGCCGGCCACGGCTGGGTCTATCGCGACGATCTGCTCGGCTTCGCGCCGTCTTCGCGCCACCCTCCCGAGGCGCCGGTCGCGGTGGCCACGCGCCGCGGAGGCGCGCTGGGCTGGGCCGATTACAGCCCCAATTCGCAAATCGCCTTGCGCCTGCTGACTAGGGATGAGGCCGCCTTGGAGCCCGGCTGGCTGGATGAGCGCCTACGCGTGGCGCTGGCTTACCGGCAGCGCTTCGTCGCGCACAGTGAGGCCTATCGTTTGGTGGCGGGCGAGGCCGACGGCCTGCCCGGGCTGATCGTGGATCGCTACGGCGCGGCTCTGGCCGTGCAGTCCCTGACCGCGGCCATGGAAGCGAGACAAGGCGCCGTCGTCGCGTGGCTGCGCGATTGGCTGCATCCGCAGGCCATCATCGAACGCAATGACACTCGTCTTCGCAGGCTCGAACGGCTCGAAGCGCGCGCTGGCCTGCTATATGGCGAGTCGGCTCAGGCCACAGCCGAAATCAACGGCCTGCGCTTCGGCTTCGATCTGCTGGCGGGGCAAAAGACGGGCGGGTTTCTCGATCAGCGCGAAAACTGGGCTGCCGCCGCCCGCTACACGCGCCCCGGCGCGGAGGCACTCGACGCCTTCACCTACCAGGGCGGTTTCGCCGTGCACCTGGCGCGCGCGGGAGCCCAAGTCGCCGCCGCCGATTTATCCCGCCCCGCGCTCGAGGCCGCCGAACGCAACGCGCAAGCAAACAGCCTCGATACGGTCGAGTGGATCGAGGCCAACGCCTTCGACTTGCTTCGACACTACGACGAGAGCAGGCGAAAATTCGATATGGTGGTGCTTGACCCTCCCGGCTTTGCCAGGAACCGCGCCGCCCTCGCCGCCGCGTTGCGCGGCTACAAGGAAATCAATCTTCGCGCGCTGCGAATTCTGCATGCGAGCGGCATTCTGGTCACTTGCTCCTGCTCGCACAACCTGGAAGAAGCTGCCTTTTTCGATGTTGTGCTAGCCGCCGCCGTGGATGCCGGCCGCTCACTGGTGCTGCTCGAGCGCCGTACCCAGTCCCTCGATCATCCCGTCTTGGCAGGCTTTCCCGAAACCCAGTACCTGAAGTGCCTCATTCTGCTCGTGCGCTAGCGAGCAAGCCTCGACGAATCATGTAACGCCATGAAAACAAAGGGAAAGTATTTTTCGATCTGATATTGACAAGACTACAGTCATATTTTATGATTTCACTGTAGTCAATTAAGACCCCGGGAGGTTTGCAATGACCACATTAGCTTTTCCGTTGAAGACTTGGCAGGAGCACATGAACCAGCTGTTCGAGCAGCGGTTGCCGGCGCTGCCAGATGCGCAGGACGAGTGGACGCCGGCGACGGCGATCCATGAAAACGACCAGCAGTTGGTGCTCGAGTTGGACGTGCCGGGCGTCGAACAAAACGAATTCGAGGTGCGCGTCGAACAAGGCCAACTCACAGTACGCGGCGAGCGCAAACCCAGCGCGGGGTTGGAGACTTTCCGCCGCGCGGAATTGCGTTACGGCGCATTCCTTCGCGTTTTCTCGCTGCCCGACTACGTCAACGTGGAGGCAGTCGCGGCCAAGCTGAAAAACGGCGTGCTGACCATCACCCTGCCGAAGCGGGAGGAGAGCAAGCCCCGTGTCATCCAAGTGCGCGTGGGCGCCGGCACGAACTCCTAATCCCAAATGCGGGCCTAACATCTAGGGAAGGAAGGGGGGCGGCTCGCGCCCCCCGGTTTTTATGGCAATTCGCTTCGACAAATTGACGGTAAAGGCGCAAGAAGCATTGGAGGCGGCGCGAGCGGCGGCAGCCGAGCATGGCCAGGCCAGCATCGAGCCGCTGCATCTGCTCGCGGCCTTGCTGGCCGACCATGACGGGGTGATTCCGCCCTTGCTGCGACGGCTGGGCGTAAGCGTGGAAATGCTAGCCGCGGAAACGGAGCGGGAACTCGGTCGGCGGCCACAGGTGGAGGGTGCCGCCGTCGAGCGGGGGCTGAGCGCGGGATTGGCGCAATTGCTCGAGAACGCTTTTCGCCATGCCGACAAGTTCCGCGACGAGTATGTTTCTTCGGAACACCTGCTGCTCGGCATGCTGGATCTGGCGGGCGATCCTGCCCAGCGGCTGCTGGCCGCTCAAGGCGTCAGCGGCGATCGCGTGCTGCAGGCGCTGCGGGCAATTCGCGGCAGCCAGCGAATTACCGACCCCAATCCGGAAGCTAAATATCAAGCGCTCGATCGCTACACGCGCGACCTGACCGAACTGGCGCGCAAAGGCAAGCTCGATCCGGTGATTGGGCGCGACGAGGAGATCCGGCGCGTGGTGCAGGTGCTGTCGCGGCGCACCAAGAACAATCCCGTGCTGATCGGCGAGCCGGGCGTGGGCAAGACCGCCATCGTCGAGGGCCTGGCGCAGCGCATCGTGGCCGGGGACGTGCCGGAAGCGCTGAAATCGAAGCGGGTGGTAGCGCTCGATCTGGGGGCGATGATCGCCGGGGCGAAGTATCGCGGCGAGTTCGAGGATCGGCTGAAGGCGGTGCTCAAGGAGATCGAGGATGCCGGCGGGGCCATCGTGCTTTTCATCGACGAATTGCATACGCTGGTCGGCGCCGGAGCGGCGGAAGGCGCGATGGATGCCTCAAATATGCTCAAGCCGGCGCTAGCGCGAGGCGAGTTGCGCGCCATCGGCGCCACCACGCTGAACGAATACAAGAAGCACATCGAGAAGGACGCGGCGCTCGAGCGCCGCTTCCAGCCGATCTACGTCGGCGAACCGGCGCTGGAGGACGCGGTCGCGATCTTGCGCGGCCTAAAGGAGCGCTACGAAATTCACCACGGCGTGCGCATCAAGGACGCGGCGCTGGTGGCCGCGGCGCGCCTCTCGCATCGCTATATCGCCGACCGCTTTCTCCCCGACAAGGCGATCGATTTGGTGGACGAGGCGGCCGCCTCGCTGCGCATGCAGCTGGACTCGCGGCCAGCCGAGATCGAGGCCCTGGAGCGGCGCATCACGCAACTCGAAATTGAGCGCACGGCTCTGGCCAAGGAGCAGGACGCGGCCTCGCGCGAGCGCCTGCGCCAGATCGAGGCCGAGAGCGCGAACCTGCGCGAACAAGCGGCGGCGCTGACGGCGCGCTGGCAGCGGGAAAAGGACCTAATTCAGCGCGTGCGCGAGGTCAAGAAAAAGTTGGACGCGCTGCAGATCGAAGAGCAGCAGGCCGAGCGCGCGGCCAACCTCAGCCGCGTGGCGGAGATTCGCTTCGGCCGGCGCGTGGAACTGGAAAAGGAGCTGTCCGCGGCCAGCCGCGATCTCGAGGCGGCCGAGCAGGGCGAGGCGCGGCTTTTGCAGGAGGAGGTCGGCGAGGCCGATATCGCCCGCGTGGTCGCCAAATGGACCGGCATCCCGGTCAGCAAGATGCTCGAGAGCGAGACGCAAAAACTGGTGCGCATGGAGGAGCGGCTGCACGCTCGCGTGGTCGGGCAAGATATCGCCGTGGTGGCGGTCGCCGACGCCATTCGCCGCTCCCGCGCCGGGCTGGGTGACCCGCGCCGGCCCATCGGCTCGTTCCTGTTTCTGGGGCCCACCGGGGTGGGCAAGACCGAGCTGGCGCGCGCCCTGGCCGAATTTCTCTTCGACGACGAGCACGCGATGGTGAGGCTGGACATGAGCGAGTACATGGAAAAGCACTCCGTGGCCCGCCTCATCGGCGCGCCCCCCGGCTATGTCGGCTACGAGGAAGGCGGCCAGCTCACCGAGCGCGTGCGCCGCCGCCCCTATGCCGTGCTGCTGCTCGATGAGATCGAGAAGGCGCACGCGGATGTCTTCAATATCCTGTTGCAGGTACTTGACGACGGCCGGCTTACCGACGGCCAGGGACGCACCGTGGATTTTCGCAACACGGTGGTGATCATGACCTCGAATTTGGGCAGTGCGTCGATCCACGCCGAGGACTTTGCCTCCCCGGACCAAGAAGCGAAGATGCGGCGCAAGGTGATGGACACGCTGCGGGCGCACTTCAAGCCCGAGTTCCTCAACCGCGTGGATGACATCGTCATCTTCCATGCCCTGGGTCGCGAGCAGATCGAGCAGATCGTCGAGTTGCAGCTGACGCACCTACGCGCGTTGCTGGCGGAGCGCAAGATCGGGCTGGTGCTGACGCCGGCGGCGCGCCAGGTGGTGCTGGCGCAAGGCTACGATCCGCAATACGGGGCGCGGCCGCTCAAGCGCGCCCTGCAGCGACTCATCCAGAATCCTCTGGCCACGGCCTTGCTGAAGGGCGAGGTGAGGCCGGGCGAGTCGATCGAAGCGGACGCCATCCCCGGCGGCGATGGTCTGCAATTCAATAAAGTACTTTACGAACGGCGGCCGGCGGCGGTCTGAAGCCGCGGTGGCGCGGGCTCGCCTGCTCTGCCCGGCGCCAGAGGACACCGCGAGCTTTGCGGCGTCGCGGGCGGAGCGGGATCATCGAATGAACAGAGCATAATTAAAGGGAACGAACATGCGGGGAATGCAGGTATTCAAAACAACGCTGCTGCTGACGCTGCTGACAGTAGTGCTGCTGCTGATCGGCAACTCGCTGGGCGGGCAAGTGGGGCTGATCATCGCCTTGGTGCTGGCGGCGGCGATGAATTTCAGCGCCTACTTTTTCTCCGACAGGATCGCGTTGTCCACCTACAACGCGCAGCCGGCTACGCGCGAGCAAGTGCCGCGCGTTTATCGCATCCTCGAAGGCCTGACGGCGCGGGAAAATCTGCCCATGCCGAAGGTTTACGTGATCCCCACCGATGCCCCCAACGCCTTCGCCACCGGCCGCAATCCGCGGCACGCCTCGGTCGCGGTCACGCGCGGCATTTTGGATTTGCTCGACGACGCGGAACTGCAGGGCGTGCTGGGCCATGAACTCGGCCACGTGCGTAATCGCGATATCTTGATCAGCTCGACTGCCGCCACGATTGCCGGCGCCATCATGCTGCTGGCGCGGATGGCCGGCTGGGCGGCGCTGTTCGGCGGATTTGGCGGCGAGCGCGACGGCGAGGAGGGCGGAATATTGGGGGCCCTGGCACTAATGATCGTGGCGCCGATCGCCGCCATGCTAATTCAGCTAGCCATTTCCCGTTCCCGCGAATACGCGGCCGATGCCAGCGGCGCAAAGTGGACCGGCGATCCCGCCGCCTTGGCGCGCGCTCTCGAAAAGCTGGAAGCGAATTCGCGGCGCCGGCCCATGCTGGCCACTCCTTCGACCGCACACTTGTTCATTATTCAGCCGGTTACACGGGAATGGATCGCCAACTTGTTTTCCACTCACCCCCCCATTCCCAAGCGCATCGAGCGGCTATCACGGATGGAAATCACCGGGTAAGCGAGCCCCCCAATTTGGGTAGGTTGCGAGGTGAACATCAACAGCCGAGCCTGGAGGCATGCGCGCCTTTCGAATGGCGATGATGGGTCTGTACTTGGCGGGCAGCTTGGCCTGCCAGGCGCGACCGAAGCAAGTATTCGCGTATCGTCTGCCGGATTCGACCCTGCTCGCTACGGGCGGCGACCCGCCGCCCAAGGCCATCGCGGGCATGCGGCGGCCGGCCCCTTTTGATCTGAATCGGGCGAGCGCTAAGCAGCTGGCCGGCGTTCCTGGGCTAAACTTGGGCCTGGCCGAACGCATCATCGCAGCACGTCCCTGGCGGGCCAAGCGCGATCTACTCCGCCGTCACTTCTTAACCCCGCAGCAATACGCGGCGGCCAAGGTCCACCTGATCGTGCATCGCCTGGCGCCGGCTGCCGGGCCGTCACCGCGAGCGCGTCACGTGGCGCGCTGAGCTGCCCGTCCGCGGCCGGCTAAGCGGCACGATGGGAGGGGGCATGGCGGGCGCGACCGGCGGACTTGGCGGCGGCTTGGCGGCGATGCTCTTCCCAGCGCCGCTTTGCGGCCTCGGAGATGCGGGCCCGGCCCTCCGGGCTCAGGCGATTGCTCTTGGTGCCGCTGACCAATTCCTCGAGCGTGCGCACGGCCTCATTGAGTCGCGCTTGCTCGCGGCGTAGTTCATCGAGTGACTTTTGAAGCTGAGCGGTGTTCACGGATATATACCTCGAACGATGCAAGACTTCTTATTAGACGCGCGTCGCACCCAAATGGATTGCGAAACCCCCTCGGCAGTCCCGCATCGGAGTATTCTGGCACGCGCGGCACTCATGCACGGTTTAGGCAGGGGAGTTTTATTCTTCCGGCTCTTCCAGTTCGGGACTCCGTTCCAGATCGTCGGGTTCCAGGATTGAGCGACAATCCAGACATTCAAAATACTCTCTCCCTTGCTGCCGGGCGACCACTTGTACACGTGCGTGCGGACAAGCAGGAGGAGGTTCGAACCCGGCGGTAGAGCGCGACGGCATGCCAATGCCTCGACCCTCGCGGCAAGCGGAGGTGGAGTTATTGTAGTCACTTCCCCTTTCCTGTCAACCGTAACCGGCGCGGCCGAACCAATGGCTATGGATTGGGGGTGCGCGTGATTACGGGCGGGCCCGGCGGGGCTGGCGGTCGGTTCGCTCCGGGGGCCTTGACCTTCGCTCCTTCGATCAACTTGGCGAGGCGCAATTTGACACGATTGAAATCGCTGGTATTCACCACATACTCGGGACGCGGCGGCAAAATCGTCGCAATTTCCCGCTCGCTGGCGGCCACGCGATCGGGGGTTTGCGGATGACTGGCAAAGGCACGATCAAAAAGACCAGGCCGTTTCTTATCCAGTTCTTCGAGTACCTGAAAGGCCCGCACCATGCCCATGGGATCGTAGCCCGCCTTCCAGAGGTATTGCACGCCCAGCCAGTCGGCTTCTCGCTCCGCGCCGCGGGTGAACGACATGTATTTCATGGGTACGATCAGGTCGGCGGCTTCCGCCACGCCCAAGCCGCCCAGCCCCGGTCCGGCGGCGATCTCGACGGGAATGGCGGCGAGCGACAGCAACTCCCCCTTGGTCATATTGCGGGTGGCGTGGCGGGCGGCCACATGGGCGATCTCATGAGCCATGGCACCGGCCAGTTCGTCTTCTTCGTTCAAGCCAAGGATGAGACCGGAATTGACGAAGAAATAACCGCCTGGCAGGGCGAAGGCGTTGATGGAATCGTCGCGCAGAACTCGAACCGTGAAGGGAACCTTGGCATCGGAGTTGCGCACCAGGTTTTGCGCCAGTCGGTTGACGTACTCATTCACCTCCGGATCCTTGATGACGACGCTATTCTCCTCGACCTGGCGCGCCAGCTCCTGCCCTAGTGCGATCTCCTTTTTTTGGGAGTAGAAATCGATACCGCTGCCCACCTTGCGGTCGCCGATCAGATACACGTCGTCTTCCGGCTTGAGCTTGCGAGGGTTGACTTGTTGCGGGCTGAGGGTCGCCGACAAAGCCAGCAGGCACAGCAAGATCGGCAGCGGGCGCAGCGGATGCGGCAGGCAAGCCATGATCACCTCACTTCATGGGACGCCGGGGCGGGAACGGCGGTTACTTTCTCTGCCGCGGCGGACCACAACGGAAACATCTCCCACGTCATTCCGATCCGAAGGGCCGAGCGTCACTTCCCGACACAAAAGGTCGAGAAGATCATTCCCAGTATATCTTCGATGTCGGTTTGGCCGGTAATCGCATCCAGTTCGCGCCGCCCACGATGCAGGTCCACGAGCAAGGCCTCATGGGGCATGGCGTTGGCATGGCTGGCTTGGGCGTCCGCGACGGCTACGAGAAAGGCTTGCAGCCGGTCGGCGTGCCGGGCGTTGGTGAGCCACGCGCCCTCTTCGGCGGCCGCCGGCAGCACGGCACTGCGTATTTGCCGGCGCAAGTCGGCAAGACCGGCGCCAGTGAGCGCCGAGACCTCCCGCGCCGGCTCGGTTGGCAACTCCCGACCCGACGCGGCGATGGCGGCGGTAAGTTGCCCCAGGTCGAGGCGACGTGGCAAATCGCACTTATTGAGCACGGGCAGCAGGCAGGGCCAAGCGGCCAGTCGTGCCAAAAGAGCTGTATCCTCGGCCAGCAGGGCACTCGAGCCATCAAAGACGGCGAGGACGACATCGGCTTCCGCTCCCGCCTCCCAGCTTTTGGCGATGCCCAGCCGCTCCGCTTCTCCTTGCCCATTGCGAATTCCGGCCGTGTCCACGAGGCGGAATGGAATTCCATCGAGATCGCAGGTCTCTGCCACCAAGTCACGCGTAGTGCCGGGCGAGGCCGTCACGATGGCTCGATCGCTGCCCAGCAGGCGATTGAACAGGCTTGACTTGCCGACGTTCGGCCGACCCAGGATGGCGAGCGCCAGGCCTTCGCGCACCAGTCGCCCGCGCTGAAAATCCTCGAGGGCGGTGGCGCCGGCGCGATGGAGAGCGGCGAGAGCATCGGCCAGCGCCGCGGCGCCCATCACCGTGACGTCGTCATCGGCGAAATCGATGCCCGCCTCGAGGCGGGCGATGAACTCGAGGAGTTGGCGCTTGAGCGGGGCCAATCCGGCAGCCACCGCGCCCTGAAGCTGGCGCGCGGCGGCGCGCGCTTGCAGCAGTGTTTGAGCGGCGATCAAATCCCGCACCGCTTCGGCCTGGGTAAGATCGAGGCGTCCGTGCAAGAAGGCGCGGCGGGTGAATTCGCCGGCCTCGGCCAGGCGCGCGCCGCGGCGGCGCGCCGCTTCGAGCAGCGCGGCCAGCAGCGGCGGCGAGCCATGGGCAGCGATCTCGACGACGTCTTCGCCAGAATAGGAGTGCGGGGCGGCGAAGTAGGTCACGAGCGCTTCCTCGAGCGCCACCGCCGCCTGCGGCGGCATCTCCGGATCGAGAAAGAGCATGCGCCGGACCCGGCGGGGAGTCCACTCGCGCTGGCCCGCGGCGCCGGGCGGGTCGGACAAGATGGCGCGCGCGATGGCCGCCGCTTCCGCTCCCGAAAGCCGCACAATCCCCAGCCCGCCGCGCCCCGGCGGGGTCGCCACCGCGACGATCGTGTCGTTTTCCGCGCTGGCGTTCATCTTTTGATTCTGAGATAACGCGTGCGAGCTTGTCGAGCGGGCAACCCGCCGGCCGGGGGCCACCTGTACGCTCGTACGCGAAATTCCGGCGGCACTAGCGCCGATTCGGATGGTCTTGATTACAGGCGCGGAAACCGTTACCTTTCAGGCACACGGGTTTCACGAAAGGGCAGGAGTCGTGGGCGTAAAGATACTCTTGGCAGACGATAGTCCGCACGCGCAGCGCGATGGCAGCCGCATCCTGGTGGAGCTCGGCTACGAGGTGGCGACCGTCAGCAATGGCTCGGCGGCGCTAAAGCGCTTTGAAGAAGAGCCGCCGGATTTACTCATCGCCGACACTTCGATGCCGGGTCTTACCGGCCTGGAGGTTTGCCAGCGGATCAAACGGCAGCCGCAATGGGCGGCCACGCCCGTGTTGCTGGCGTTGGCCGCTTTCGAACTCTATGATGCCGAAGAAGGGCGCCAAGCGGGCGCGGACGCGGTCATTCAGAAGCCGTTCATACCGTCCGCCTTGGAGAAGGCGATAGGCGAGTTGCTGAAGAAGGCGGGCAAGGACCTGCCCACGGCGCCACGCGGCGTGGAAGAAGTCGAGCCCACGGTGGAAGCGCAGGCGGAGGCTGAGCAACCCGCGAGCACCGGCGGGGAGGCTGGCGGCGAGGCGGAGAAGGCGCCACAGCAGCCGAGCGAAGCCGCCAGTGAAGCGGCGCCCGCGCCGAAGCCGCCGGCCAAGCCGCGGTGGCAAGTCGAAGAACTCGAGATTTTGCCGGCCGCCGAAGCCACCGACGCTGCCGCCGCAACACCGGCCGATGTGGCGGCGCCCGCGCCCTCCTGGCATTGGCCCAGCAGCAGTTGGGGCGAGCCCGAGGCCGGTGCCGCGGCGCCCGCTCACAGCGAACCGGCGACGGAGCCCGCCCCGGAAGTTCACGTGCCGGCAGCCATTTCCGCCGAAGCCCCGGCGGAGAGTCCCGCCGAGGCGCTGCCCGCCGCACCCGGCGGCGACGATCTGCTGCTGGATGCCCTGCGGGAAGCCATTGTCGAACCGCCCCCCGTCTCGGGGCCGCCGCGCGTCGACTTGGCCGCCGCGTTGGCGGCCATCGACGAGGTGCTTGGCCAATATCTGGCGCCGATGCTAGCCGACGAGGTCAAGGATCAGCTCGCGCGCCGGCTCGAAGCGCTAGAGTAACGTCCGTTCCCGTTAAAATTTGAGTTTGGCTTGCGCGGCATCCGCCCGCGCGCCGCAGGCATGTTTCTCCCCCTTGAAAAAATCTATGATCCGTCGCGCATCGAGCCGCGCTGGGCACAGCGCTGGGCCGAAAGCGACTGGTTTCACGCCCGCACCGACAGCGAGCGCCCCAGTTGGTCGCTGGTGATTCCCCCACCCAACGTCACCGGATCGCTCCACCTCGGCCACATGCTCGAGCATGCCCAGATCGACGCCGTGGTGCGTTGGCGGCGGATGAGCGGCGACAACACGCTGTGGCTGCCCGGCACCGATCATGCCGGCATCGCCACGCAGTTGGTGGTCGAGCGGGAACTGGCCAAGCAAGGCCTCGACCGGCGTCAATTGGGCCGCGAAGCCTTCGTCGCGAAAGTGTGGGAATGGAAGGAGCGGAGCGGCGGCGCCATACGGCGGGCCATGGTGCGCTTGGGGGATTCGTGCGACTGGTCGCGGGAAAGATTTACGCTCGACGCCGGCCTCTCGCGCGCCGTGCGTGAGGTATTTGTATCTCTATACGAGGAGGGGCTGATCTATCGTGGCCGCTATCTGGTGAACTGGTGCCCGCGTTGTCGCACGGCACTCAGCGATCTGGAAGTGGTTCACGAGGAAACCGTCGGCCAGCTGTATCGCATTCGCTATCCCTTCGCCGACGACCCCAGCTACGGCCTGGACGTGGATACGACCCGCCCCGAGACCATGCTCGGCGACGTGGCGGTGGCCGTGAACCCCGGCGACGAGCGCTATCGCGGCGCCATCGGGCGCCAAGTGCGGCTGCCGCTGGCCGGCCGCATGATCCCCGTCATCGCCGATGAGTTGGCGCGTCCGGAGTTCGGCACCGGCGCGGTGAAAGTGACGCCGGCGCACGACGCCAACGACTTCGCCGCCGGCGAGCGCCATGGCTTGCCGCAGATAGAGGTGATCGACGAAGGCGGCGCCATGACCGCGGCCGCCGGCGCTTATGCCGGCCTTGACCGTTTCGCGGCCCGCGAGCGCATCCTCGCGGACCTCGAGGCGGCCGGGCTGTCGCGCGGCGCCGCCGAGCATCCCATGGCGCTGGGCCGCTGTCAGCGCTGCCGCACGGTGGTCGAGCCGCATCTCTCCGCGCAGTGGTTCGTGAAGATCGCGCCGCTCGCGGACGAAGCGGTGCGGGCGGTGGCGGAAGGGCATATTACCTTCAATCCTGATTCCTATCGGCGTATTTATCTCGACTGGATGGCGAATATTCACGACTGGTGTATTTCGCGCCAGCTGTGGTGGGGACACCGCATTCCCGCCTGGTATTGTCGTGGTCGCGATGCCGGTCGCGGCTGTGGGCGGGTCCTAGTGGGGCGCGACGATCCGACCGCCTGTCCGGATTGCGGCGGCGCGCTGGAGCGCGACCCTGACGTGCTCGATACCTGGTTCAGCTCGGCGCTGTGGCCTTTCTCGACCCTGGGCTGGCCGGAAGCGACGGCGGACCTGGCAACGTTCTATCCCACCAGCTTGCTCATCACGGGCTTCGACATTTTGTTCTTTTGGGTGGCGCGCATGATCATGATGGGCGTCCACTTCCGCCGCCGCGATGGACTCTCGTTGGCGGCCAGCGTGCCCTTCCGCCAGGTGCATATTCATGGCTTGGTGCGCGACGCCGAGCGGCAAAAGATGTCGAAGACGAAGGGCAACGTCGTCGATCCGCTCGAGATCATTGCCCGCTACGGCACCGACGCGGTGCGCTTCACGCTGATCGCCATGGCCGTGCCGGGCGGCGACATCGCCCTGGCGGAAGGCCGGCTGGAGGGCTACCAGGCGTTCGCCAACAAGATTTGGAACGCCGCGCGGTTCATCTTCATGAGCTTGGAGCGGGCCGCCGCGCAAGCGTCCTGGGAGCCGCGTCCGCCGGCGGCGGAGGCGGCGATGCGCCCGCAAGGGGGCGAGGTCATGGACCGGTGGCTTTTCTCCCGTCTGAACGCCGTGGCGCGGCGGATCGAAGAGAGCCTGGCCGATTTCCGCTTCCACGAGGCAGCCGATGCCCTATATCACTTCCTCTGGCATGAGTTTTGCGACTGGTATCTCGAGTTGCTGAAGCCTCGCCTCAATGCTTCCGACCGGGCCATGGCGGCGCTGGCCGCCGCCAACCTCGTCGCCGCGTTCGACGCGGTGTTGCGCCTGCTGCATCCGTTCATGCCTTTCCTCAGCGAAGAGCTATGGCAGACGCTGGCCGGCGAGCGTCCGCCCGCGCCCACATTGGGCTTGGCCACCTGGCCCCGGGCGGAATTTTCCGATGAAGCCGCCGAGCGGCAAATCGCCTTGGTGCAGGAAGCGGTCACCGAAGTTCGCGCCCGGCGCGCCGCCAGCCAGGTGCCGGCCAACGCGCGGCTGTCGCTGCGCCTGGCGCCGCGCACCAGCCAGGACGGCGAAGATCTTGCCTCTCACTTGGCATTGGTGAACCATCTGGCCCGCGTCGAGGCCAGCTTGGGTCCGCTGGCCGAGGCCGGCGGCGCGCGCATCACTACCGCGCATTTCGATTTGCAGCTCGACCTGCGGCAGTCCATCGATCCGGCCGCCGAGCGCGCCCGGCTGGCCAAGCAGCGGGACGAGACGCAGGCCCGCCTGGCGGCCACCATCGCCCGCTTGGCCGACCCGCGCTTTGCCGAGCGCGCGCCGCCGCACATTCGCGAGGAGCAGGCGCGCAAGCGCGACGACTACGCCGCGCAGCTGGAGAAGCTCGACCAAGCCCTCGCCGCCCTGGCGGCGGAAACCGCCTGAGCCGCGGCGTCCGGCGCGCTCAGGCCGGGCCGCGCGGGTCGCCGGGCAGGTGGAAGATCTCGGGGACGTAGCCGCCGGCGCGGACGGTATCGATCAGGTAAAGGACGGAAGCCGCGATGGCATCGGGGCTCAACGCTTGCGAAAGTGCGCGCTCGGAGAAGCCGCTGCGCTCGGTAAGTTCCGTGCGGACCAGCCCAGGCGAGACCACCGCCACGCGAATGCCCTTGCCGCGCAGCTCGGCATCTTGGCTGCGCGCCAAGCCGATTACGCCGTGCATGGCGCTGGCATAGGCGCTTTCATTGCCGAAGTCCTGGTGGGCGGCGAGCGAGGCCACATGCACGATGGCGCGGCGCGGCGCCGGCTGCCCCGGCGCCCCGCCGGCCAGCTCCAAAAGCGGCAGCAGCTCGCGCACTAACATGAATTTGGCCTGCACCGTGAGGCGCCACATGCGCTCGAACTCGGCGCTGGTGGTGGTGGCGATGGGCCGCGCGAAAAAGTCGCCGGCGCTGGCCACCACGGCATCCACGCCGGCGCGCCAGGAGCGTATTTCGGCCACTGCCGCGCGCAGTTGCGATTCATCCGCCGCGTCCACGGGCAAGGCGAGCAGCCGCCCGCGCGCGGACGCGGCCAAGTCGCGCAACTTTTCGCCCCGCCGCGCCAAGGCGGCGACGTGCCAGCCTTCGCGCAGCAGCCGCTGCGCGGCGGCCCGCCCGATGCCCGACGAGGCTCCAGTGACCACGGCTACGGAAGTCATCCCTGGCATTGTAGCGGGCTAGGGGCGCGGCGCGGAGCGCGCGGGCCTCCTAGGAATGCGGCGCGCCGGCGCGCGTAAAGCGATCCTGTACGGTGGCCGTGCGGTCCAGCTTGCCCCAGGCGAAGTCGCTGCCCTCCAGCGCTTTCCGCAAGGTGCGGAACATGACGATCGCCATCACGTGACGATACAGGACGCGCTGTAAGAGCACCGAGCCGACCAGCGTCCATTGCTCGCGGTGCTCCAGCGCGAAGGCCAGCACCGATCCCAGGATCTCCACCAGCATGAGCACGGCGAAGAAAAACAGCAGCCGCTCCAAGCTGTCCGGCGTCCAACTCTGGGGATGGGAGGTGTAATTGAACCATTCCATAGCCAGCGCAAAGAGCACCATGAAGTCGGTCACCGGCCCGAACAAGGGCAAGATCACCTGAAAGATGACCACATTGGGCAGAGCGAAGTGACCGAGCGTGCCCTCCCTCCCGAAGGCATCACGATGCTTCCAGACGGTTTGCAGGATGCCGTACGACCAGCGCAGGCGCTGCTTCATCAGCGCCTTCAGGGTCATCGGCGCTTCGGTATAGGCGCAGGCGCCGTCTTCGTAAACAATGCGATAGCCCAAGCGGCGGATGGAGAGCGTCAGGTCGGCGTCCTCGGCGGCGGTCTCGGCGTTGAAGCCGTGCAAGCGCCGCACTACCTCGCTGCGCCAGCAGCCGATGGCGCCGGGCACGACGGTGATGCAATTGAGGGCGTCGAGGCCCCGTCGCTCCAAGTTTTGGCTGGTGATGTACTCGCCGGCCTGGAACCACGTGATCATGTTGACGCGGTTGCCTACCTTGGCATTGCCGGCGACGGCGCCGACACGCTCGTCGCTGAAGTGGGCGACGAGGAGCCGCAGCGCGCCGGGAGCGACGGCGGTGTCGGCGTCGATGGTGACGAATATCGGCTCGCTCACGCGCTCGATGCCGAGATTCAACGCGCTGGCCTTGCCGCCGTTAGGCTTGCTCAGGATCAGCACGCGGCGGTCGCCGCCGAACTCGCGGCGCAGCACGTCCAGGGTTCGATCGCTCGAGCCGTCGTCGACGACGATGACGCGAAGTGGAGCGGGGTATTCGGATTGCAGCGCGCTGCGCACGGTGGCGGCGATCACCGCCTCCTCGTTGTAAGCGGGAATCACCACCGCCAGCGGCGGCGCGAAACCGGGGTCCGGGGGGCGATGGGGGCGGAGCTTTTGCCACGCCGCCAGCGCCCCGATCACCACCACGCGCGCCGTCATCAGCACGATGCCGAGCACGAAGATCCACACGATCGCCATTTCGAGCCAGCGCAAGAAGCTGAACACGGCGCCCGCCAGCCGCACGCCAATCAGGTTCAAGGCGCCGAGCGGCGGCATTACCTGGGCCCGCGCGCGGCCCATGAGATCGGAAACCAGCACGAAGCGATAGCCGCGGCCGCGTAGCTGGTCGATGATGCGCGGCAAGGCGGCGACGGTAGCGGCGCGGTCGCCGCCGGCGTCGTGCAGCAGCAGGATGGACCCGTCGCTCAGTTGCTCCAGCACATTTTCCACGACCTGGTCGGCGGTGCGGCCCTTCTGCCAATCGTGCGGGTCGATGCCCTCGCCGACCACGATGTATCCCAGAGTTTGCGCCTCCTCCAACGGCCGCACTTCCTCGTTGGTGGTGGGGGTGGCGTCGACGCCGTACGGCGGCCGGAAGAGCGCCATCTTCACGCCCAAGACGCTCTCCACTAGCCGCTCGGTGCTGTTGAGCTCGAGCTGCAATTGCAGCCGGGAGATGTCCGAGGAGTCGGGGTGGAGAAAGGTATGATTGCCGATCTCGTTGCCCTGGCTATAGGCGCGCCGCACCAAGTCCGGATAGCGGTCCACGTTGGCGCCGATGACGAAAAAGGTGCCGTGCACGCCCTTGTCGCGCAAGACGCGCAGGATCTGCGGCGTCCAGCGTGGGTCCGGGCCGTCATCGAAGGTCAGAGCGACGGTCTTCGGCGCCCAACCGTAGCTATCCAGCCGATAGGAGCGGGGATAACGCAGGTAGCGTTCCTGGCTGATCAAGTCGGTGTTGGGATCGAAGGTGATCTGACGAATTCCTGGCTGCGGGCCGCTGGCGACGTGAAAGATGTCGCCCTTGCCTTCGCGGTCGATTTCGTAGCCGGGCTCGGGCGCGGCCAGCGCTTTGGCGACCTGGGCATTGTCGAGGAATCTGTCGAACACCGGCCACAGCGAGCTATCTCCCGCGCCCAGCCGCCATAACGCGAAGTTGTCGATGCCCAGCGCCGCCGCACCTCGCATCTCGTTCACCGCCGTGACCGCGTCGGTGAACCAGACGTGATGCAGGCGGCCGGAATCGTCGTCATAGTCGAGAGTGGGGTTGAGCGATTCGGGATCGACGCGCACGTCGGAACCGGATTCGTCGGCGGCGATCAGCGCGCTTTGCACGCTGATCTCGCTGCCATTGCGCCCTTGCGGCCAGTCATAGCCGTAGCCGGCGAGCCCGACCATCAGCTTGTCGCGTGGAATCGCCTTGAGCGCCAGGCGCAGATTGTTCAAAAACCAGCTCTGCGCCGCGATCGGTCCGGGCGCGCTCTCCTGCCAGTGTTGATCGTAGTCCATGAGGATCACGACGTCGGTATGGCGGGCGTAGTAGGCCAAGTCGTAATCGTTGTCGGCGACCGGCAGGCTCAGATACATGCGGATGCCGGCCTGCTGGAGAAACGGATAGAGCTCGGCGATGAAGGCACGATAATCCGGTTGCGCGGCGGTGGGGATATTTTCGAAGTCGATGACGACTCCATGCGCGTTCCAGCGTGCCAGCGCCGGCAGCAATTGCTGGCGAAACGTGGCGCGGGCGGCAGGGTCGGCGAACATCTTGGCGGCGGCGTCGCCCTGCCAAAGCGAGCCGTCGTAATTGTTCACCATCGGCACGATGCCGAGGTCGGGGTTTTCCGCCCGCGCCCAGAGGAAAATGTTGGAGTCCTTGATGCCGTACTCGGCCTCGGCGTTGAAGCTCGACTCGATGTGGCCGTCGGCGGTCGCCGCGTGCAGCCAGTCGCAGAACAGGACGTCCATGTCGCGAATATGGGCGCGCAGGGCGAAGTAAGCCGGCGCGTCCCAATTGACGTAGAAGGCCGCGCGCAGGCCTTGCGGCAGCCCCCGCATGGGCGCGACTTGGCGTTTCCGGCGCGGATGCCGGGGCCGATGGCGCGCTGCCTTGGCCTGCTGGCGCCGCAGATAGCGCAGGTAGCGGGCGGCGACGGGATGCGCCGCCGCTTCCGTGGGCAGGATCAGACGCGGCAGGCTTTCGTTGCTCGCCATCTCGGCGATGAACACCGCTAAAAGGAGCACCGCCACCAAACCCGCGACATTGAGCACGCGCGTGGCGATCTTCCAGCGCTTGCGCGCGGGATCGTAAAAAATGGGTGGGCGATCCATCGGCGGGCGGGAACTTAGCTGTTGCTCCTATGATAGCCGGGTGATCTCCTCGGCGCGCGGCGTACTTGATGACCGGGGCCCGGCGAGGGGGCGGGCGCGGCGCGCCGGCTGGTACGTGGCCCTGACGCTGGCCAGCGCGGCGCTGGCCGCCGCCTTCGGCCGCTGGGCGCCGACCGTAACCGACGATGGACGCCTGTATCTCGAATTGGCCGGCAATTTGCTTCACACCGGCCGATACGTGCGCTGGATCGCCGGCGGCTGGCACGCCAGCACCGCCCGTTTGCCCGGTTATCCCCTGCTGCTGGCGGCGCTCTACCACTTTGCGCCTTTCGCGCGCATGGGGCCGCTGGTGGCCCTGCAATGGCTGCTGCTGCTGGGCACCGCCGCCTGCGCGGCCTGGCTGGCGCGGCTGATCGCGCCGCCGACGGCGCGCCCGGAAACGGTGGCCGGCGCGGCGATGGCCGCTTTCGGCCTGACCGCGCTCTGCCCCTTCCTGGCGATGTACGCGGCCGCCGTATTGACCGAAGTGCCGGCCACGTTCTGCACCATGCTGGCGCTCTGCTGCGGGATCGCGGCGCTGCGCGCGCCGCGGCGGCAAATTGGCTGGTGGGCGGGCTGCGGAGCGGCGCTCGCCGCCGGCATTCAAATTCGCCCCGACACCGGCCTCGTGCTAGCGGTCGTCAGCTTGCCGCTACTGGCCAAGCTGAGGCGCGGCCGCCGCGAGAATTGGAATCGGCTGATCGTGCTCTACGCAATTGCGCTGCTGCCGGTCGGCATCTGGACGCTGCGCAATTGGGTCGAGTTGCGCGTGTTTCGTCCGCTGGTCACGGCGGAGGCGACCGAGGTGGGCGAAGCGCAGCATCCGGGGTTCGATCGCTGGGCGAAGACCTGGCTAGCCGGCTATCGCGGCATCGAGAAGGTGCTCGACAATGTTCCCGACGGCCCGATCGAGGTCGCCGCCCTGCCTCCGCGCGCCTTGGGGCAAGGCGCCGCACGGGCGCGCACGCTGTCGCTGATCGCCGCCTACAATCGCAACTTCGAACTCACGCCGGCGCTCGACGCCCAGTTCGGCCGCTTGGCGGCGGAGCGCATCCATCGCTGGCCCGCGCGCTACTACCTGCTGCTGCCGCTCTCGCGCATGATCTCGCTTTGGTTTTCGCCGCGCGTCGAGATTTTGCCCGTGGACGATCGTTGGTGGCCGCCGGCCGGTCCCTGGCAAAGCGACCGGCGCGATTTTCTGTTCACGGTCGGCTATTTGCTGCTCAACGCAACCTACCTACTGCTGGCCCTTTATGGGCTTTTCAAGGCGCGGCCGCGCTTTTTGGCGCTGCTGGCGGGATTGGTCGCGGCGCGCACCGTAGCGCTCGGCGCCTATATCAGTTGCGAGCCCCGTTACGTGCTGGAGTTGTATCCGCTGGTGTTGGTGTGGGCCGCCTGGGGCGCGGCGACTCTACGCCACAGTCCGCCGACCTCCGTCGTTGCCGCCGGCGCGCTGGACGGCTAGGCCGGCCCGGCAGTTCCCGGCGGCTTGGCCGGAAGCCGCGCGGGTCGCCAAGATCGTTTGTTAATCTGAGAAGACCATGCGTATTGCATTGTTCACTCGCGAATATCCACCGCACGTTTATGGCGGCGCCGGAGTCCATGTCGAATATTTGAGCCGCGAACTGGCCAAACGGATCGAAGTCGAGGTGCATTGTTTCGGCGAGCAAAACCTTGACGATGGACAGTTGCAGGTGCGCGGCGCCGAGCCCTGGCGGGAAATCAGCGACGGCACGGAGGAGAAGTTCAAGGGCGCGCTCGAGGCCTTGAGCGTGAATCTGACGGCGATCAAGGCCCTGCGCGGCGTCGGCCTGGTCCACACCCACACCTGGTACACGTCCATGGCCGGCTATTGGGCGAAGAAGCTGTACTGCGTTCCGCAGGTGATGACCACCCACAGCCTGGAGCCGCTGCGTGCCTGGAAGGCGGAGCAACTGGGCAGTGGCTATGAGATGAGCTCCTGGATGGAGCGCACCGCGATCGAAGAGGCCGAGGCGGTGATCGCGGTTTCGAGCGAGACCAAGCGCGACATTCTTCGCTGCTATCCGCGCGTCGCTCCCGAGCGCGTGCACGTGATTTACAACGGGATCGATCCGGAAGAATACCGGCCCGCCAGCGGCGTGACCGCGCTGCGCGAGTACGGCGTGGATCCCGAGGTGCCCTACGTGCTCTTCGTCGGCCGCATCACGCGGCAAAAGGGCGTGACCCATTTGGTCGACGCCATTCCGCACCTGCGGCTCGGGACGCAGGTCGTGCTCTGCGCCGGCGCGCCCGACACGCCCGAGATCGCCGCGGAAATGCGCGCCAAAGTCGAGGCCGCGCGCCGCACCAACCCGCGCGTGGTGTGGATCGAGAAGATGGTTTCGAAGCCGGAAGCGATCCAGCTCTACTCGCACGCGGCGGTGTTTTGCTGCCCCTCGGTTTACGAGCCATTCGGCATCATCAACTTGGAGGCCATGGCCTGCGAGACGCCGGTGGTGGCGAGCGCCACCGGCGGCATCAAGGAAGTGGTGGTCGAAGGCGAAACCGGATATCTGGTTCCCTTTGCCGCCGACTCGACCACCAACATGCCGCTCGAGCCGGAGCGCTTCGCCCACGACTTGGCCGAAAAGATCAACCTGTTGCTGGCGCAGCCGCAGCGGGGACGCGAATTCGGCCTGGCCGGTCGGCGGCGGGTGGAAGAAAAATTCAGCTGGGCGGCGATCGCGGCGCAAACCGTGGACCTTTACCGCGGCCTGAAGCCGCTCGGCAAGAGCGCCAGCAAGCCCGCGGCCGCCCTCGCCTAGCCGTCCCAACGCAACAGCGCGGCGCCGGCGGTGTAGCCGGCCCCCACGGCGGCGAGCAGCACCAAAGCGCCCGGCTTGAGCAGGCCGCTGGCGCGCGCGTCTTGCATCGCCAGGGGAATGGTGCCGGCCGTGGTGTTGCCGTAGCGGCCGATGTTGATGAGCACCTTGGCGGGATCGAGGCCCAGCCGCTCGCGGGTGGCGTCGATGATGCGCTTGTTCGCTTGGTGCGGCAGGAAGCAATCCACGTCGGCGGCGGTGAAGCCATTGCGGGCGAGAATGCTGGCGCAAATCTCGTACATCTTGCGCACCGCGTATTTGAAAACCGCGCCGCCTTCCTGGTGCACGTAGTGCATGTCGCGGGCGACGGTTTCTTGGCTGGCGGGATGGCGGCTGCCGCCGGCCGGCATGTAAAGCGCGTCGCCACCGAAGCCCTCGATTTGATTGAGGAAATCCAAAAGCCCGGCGGGCTCGCCGGCGGCGGCGGGCTCGAGCAGCACCGCCCCGGCGCCGTCGCCGAACAGCACGCAGGTGGCGCGATCGCGGTAGTTGATGATGCTCGACATGGTGTCGGCGCCGATCACCAGCACGCGCCGGTGCTTGCCGGAGGCGATGAACTGCGCCCCGGTGGAGAGGGCATAGATAAAGCCGCTGCACGCCGCCAGCACGTCGAAGCCCCAGCACTGCGAGGCGCCCAGTTTGTCTTGCACCAAGCAGGCGGTGGAGGGAAACAGCATGTCCGGCGTGACCGTCGCCACCAAGATGGCCTCCACCTCCTGCGGTCCCAGCCCGCGCTCGGCCAAGCAGCGGCGGGCCGCCTCCAGCGCCATGTCGCTGGTCGCCTCGCCCGCCGCGACCAAGTGCCGCTCGGAGATGCCGGTGCGAGTCACGATCCACTCGTCGTTGGTCTCGACCATCTTTTCCAAGTCGGCATTGGAGAGGACGCGCGGCGGCACGTAGGTGCCCAGGGCGGTGATTTTCGCTCGCGGAAAGGCGGCCATGGCGTGAATGTCTATCCTAACAGCGGCAGTCGCGGCGCCGAATGCTAGGATGGAATTGGTCAGGCTTCGGGTCTCGCGCAAGCTCCGCCGGCGAACCCCGCCAGGTCCGGAAGGAAGCAACGGCAACCGGCAATGGAACTGTGCAGCGAAGCTCCCGAAGTCTGATCGCAATTTCTTAGGCGGTGATTCTCGGCCACGGGCAGCGCGCCGGGCCGCCTTCGCGAGCGAGAAGCCGATGGAAAAGGTGCTGGCGCGCCGCTATCGGCCGCAAACCTTCGAGGAGGTGATCGGCCAGGCAGCGGTGGTGCGAACGCTTCACAACGCCCTGGCGGCTGGCCGGGTGGGGCATGGCTTCATCTTTTCCGGCCACCGCGGCATCGGCAAGACCACCGTGGCGCGCATTCTCGCCAAGGCGATGAACTGCCGCCGCGCGCCCGGCCCCACCGTCTCGCCTTGCGGGGAATGCGAGAGCTGCCGCGAGATCCGCGACGGCAACGCGGTGGACGTGATCGAAATCGACGCCGCCTCGAATCGCGGCATTGACGAAATTCGCGCCCTGCGCGAGAGCGTTCGGTACCGTCCGGCGCGCGACCGCTACAAGTTCTACATCCTCGACGAGGCGCATCAGCTCACCGACGACGCCTTCAACGCCTTGCTGAAAACGCTCGAGGAGCCGCCGGACTGGGCCATTTTCGTGCTTGCCACCACTGAACCGGAGGCGCTGCCGGCGACCATTCGCTCTCGCTGCCAGCACTTCTCCTTCCGTGCCGTGCCGTACCCGGAAATCGTGGCCCGGCTAGGGCAAATCTGCGCCGCCGAGGGCATTGCCGCCGATCCGGAAGCTTTGGGACAGATCGCCTCTGCCGGCGAAGGCTCCTTGCGCGACGCGCTGTCGCTGCTCGACCAGGCGCTGGCCTATGGCGCCGGCGAATTACGCGAGGAAACGGTACGAGCGCTGCTGGGCCGGGTTTCAACCGAGGCGCTGGCCGGGCTGTTGGCCGCCGTGGCCGCCGGCGAGAGCCACGCCGCCCTAGAGTGCTTGGACCAGTTTCTGTCAGCCGGCGCCAGCCCGCCGCAGATCTGTCAGCAGACGGTGCTTTTCATCCGCAATATGCTGATGTGCCGCGTGGCGGGCGCGGAGAGCGACTTGCTCGCGCTGAGCGACCGCGAACGGCAAGCCACGGCGGCCGCGGCGGAGCGCTTCAGCGAGGAGGACCTGACGCGCTTCTTGCAGATTTTGCTGCGCACCGCCTCCGACCTGCGCTTCGCGCAGGAACCGCGCCTGCATTTGGAATTGGGCGTGATGAAGCTGGTGCACGCGCGGCGGCTGGCCGGGATCGAAGAAGTGCTGGCCAGCTTGGGCGAGGGAGAAAACGCGGGCGCCGCAGGGCCGCAAAAAAAAACCCTCCCCGCGCCTGAGCCACGGCCCGTAGCCGCGGCGCCGCTAAGCGCGCCGGCGGCTAGCGCCGCGGCCCCCGCTGCCGCCCTCGCGCCGGCGCCGAACGGCGTTTCCGCCCGCGGCGACGATGCCGCGAAAATCTTGCACCGCCTGGAAGAGCTCAAGAAGACCTCGTGGCTCAGTTTGCTGCGGCCGGCGAGTTGGCAATGGAACGGTCCTAGACTGGAGTTAGCCTATGCCGGCGAAGCGGCGCCGCTGGCGCGCTTGGCCGGGCAGGAGGAGATCATTAAAGGATTGCGCGAAGTTTGCCGGGCTACCCTGGGGTTCGCGCCGGAGATATTCATCCACGCTGACGAAGAGGCCGGGTCTGATTTCGCGGCTCCCCTGCCGCCGGCTACTCCCGCGGCGGAACGCGCCGCGCGGCATCCGGCGCTGCGCGAACTGCGCGAGCGCCTGCCGGGGCACGTGCTCCGTACCGTGGACATCAGCGGTGCTGGCGGCGAGAAATGAGACCAAGGCGATGAGCGGCTTCAATCTGGGCCAATTCCAAGAGATGCTGGGCCAAGCTCGGCAGCAATACGAAGCGCTGCGGCAAAAGATGGCCGGTATCGTCGTCGAAAGCTCCGCCGGCGGCGGCATGGTCACGGTGCGCATGAATGGCGAGAAGCAGGTCTTGGAGGTTCGCTTCGATCCCGAAGTGGTGCGCAATGATCCCGACATGCTGCCCGACCTGATTCGCGCCGCCGTCAACGAAGCCGGTCGGCAAGTGGAGGAACGGTTGAAGGGCGAGTTGGGCCACCTCACCGGCCTGCCGCTGGGAGGTCTGTGGTAGCTCCATGAACGATTTGGCCGCGCCGCTTGGGCGCCTCATCGACGAACTCAAGCGACTGCCCGGCATCGGGCAGAAATCCGCGCAGCGCATCGCCTTTCACCTCATGCGCGGCGATCGCGAGCGGGCGCAGCTGCTGGCCGATGCCGTGCTTGGGGTGAAGGACTCGCTGCGGCTGTGCGGCATTTGCAATAACGCCACCGACGTCGATCCTTGCCGTTTCTGTTCCAGCCCGCATCGCAATACGACGCAGATCTGCGTCGTCGAGCAGCCGCACGACATTCTAGCCATCGAGAAGACTCGGCAGTTCGACGGGCTCTACCACGTGCTGCACGGCTCGCTTTCGCCCCTGCAGGGCATCGGACCGGATCAGATCCGCATCAAGTCCCTGATCGAGCGGCTGCGCGCCACCCACGAGGACGGCCGTCCGACGGTTGAAGAAATCATCATTGCCACCGATCCGGACGCCGAGGGCGAAGCGACGGCCGTTTATCTGGCCCGCCTGCTCAAGCCTCTCGGCGTGCGCGCCAGTCGCATCGGCATGGGCATTCCGGTGGGCAGCGAGATCGACTATGCCGACGAAGTGACCATGCTGAAGGCGCTCGAAGGGCGCCGTCCCCTGTAGCCGCACGCGCTTCGTTCTCCGCGCCGACAGCTAAAGCGGGATGTTGCCGTGCTTCTTCGGCGGATTCGTGGCGCGCTTGTTGCGCAGCATGCGCAGCGAACCGATGAGCCGGCGGCGCGTTTCGGAAGGCTGGATCACGGCGTCCAGATATCCGCGCTCGAGCGCCAGGAAGGGATTCGCGACGCGATCGCGAAACTCCTCGACCTTGGCTTGGCGCAGCGCTTCGGGATCGGCGGCGCGCTCCAACTCGCGGCGATAAACAATGTTGACCGCTCCTTCCGGTCCCATGACCGCCAGCTCCGCCGTCGGCCAGGCGTAGTTGACGTCGGTGCGGATGTGCTTGGAAGACATCACGCAGTAGGCGCCGCCGTAGGCCTTGCGCGTGACCACCGTGATCTTGGGCACGGTGGCCTCGGCGAAGGCGTAGAGCAGCTTGGCGCCATGGCGGATGATGCCGCCGAATTCCTGCTGGGCGCCGGGGAGAAAGCCAGGCACGTCCTCGAAGGTGACGAGCGGGATGTTGAAGGCGTCGCAGAAGCGGACGAAGCGGGCGCCCTTGACGCTGGCGTTGATGTCGAGCACCCCCGCCAGGTGGGCCGGCTGATTCGCCACCAGCCCCACCGTGGCGCCCTCCAGGCGGGCGAAGCCCACCACCAGATTGGGCGCGAAATACTCGTGCACTTCGAAGAAATAGCCGTCGTCCACCACCGCATGAAGGATGTCGCGCATGTCGTAGGGGCGGTTCGATTCTTCGGGGATGATGGAGTCCAGGGCCGGGTCGGCGCGGTCGGCAGGATCGGCGGTGGGGCGGAGTGGCGGCTCGTCGAGGTTGTTGCCGGGCAAGAATGACAGCAACTCGCGGATGGCGCGCAGGCAATCCGCGTCGCTGTGGGTGAGAAAGTGGGCGACGCCGCTGATCTGGTTGTGAGTGTGGGCGCCGCCCAACTCCTCTTTGCTCACTTCCTCGTGGGTGACGGTCTTGATCACGTCCGGCCCGGTCACGAACATATGGGAAGTGCCCTCAACCATGAAGATGAAGTCGGTGATGGCGGGCGAATACACCGCGCCGCCGGCACAGGGCCCCATCACCGCCGAGATCTGCGGCACCACGCCGCTGGCCAGGGTGTTGCGGAGAAAGATCTCGGCGTAGCCGGCGAGAGAGAGCACGCCTTCTTGAATGCGCGCCCCCCCGCTGTCGTTCAGGCCGATGATGGGTGCGCCGACGCGCAACGCCGCGTCCATGATCTTGCAGATTTTGTAGGCGTTCGTCTCCGAGAGCGAGCCGCCCAGGACGGTGAAGTCTTGCGCGAAAACAAAGACCAGCCGGCCGTCGATGCGGCCCTGGCCGGTCACTAGGCCGTCGCCGGGGATTCGCTGTTCGGCGAGGCCGAAGTCGGTGCCGCGATGGGTGACGAGTTGATCGGTTTCCTCGAAGCTGCCCTCGTCGAGGAGCAGCACCATGCGCTCCCGCGCCGACAGCTTGCCTTGTTCGTGCTGGCGCGCGCTGCGCTGCGCACCGCCGCCGGCTTCCGCCGCCGCCTGCCGGCGGCGCAACTCCTCCCGCCGCTTTTCGAGGGACATCCGACTATTAGATCAGGTACAAAGCCTGCTCTGCCACCGCCGGCGCGAGCGGCTATAGGGGATAGACGATCAGCGCCAGGCCGGCAATGGTCATGGCGATCTCGGCGGCGATGACCCAGCGGTTGCGCTGCTCCAGGCGGTGGAGCAAGCCCAGAATGCGTCCCCGATAGGTTCTGCCTAGCAGGGCATAGCCGCACACCCATAGCAGACTGGATCCCAGCGACACCACGAGCAAGTGCTGGAGGTGGGCGCCCTGGAAGCCATAAAGCACGAATGCGGCGCTGCGCAAGGGCGGTATGAACTTGGCTGCGACAAGATCCAGGCCGCTGAGATGAAAATGCGCGTGCGGCAAATGAATGAACTGCGAGGCCACGCCGCGCGCCACCCGGCTAAGCGAGTAAAGGGCGAGGTCGTTCACGAGCATGCCCCCCACGGCTGCCGCCGCTAATTCCAACCAAGCCCAGAGATCGTTGGCGGACCGCGACAGCCATTGGGCGGCCGCAGTGGCGATCAGAGCCTCGCCGGGCAGGGCGATCCACGCCTCAACCGCCAAACCGCAGATCAAGGCAACGAGAGCATTTTTGCGCAATAAACGAAGAAACACTGAAGACGATCCCGCCGCTCCCCGAATATCCCCGCCTATCGGCGCCCGCTCCCGCGCCCGACACGGTGGATGAGATGGGCGCTTGCGCCAACTTCGATGGCTGGGGCCTTTTCTCTAATTTACGCCGGAGTGGTTGCCCAGGTCACGGGAAATCTGCAGAAGGCCTTCACCTTGCACTCGCGCCAGCGCCACGGCGTGCAACGGGAAAATGCGCGCCTCGGCCTCGGCAGGCGCGAGCCAGAGGGCGACGCCTTCCCAGGAAGAGCGCGGCTCCCCGCGCGCCTCCACCCAGTACACGCTGATGGCGACGGGGATCCGGCTATCGTCGTGGTAGCGGAAAAGCAGGCGATCGGCTCGACTCTCGAGACCGGTTTCCTCGCGCAGCTCGCGCCGCATCGAAACTTCGTCGCTTTCCCATGGCATGCTCACGCCGCCGGGAAACGCGCAGCCCAAGCGATCGCTGCGCTCGATCATCAGCAGCCGGCCCTGGCGCCAGACTACCGCCAGCGAAGTGCGCAGGCGGCCGAAGACCGGGAAGCGCCGGTACACGGCAACGAAAATTTGCGAGCACACCAGGAAGCTCAGCTGTTGCAGCCGGTAGCGGAGTGTCGCGGGGGGCGCGGTTTCGCTCGGCATGCCAGAACTCTAGCGGCGTTCCGCGACGTTCACCCGCTCATCGGGTTGCAAGTACGACTTGCGGCGCAGCCAGGCTTGCAGGGCGTCGCGCAACTCCGGCAGGGAAACGCGGCGGCTTGCTTCCAGCAGGCCGTCGCCGGCGGGCAGCAACTCGTCGAAGCGCGTTTCTCCGGTAAAGCTGCGCATCGCGAAACTATCGAGGTACTTGAGCGGGCAGGGGCGGGAGCCGCGCTCGGATTCCAGGGTGACTTGCAGCCGGCGTGCGAACATGGCGGCGCGTCCGGCTAACCCAGCGCCCGCTTGAGCAGATCGTTGACCAGGGCGGGATTGGCCTGGCCGCGCGAGGCCTTCATCACCTGGCCGACGAAAAAAGCGAGCAGCGCCGTCTTGCCGGCGCGGTATTGCTGGGTTTGCTGTGGATGGGCGGCGAGCACTTGGTCGATCAGGTCGCGCAAGGCGGCGGGATCGCTCTCTTGCTTGAGGCCCAGCGCTTTCACCGCCGCCGCCGGCGCGTCGCCGCTGGCCGCCATGTGCGCGAAGACCTCCTTGGCCATCTTGCCCGACAAGGTATTGCCGTCGATCAGCGCCACTAACTGCGCGATGTGCTCGGGCTTGATCTTGATCGTGGCCAGCGTTTCGCCCGAGGAGTTCATCCACGCCGCCAGGTCGCCCATGATCCAATTGGCGATCGCCTTGGGATTGGCGGCGCCGTTGGCGGCGGCCTCGAAGTAGTCCGCCAGCGGACGGCTCGCGGTCAGCACCTCGGCGTCATAGATCCCGATGCCGTATTGGGCGACCAGGCGCTCGCGCTTGGCGCGCGGCAGCTCGGGTATCCGCGCCGCGATCTCGGTCTGCCAGGCGGAGGAGATCACGAGCGGGGACAGATCGGGTTCGGGAAAGTACCGGTAGTCGTGCGCTTCTTCCTTGGAGCGCATCGAATAGGTGCGGCCTTCGGAGGCGTTGTAGAGGCGAGTTTCCTGGATCACCCTCCCCCCGCCGGCGAGAATCTCCGCCTGGCGGAGAATCTCGTACTCCAAGGCGCGCTGCAAAAAGCGGAACGAATTGAGGTTCTTGATCTCGGCCTTGGTGCCGAACTCCTCGTCGCCTTTGCGCCGCAGGCTTACATTGGCGTCGCAACGCAAGCTGCCCTCCTCCATGTTGCAGTCGCTTACGTCGAGGTAGAGCATGATTTCCTTGAGCCGCGTCAGGTATTCGTAGGCTTCCTGCGGCGAGCGCATGTCGGGCTCGCTGACGATCTCGACGAGCGGAACGCCGGAGCGATTGAGGTCCACGTAGGAGTACGCGTCGCTATCGGAGAAGCCTTCGTGCAGGCTCTTGCCGGCGTCTTCCTCGAGATGCAGGCGCGTGATGCCGATCTCGCGCGTCTCGCCCGTGGCTTGGCCCTTGCCGTCGCGCACGTCCACGGTCAGCGCGCCCCGCTCGGCCAGCGGCCGGTCGTATTGACTGATCTGATAGCCCTTGGGCAGATCGGGATAGAAGTAGTTCTTGCGCGCGAAGACCGAGGTTTCGCGCACCCTACAGTTCAGGCCCAGGGCGGCGAGAATCGCCTTGCGCACCGCCTCGCGATTGAGCACGGGAAGCGCGCCGGGCAGCCCCAGGCAAACCGGGCAAGTCTGGCTGTTCGGGGGCGCGCCGAAAGCCGTCGAGCAGCCGCAAAAGATCTTGGTCGCGGTGTTGAGCTGCACATGCACCTCGAGCCCGATCACCGGCTCGTAATGTTCGGCCGCAAGCCGTGCAAGTTCGGCGGAGTTGAGGGTGGCCATGAGCGCCCGCTCTTTAGTTTAGCGGCATGGTGGCGTTCGCGGCCAAGCTAGAATCGAACGACATGTCCGAAGCTTCGGAGGCCGTCACGCCGCCCGCCGGCGATGGCCCCGCGCGGGGCGGAATGGAGCTGCGCCGCCTGGGCGGAGCAACCGCGCTGATGATGGGGGCGGTCTTTGCCTCTCGCGCCATCGGCTACTTGCGCGAGGCCTATATTGCCTATGCCTTCGGCGCTAGCGCGCACACCGATGCCTATAACGTCGCCTTCACCATCCCCGACTGGCTGAATTACCTGGTGGCCGGCGGAGCGTTGTCGATCACTTTCATCACGATTTTCAGCCCGTTCGTCGCCGACCGGAAAGAAGAAGAAGGGTATCGGGTCTTTTCGATCGTTACCACGTTCATGGCGCTCGGCCTGGGCGTCGGCGTAGTCGTGGCTGAGGTTTTCACTCCCCAGTTGCTGCGGCTCTACATGCCGTCGTTCACACCGGCTCAGTTGGTCGAGTGCGCGCGCATGACGCGCATCCTGCTGCCGGCGCAGTTGTTCTTCGGCATTGGCGGGCTGATCTGCTCGACGCTCTATGCGCGCGGCGTGTTCTGGCTGCCGGCCCTGGCGCCGCTGTTCTACAGCTCCAGCATCATTGCCGGCGGCGTCATCCTTAACCATTGGCTGGGGATCGAGAGCCTGGCGATCGGCGCGCTGGTGGGGGCGTTCTTGGGCCCATTCCTTTTCCCGCTGCTCGGCGCGCGGGGCGACGGACTGCGCTTTCGACCCTGCTTCAACTTTCGCGACGGCGACTTTGTCCATTGGCTCAAGCTCACGCTGCCGCTGATGGCGGGAGTATCGCTGGTCAGCGCCGATGACTGGATCATTCGCCCGCTCGGTGCCCGTTTCGTCGGCGCCATCACCGAGCTGACCTACGCCAAACAGTTGATGCGGGTGCCGATCGCCGTCCTGGGTCAAGCGGTGGGACAGGCCACCATGCCGTTTTTCGCCTGGCTGGTGGCGCAAAACGAATGGGACCAGCTACGCGAGACTCTGGACAAGGCGGTGGTGCGGACCGTGACCGGGGCCCTGCTGGCGACGAGCTGGTTTGCGGCCTTGGCGCTGCCCATCACCCGCGTGGTGTACGAGCGGGGAAAGTTTCACGACTTGAACGCCCACTACACCGCGCTCTATCTCGTCATTTTCGTGATCTCGCTGGCGTTTTGGGCCTCGCAAGCGCTTTACTCGCGGGCCTTCTATGCCGCCGGCGACACCCTCACGCCGATGGTGGCCGGAACTATCGTGACGGCGGCGATGATTCCGATCTACATAATGCTCTCGCATCGCTTGCGCGTGCCAGGCTTGGCGCTTGCCAGCGACATCGGCATCACCGCCAATGCGCTAGTTCTGGCCTACCTCTTGCACCGCCGCAACTGGTTGGGCGCGTCCGCGCGCCGTTGGCGCTCGGTGCCCCGCGTAGCGGTGGTGGCGGCGGCGGCTGGCTACGTGGTCTTCGAGTTTTCGCGGCGACTCGAAGGCCCCGCGTACCACGGCTTGCGCGAACTGGGGCTGATGGTTGTCAGCTCGGTGCTCTGGCTGCTGCTGGTATATGGTTTCGCGCGCCTGTTGGGCCTAAGCGAGCAAATCGACGAGTCCTGGCGGCTGGCGCGCCGGGTCTTCGATCGCATCGGCATCCTGACGCCGCGCGGCGAAGGCGGGCCTTAGCTCGTCCGCGGCCGGCATAAGGGGCGAAAGAAAGCGCGCGCGTCGGCGGCGAGCAGATCCGGTCAGCCGCACGTTGGTCCCGTGCCCTATGATGACTATATTTAACTTTAAGGGCATGACAGTTACGATCGTGCAGGTTGACGCGTTCACCGCCACCCCGTTCAGCGGCAATCCGGCCGCGGTGTGCGTGCTGGCCGAGCCCGCCGAGGAGCCCTGGATGCGCGCCGTGGCACGGGAGATGAATCTTTCCGAGACGGCGTTCCTGCATGGCGAAGATGGCGGCTACCGGCTGCGCTGGTTCACCCCGGCGGTGGAAGTGGCGCTGTGTGGACATGCGACTCTGGGCGCCGCTCATGTTTTATGGGAGGACGGCCATCTTCCCGCCGGCGCTGTCGCGCGGTTTCAAACCCTGAGCGGCCCGTTGACGGCGGCGCGCAATGGCGAATGGATCGAGATGGATTTTCCCGCCAAGCATGTCGCCCCCGCGCCCCCGCCCCCCGAGCTCTTGCCCGCGCTCGGAACCGAGCAGGCGAAGTTCGTCGGCAAAAACGAATTCGACTATCTGGTCGAACTCGGCTCGGAAGCCGCGGTGCGCGCGCTTCAGCCCGATCATGGTCGCTTGCGCCGCTTGCCGGTGCGCGGTGTCATCGTGACCGCCCGTTCGGAGCGGCCGGAGTTCGATTTCGTTTCCCGTTTTTTCGCTCCCGGCTCGGGCATTGACGAAGATCCCGTGACCGGCTCGGCGCACGCCGCGCTCGGTCCGTACTGGGCGGCGCAGCTCGGCCGCATTGAACTGACCGCTTATCAAGCGTCGCCCCGCGGCGGCGTGGTGCGGGTGCGCCCGCAAGGCGAGCGGGTGATTCTGGCCGGCCAAGCGGTGACGGTGATGCGCGCCGCGCTCGTGGCCTAAGGCGCCGCCCTCCTACTCGGGGAACCGCTTGCTCGGCGTCGCCTGCTTCTCGTTTTGCAGCTCCAAAATATCGGCGCCGGTCTCCGCGTCCCCGAGCAGCCAATGAGCGAAGAAATCCATGCGGCGCAGCAGCACGTAGTCGGCGATGGGCTGATAGGAGTGGCGCATGCCGGGGAAGACCAGCATCTCGAAACGCTTGTCGGCGTGAATCAGGGCGTTCGCCAGGCGCATGGTGTTGACCATCGAGACGTTGTCGTCCATGTCTCCGCTGGTCAGCATGAGATGGCCCTTGAGGTTCTTGGCCAGCGCGGAGTTTTTTTCGATGTCGTAGATGAATTTGACGGTGCCGTCTTTTTGCGCTTCTTCGCGCACGCCGTCGTTCTTTTCGCTCCAAAACTTGTTGTACACGTTGTTTTCGTGATTGCCCGATTCCGACCAGCCGGCCTTGAAGAAGTCCGGATATTGCAGCAGCGCGGCGGCGGTCATGAAGCCGCCGCCTGAGTGGCCCCAAATGCCTACCCGGCCGATGTCGATAAAGGGATAGCGAGCCGCCAGCTCCTCGGCTGCCGCCTTCTTGTCGGCGAGGCCGTAGTCGCGCAAGTTGCCGTAGCCATAGGCGTCATACCATTTGTCGCGCTGCGGACTGCCGCCGCGGTTTCCGACCTCGATGACGATCAAGCCGAGCTGCGCCAGTGGAATCTGCGGATCCTTGGGGGTGAACGTCTTGGTGACGGACTCGGTCTGGGGGCCGGGATAGACGTACTCGATGATCGGGTATTTCCGTTGCGGGTCGAAATCGAAAGGCTTGTACATCACGCCGTACAGGTCGGTGATGCCGTCGGCGGCCTTGACGTGGAACGGCGTGGGGAACTCGTACCCAGCCTCGAGCAGGTGGCTGAGATCGGCGGTGGCCAGGTCGGCGATTTGCGCGCCCTGATCGTCGAGCAGCACCGAGCGCGGCGCGGTGTCGACGCGGGAAAACGTGTCGACGAAATATTTGCCGTCGTCGGGCGCCGCGATGGCATGCGAGAAGTTTCCCGGCGTGAGCAGCCGGAGACCGGTGCCGTCCAGGTTCACGCGGTAGAGGTGCGTGTAATAGGGATCTTCGCCGTGTTCCCGCCCCTCGGCGGTGAAATACATCACGCGTGCCGCATCGTCCAGGGCCTGGATTCGATCGGATTGATACGTGCCGCCGGTGACCGCGTTCTCCAGCTTGCCGGCGGCGTCATAGAGGTAGTAGTGGCCCCAGCCATCTCGCTCGGACCACCAGACGATTTCCTTGCCGCCGACCAGGCGGGGCGGGCGGGTGTCGAGCCAAACATTCGAGACTTCGCGAATCAGCGTCGTGACCGCGCCGGTAGTGGTATCGGCGACACAGACGTCGGCTTCGCGATAAGTGCGGTCGGTATCCATGAAATATAGTTTCGAGTCGTCGGCCGAAAGCCAGCGGGCGGTCGCTCCCAGTCGGTAGGGCACGGAGGCGAGGCCCAACCGGCTGAGCTCCCGGTTGGCGGCGCGCGCCTCCTCGCGATCCTGATTGCTGAGCGGCGCGTCGGAGATGCTGATCTCCGGATCGACTAAGGGCAAGGTCCGTTCCGGAATCACGATTCGTTGCCGGGAGGCGACGGTGAAGATCTGAATCTCGGGGACGGGGACGTTCGCCTCCCCCGGCATGGCGTACGGGTAGCTTTGCAGCACCGGGCGCGGGTTGACGAGCGAATGGATGGTCCAGAGCTCGCCCACCTTGCGCACGTCCTCGCGCACCAGCGCGAACTTCTTCGCGTCCTGCGACCAATGAATCGCCACCGAAGGCGCGCGCATGCCGGCTGTATCCCGCGCGTCCTTACCGTCGATTCTGGCCAGCGCCTTCTGCACTTCCGGCACCAACGAGCGCGCATAGCTGAAACCGGCAACGCCATCGGTGGTCAGCTGCGTCTCGGCGATGGAGGGATCGGCCGGATTCGCTAGCGCTTTGGCGTAGTTGCCGGCATCCATCATGTACAGGTTGTATCCGCGCGCGAAAACCGCGGTTTGGCGGTCGGGCGAGAGTGAAGCCCAAAGCGGCCGTGCCGGGGGCGGAACAAAGCCGTCCAGACGACGGAGTTGGCCGGTGGCCAGATCGAATCGGAAGTAGAGAGTGCGTTTTTTGCCGGCGCTGGAGTCGTCGTTCTTATCCCCCACGCCGCCGGCAGCTTGCCGGGTAGTGAGATCGAGCTTCGTTTCCGCCGCCAGCGAGCGGGCGCGGTCGGCCGGGGACTCGCCCGGGATCACCGCGTCCCGGCGTACTGTGACCTCGAAGCGGAGCGCGGCGTCGTGCTCCACGAGCTTCAAATTCTTCACCGGCAGATGTTGGGCGTCATAGGGGAAGCCGGTCAGCCCCGAAAGCTCGGCCGCGAGCTTGGCGTTGTTCCACAGCGGCGCGCGGGTATGGAGAGCGGGATTCACGAGGTAATAGTCGGTTCCGCTGGGGGTTTCGAAGCTGAACCAAAACTTGTCCGAGGTGGTGAACCAGTGCGGCGTCACCTCGGTGTCGAAAACCAGTTTCGTCATTTCCGCCGGCAGAAAGCGGGCCGCCAGGGCATAGTTGGCGCGCGGCCGCGGCGGTGGCGCCGCGGCGGCAGACGAGCCGACCTGGGCCATGAGCGGCAGCGGGAGCAGGCAGGCGCACAGCCCGGCGGCCAACCTACGAACGAGGCGAAGTGCGGACACGGTGGTGAACCCTCCAAACCGGAGTTGCGCCGGAATCGAGCACTCTACCACGAGCGGGCGCGCAGGCACACCGTTTGCGGCAACTTGGCGAGGCCCTGTGCGGAGCGGGCCTCCCATTGGCGGCGAGCGCGGCTACGACCAGGCAACGAAGGATTTGATCTCGTCGGCGGGATGGGCGGTGAAGGCGGTGGCGAAATCGGCGGGAGAGTGGCGATGAGTGAGAAGTTTCTCCAACTGACCCGGCCAGCGCAGTTGTCCGGCGTGCAGATCGTCCACCGCCATTTGATAGTGATCGCGGGCGGCATTGACACTGCCGAACATGACCTGGTTGTTCAACACCAAGCGCCGAATCAGCGCCGCGCCGGAGAGTTCGAGCGCCCGATTGCCGCCGGGAATCCCAGTCAGAACGTAGGCGCCGCCCGGGGCCAGCGCGTCGAGCAGGCTGAACGAGAGCGAGGCGATGCCGGCGGCCTCGACGATGAGCTCGGCGCCGCCGGTGTTGTCCCGCAGGTCGTCGAGCTTAACCTTCGTACCGTTGAGATATTGGCCGCCCAGCGCGATCAGCCATTGCGGGCGGGCGGAGGATTCTGGCACGATGTCGAGGCCATGCACTTGCGCGCCGCGCAAGCGCAAGATCAGCGCGGCCAGCAAGCCGATCGGACCGAGACCCGCCACCAAGCAGCGCCGGCCGTACAGCCAGTCGGGATGCTCGCCGGCTTGCGGCAGGCGCGAGGTTTGGATGCGCACCGCCTCCGTAATCGCTTTCTCGGCGACCGAGGTCGGCTCGGTCAGCACGCCGTGCAGCCCCAGCTCCGGCGCCACCCGCACCAGGTACTGCTCGTTGTCGAGCACGTGCTCGGTTTGGTAGCCATCCAGGCCCCAAATGCCGCGCTCGCGGTAGTCGCCGGTGAGGCACATGTCGGGGCGGTTCATGGCGCAAGGGGCGCAACGCCCGCAGCCGCGGCGCACCGTGAACACCGCATGGTCGCCGACCGCCACCCGCTGCACGCCGGCACCGGCGGCCACGACTGCGCCCACCATCTCGTGGCCAATCACCAGGTCCGCGGCGCCGTCGGGCGCCTTGGCGCGGCCTCCCGCCGCCTCCTCGCGGTCCGTTCCGCAGATGCCGACGGCGAGCACGCGCAGCAAAACCTGGCCGGCGGATGGGGCGGGCGGGTCGGGCCGTTGGGCGAGATGCAGCGCGCCTTGCCCGGGAACGATCGCGACGGCTCTCATGCGGATATATTACGCGCCCGCCTTCCTGCGGCGGCAAAAAGATCCGCCAGGGCGCAGGCGCGGGAAGGCGAGCGGCGCGGGGCCGGGCTAAGAGCCGGAACGGGGGGACGTGTGCACCAAGCGCGGCAGCGAGCCGGCTTTGGCCTTGGGTTTGGACTTGGACTTGGGGCGGCGCGGGGCGTTGCCGTTGGCGTGGATAATTCCTTCCTTCTCCAACTGCCGGCGAATTTGGTCCCAGATTTCCGGCGGCGGATCGGGGATCGATTCCGCCGCGGCCAAGCCGGCCGCTTTCGCGACGATCGCTTCCAGGTCGGTCAAGATCCGCGCGCAACGCACGCAGGAATTGGCATGCATGCGCGCGCCTCGGGCGAGGCGGTTGAGATCCGGCGATTCCGCCAGCGCAGCGTCGAAAACTTCACATTCAGTCATGGCCCTCTCCAAGAGCGCCAAGGCCGCAACTCCCTTTATTATGTCTCAACTCTTGGCGCCGGACCTCGCGGCCGGCGGTGTTTGAGGGAGACTGCTTTACGATCGCGCCGCGCCTTGCGTGTGAGGCAATTGCAGCAGATCGCGCAGCTTCATGCGGGCCTTGTGTAATTGCGATTTCGAGTTACCGATCGAACATCGCATCATCTCCGCGATTTCGTTGTGCTCATAGCCTTCCATATCGTGGAGAACGAAGATGGTGCGGTAGCCGGGCGGCAGGCGCTGGATGGCGCGTTCCAAATTCACGCGGTCCACCGACCCTACCAATGCCAAGTCGGGGGTGCCGATGTCACGCTTCGGCCCGTCCTCTTGGCTCGGCTCCGTGGTCTCTTCCAGGGAAACTTCCGGCAGGCCTTTCCGGCGCAGATGCATCAGCACTACGTTCACCGAGAGCCGGTGCAGCCAGGTGGAAAAAGCGCTCTCCCCGCGAAAGGTGGCGATTTTGCGAAAGAGCTGTAGAAAAGCCTCTTGCGCCAGGTCGTCCGCCTCGGCGGTGTTGCCGGTCATGCGCAGACAAAGCGAATAGACGCGCCGCTTGTGCCGGTGGTACAAGAGCGCGAACGCTTCCGCGTTTCCCTGTTTTGCTCGATCGATCGCCTCTGCTTCGTTCCAGGATTCGGCCGCTGTCGCTCGATTCGTCAGAGTAATCCCTCGTCGGCTGGAATTGATGCCGAGGTGGGATGGCTTGGCGGGAGCGACGGGTTGCCTCTCCATGGTAGTTGTCCCCACGATTTACCGCGGCCTAAGCCGCCGAGCCGAGCGCCGGCGCGGCATTCATCTCGCCTTGCCTGCCACTCTGACCCTGTCGGCTACGATGCAGAACTCCTCAAGGAGTGTTGCTTGTTTTCCGACTTTTTCCTTCGGGCGTGTGGCCGGTTGCGTGCGGGTGGAGTGTCAAATCGGTACCGAAGGGCCATGTTATGTTGGAGATTCGCCGCTGCTCCCCACGTTTGGGCGGAGGGCCCGTCGCCTGCCGGCCGGGGTAACGCTGGTCGCCGCCCCGGCAGTCTTGTCCTCGGCGGGCTCCGGACACTATGAAAACGGGAATCGTGGGTCTGCCACAAGTCGGCAAGACCTCGCTGTTCAGTATGATGACCGGCATCGTGCCGGCCCTCGGCCGGCGGGAAGATGCCATCGGCGTGGCCAAAGTGCCGGACGCGCGCCTGGACCAACTTGCCGAGCTTTACCATCCCGCCAAATTGACCCATGCCGCCCTCGAGTTGGTGGACGTGGCGTCGCTGACCGAAGCCTCGCTGCGCGACGGCAGCGGCATCGCCGCTCTGCGTGGCGTGGACGCCCTGATTCACGTAGTGCGCACGTTCCCCGACCCGGCGGTGCCGCACGAGGCCGGCGAAATCGATCCCCGCCGCGATATCGCCAAGTTAGAATTCGACCTGATCGTCAGCGATCTCGGGCAGGTGGAAAAACGCCAAGAGCGCCTTCAAAAAGACCTCAAGAAGCAGCGCAGCGCGGCGCTGACCGAAGAGGCGGCGCTCTTGGAGCGCATGAAGGCTCACTTGGAAGCGGAAAAGCCATTGCGCACGCTGCCGCTTTCGGTTGCCGAAGAAAAGCTGATGCGCGGCTTTCAGTTCCTTAGCCAAAAGCCCATCCTGTATGCCTTGAATGTCGGCGAAGAGGAAGCCGCGCAACTGGACCGCGCAGCGGAGCGGGCCGGGCTTTCCGGGGAGGGCGCGCCGAAAACCGCGCTAGTGGGGGTCTGCGCCAAGGTGGAGGCGGAGATCGCCGGCCTGTCGCCGGAAGAAGCGGCGGCTTTTCTGCAAAGCTATGGCTTGAAGGAATCGGGACTGGTGCGCCTGGCGCGCGCGGCCTACGCCTTGCTGGGCCGGATCTCGTTTTTCACCGCCGGCGAGGATGAGTGCCGCGCCTGGACGATTCCCGCCGGCACGCGTGCGGTCGAGGCAGCGGGGGCGATCCACAGCGACCTCTCTACCCATTTCATCCGCGCCGAAGTCATCCGCTGGGATGAGTTGCTGCAATTCGGCGGCGAAGCGGCGGCGCGCGACAAGGGGCGGCTGCGGTTGGAGGGCAAGGATTATCTGGTGCAGGACGGCGACGTGATGCATATTCGCCATAGTGGATGACGATGACTTCGTTTCCCTGGCAGGGCCGCTCCGTGCTAGTCACGGGCGCGAGCGGATTTCTAGGCGGATGGCTATGCGAAGCCTTGCTCGCCGGCGGCGCGCGGGTGATCGCTTTAGTGCGCGACGAGCCGCGGCCGAGCGGGCTCGAACTGATGGGTTTGGCGGGCCGGGTCACGCGCGTCAACGGCGCGGTCGAGGATGGGGCGGCCTGCGAGCGGGCATTGGCCGATTACGAGGTGAGCGTGGTGTTTCACCTGGCGGCGCAGACGCTCGTCGGGGTGGCGCAGCGCAGCCCGGTGGCGACCTTCGAGGCCAATATTCGCGGCACGTGGACGTTGCTCGACGCCTGCCGCCGCCATCAGCCGGCGCTGGCCGCCGTGATCGTGGCTTCCAGCGACAAGGCCTACGGCAGCCACGATCGGCTGCCGTATCGCGAGGAGTTTTGTCTCCAGCCGCGCTTCCCCTATGACGTCTCGAAGGCGTGCGCGGAAATGATCGCCCGCAGTTTCTTTCACGCCTATGGCCTACCCGTGGCCGTGACCCGCTGCGCCAATCTCTACGGTGGCGGCGACTTGAACTGGTCCCGCATCGTGCCCGGCACCATCCGCGCCGCTCTCTGCGGCGAACGGCCGGTGATCCGCAGCGACGGCACTCCGGTGCGCGATTACCTCTACGTCACCGACGCGGTTGACGGCTATTTGAAACTGGCCGGGAGCCTCGGCCACGGGCGGCATCGCGGCGAGGCCTTCAACTTTGGCACCGACGAGCCGCTGGCGGTGCTCGACCTCACGCGCGCCATTCTGGCGGCGTGCGGCCGCGGCGACCTGGAACCCGACGTGCATGGAACCGCCAGCGGCGAGATCGATCGCCAATTTCTCGACAGCTCTTTTGCTCGCCAAGACCTCGACTGGCGCCCGCAGGTGCCGCTCCAGGCTGGGCTTGACAGGACGGTCGCGTGGTATCGTCAGCAACGGCCTTGGTAGCGATGCGCGACTCGCCACGCCGTCGCTAACAGCTCGTGATCTGCCCCCGGCATTCGCCCCAGCCCAGGCGCCGAAAGCCGGGCCGCTCGCAGTATGCGCGCAAGATGACCTCGTCACCGTCGGCGAGGAACTGCCTGGTTTCTCCGCTGCAGAGGGTAATCGGCGCGCGGCCGGCCGAGGTCAGCTCCAGCAGGCAGCCGGCGCTTTCCGGCGCCGCGCCAGAGATCGTCCCGGTGGCGAGCAGATCGCCCGCACGCAGGGGGCAGCCGTTGCTGGCATGATGAGCCAGCATCTGTGCTGGCGTCCAATACAGTTCCTTGGCATTACCGCGGCTGAGGCGCTGCGGCGGGGTCCCGGCTGCGGCCATGGCGGCCGTCGCCAGGTAGGCTTCGACCGTAATGTCCAAGGCGCCGGAGGCTTGGTCGGCGGCATCGTGCAGGTAGGGCAACGGAGCGGGATCCGCCGGCGGGCGGGGAAACGCCGGCGCGCGAAACGGGGCCAGCGCCTCCCAGGTCACGACCCACGGCGAGAGCGTCGTGGCGAAGTTCTTGCCGAGAAAGGGGCCGAGTGGTTGGTACTCCCAGGCTTGAATGTCGCGCGCCGACCAGTCGTTGAGCAGGCAAACGCCAAAGATATGGTCGCCGGCGGCGGCAATGGGAATCGACTCGCCCACGCGATTTCCGCCGGCCACGAAAAAGCCGAGTTCCAATTCGTAATCGAGGCGGCGGCTGGGACCGACAAGCGGCGCCGCGTTGGGATCGCCGGCGGGCGGAGCGGACTGCCCGCATGGGCGGCGGATCTTGGCGCCGCTTGGGAGGAGCGAGGAGGAGCGCCCGTGGTAGCCGATCGGCACCCATTTGTAGTTGGGCAATAGCGGATGATCGGGGCGAAAGAGTTGGCCGACGCGGATGGCGTGATGAATCGAGGCGTAAAAGTCGGTGTAGTCGCCGGCCGCCGCCGGCAGCAGCATTTCGATCTCGGAGCGGCGGTGGAGATGGCACTCGGCGGAACGCCGCTGCGATGCGGGCGCGTCCGCGCGCAACAGGGCGAAGATGCGGCGGCGTAGCGCGGCGCGCACGCCGGAGCCCAACGAAATCAGCGCGTTGAGGGTGGGCTGGGCGCAGGCGGCGGCCAACGGTTCGCAATCCGCGCCCAAGAGACCGGCGGCGAACGCGGCCGCTAGATCGAAGGCGAAATCGCCAATCGCCGCTCCCACGCGCGGCGCGGCGTCGCCCGGCCGCGGCCGAAAAACGCCCAAGGGCAAGTTTTGCAGTGGAAAATCCGCGCCAGCCGCTTGCGCCGAGTCCACCCAGCTGGTCGCGGCGGCGTCGTGCGTTTCGTCTAGCATCGAATTCATAGCCAATCGAGGGCGCGCAGCTCGGCCGTGGGTTCGGAGAACGAACAGGAGCCGAAGCCGCAAATATAAGCCCGGCGCGCTAGTTCCAGCTCGGTCGTGGAAACGCTCTGGCCCCGCCATGCGGCAGCCTCCGCCCGGAACGAGAAATTGCCGGCCTCGCTGTCGAGCAGCAAGGGCTCGAGGCGCGCGGCGCTCCAGCCCTGACGCGCAAAGGCGGCAGCCAACATTAAGTTCAGCAATCCGTGCATGGGAGCGCGGGCGCTGTGGCTCTCGTAGGTAAGCCGATAAGAGCCGCGCAGCGGATGATGCAGCCCGGCGGTGGCTTTGAAGGGCACGCCCGCCCGGGCGCTGGAGACTAGGTAGCGCGCCAGCGCGGCGGCGGTCGGAAATGCCGCGGCCGTGATGCCCCCGGTGCGAAACTTGGCGCGCAATTGCAGTCCCTTGAGCACCGGCAGGAAGCGTTCCAGGTCGGCGCCCCACGGGAGTTCGCAGTAGCGTTCGAGGGCGGGCGGCAGAGCGCGGGCGCGGGCGGCAATTTCGGCCGAGGCCGTGGCCTTGAACTCCACCGCTTCGATCCGCGCCCGCTCGGCCTGTGCCCCGGCGAATTCGGCAATGCGCAGCGTCTCATCGTTGCTCTCGTCGCTCAACAGCACGGCCAAGGGCCAAACGCCCCCCGCGCCGCGCCGGATCGCCGCTCGCGCGGTCGCGAACTCCTCCAGACTCCCCACGGGCACGACGAACCGGCCGAGCATCCAACTGCACGGGCCGCGGCGGTCGGCCGCATAGCGCGCCACCGCCTCGCGCATGGCCAAGCCGGCGGGCGGAAAAAGGCCCGCGTAGTCGATGGATCCGGCGAGCAGCGCTCGCAGCGATTCGCTGGCTGGCATGGCGGCGGTCGGTTCTAGCGGCCGCCGTCGCGCAGCCGTTCGTGAAAGCGTTTTTCGAGCCCCTGCCAGCATTCGAAGTATTGCTCGTCCAGCTCCGCGCTCTCCAGCGCGAAGCGCGTCGGCCGGCAGACGAAGCGAGTCTCGAACATGAACGCCAGGGTTTCGGCCAGATACACCGGCTTCAGCTCCGCCTGGCTGGCCTTCTCGAAGGTGGCCGCGTCCGGGCCATGGCCGGCCATGCAGTTATGGAGACTGGCGCCGCCGGGCACGAAGCCCTCGGCCTTGGCGTCGTACTGCCCCCGGATCAACCCCATGAACTCGTTCATGAAGTTGCGATGGAACCAAGGCGGACGGAAGGTGTGCTCGGCCACTTGCCAGCGCGGCGGAAACACCACGAAGTCCACATTGGCCGTGCCGGCAATTTCCGAGGGGGCTGTGAGCACCGTGTAGATCGAGGGATCGGGGTGGTCGAAGCTGACGGTGTTAATGCAATTGAAGCGTGCCAGATCGTACTTGTAAGGCGCGTAGTTGCCGTGCCAGGCGACAACATCGAGCGGGGAGTGATTGAGCGCGGCGCCCCACAAACGGCCCTGGAACTTCGCAACGAGGCGAAAGTCGCCGGCGCGGTCCTCGTATCGCGCCACCGGTGTCAGGAAGTCGCGCGGATTGGCGAGGCCGTTGGCGCCGATGGGCCCCAGATCGGGCAGGCGGAACAGCGAGCCGTAGTTCTCGCAGATATAGCCGCGCGCCGCGCCGTCGGGCAGCTCGACGCGAAACTTGATACCGCGCTGGATGACCGCGACCTCGCCGGGTGCCGCCTCGATCGCGCCCATTTCGCTCAACAGCAAGAGCCTGCCCTGTTGCGGCACGATCAGCAGTTCGCCGTCGGCATTGAAGAAGAAGCTTTCAGTCATGTCGTGATTGGCGGCGTAGAGATGCAGGCCGACGCCGCTTTGCAGCGCTGGGTCGCCGTTGCCGGCCATGGTGACCAATCCGGCGATGAAATCCGTGGGCGCCGTGGGCAGCGGCAAGGGACGCCAGCGCAGCTGGTTCGGTGGCGTCGGTACCTCGTCGAAGGGGCCGCTGCGCAGCCGGCCCGGCGCAACCGGCTCGAAGGGCTGGTGCTTGACCGAGGGGCGGATGCGGTACAGCCAGGCGCGACGATTTACGGTCCGCGGCGCGGTGAAAGGAGTGCCGCTGATCTGCTCGGTATAGAGGCCGTAGGGCGCGCGCTGCGGCGCGTTCTGCCCGCGCGGCAGGGCGCCCGCCTCGGCCTCGCTGGCAAACTCGTTGCCGAAGCCCGATTGGTATTCGAATTGCGCGACGGAACGCGAAGCCGGCGCGCCGGCTGCAAGCGCGGATGCGGCGGTTTTGGAGCTCATGGGGATCCCTCCTTCTACAAGTTGCCGCGGCGAGCCTGTTCGAGCTCGATGGCTTCGAACAGCGCCTTGAAATTGCCCTTGCCGAAGCCGCGGCTGCCCTTGCGCTGGATGATCTCGAAGAAGATCGTCGGCCGATCTTGCACCGGGCGCGAAAAGATCTGCAACAGGTAGCCTTCTTGGTCGCGGTCCGCCAGCACCGCGAGCGCCTGGATGGCTTCGAGCGGCTCGGCGATGCGGCCGATGCGCGTCGGCAAGACTTGATAGTAGCTATCCGGCACGCGCAGGAACTCGATGCCGCTTTGCTTGAGGTGGGCGACGGTTTTCAGAACGTCGCCGGTCAGCAGGGCGATGTGCTGCACGCCCGGGCCGCCGTACGCTTCCAAATACTCGTCGATCTGGCTTTTTTTCCTGCCCGGCGCCGGCTCGTTGATCGGGAACTTGACGGCGTGCGAGTCGTCGGACATTACGATGCTCATCAAGGCGCTGTATTCGGTCGAAATGTCCTTGTCGTCGAAGGAGATGAAGCGCTCGAAGCCGAAGACGCGATGGTAGAACTCGGCCCACTCGTTCATCTTGCCAAGCTCGACGTTGCCGACGATATGGTCGATGTGCACAATGCCGGCGTCCTCGCCGGCGATGGGCGCGGCGGCGAAGCCGGGCAAGAAGGGGCCGCGATAATCGCGATAGGAGATGAGCGAATGAATCGTGTCGCCGTAGGTGCGGATGGCGGCGCGGCGAATCGCGCCGTGCTCGTCCTGTTCGTCGCGCGGATCCTCGGCCGGCGTTGCGCCGCGGCGCAGCGCCTCCGCGAAAGCCGCGTCGGCGTCCTCCACCTGCAAGGCGATGTCGCGCACTCCGTCGCCGTGCCTAAGGATGTGCTCGGCGGCGGGATGCGCGGCCGATAACGGCGTGGTCAGCAAGAGCCGCGCCTTGCCTTGGCCGAGCGCATAGGAGGTGACTTGCCGCTCCCCGGTCTCCAGGCCACGGTAAGCCAGCTGCGAAAAACCGAAACCATTGCGATAAAAAAACGACGACTGCCGGGCGTTGCCGACGTAAAACTCGACGTGATGGATGCGCTTGAGCCGCAGAGGATTGGCTGCCACGGGATGCCTCCCCTTCCATGAATCAATTTTCGCGCCGCGCGGCGATTCGGTCACGCGCTGCGCGCCGCGCCGGGTTCCGCCACCAGCTTCAGCCAGCTCCGAAAACGAGGGTCCCGGCCGCTAGTCGCCTCGGCAAACGCGCGCTGCAAGCGGGCCGTCAGCGGCCCGCGCTCGCCCCGGCCGACGGCAACGTTGTCCACCTCGCGCACGGGCAGAATCTGCGTGGCCGTGCCCGTCAAAAAGACCTCATCCGCCGCCGCCAAATCGTCGCGTCGGAGAGGACCAATCGTCACCGGAATACCCTCCGCGCGCGCTAACGCGACGATAGAGTCTTGCGTGATGCCGCGCAGCGCCGACGCGCTGGAGTCGTTGGTGCGGAGCATGCCATCCTGCACCAAGAAAATGTTGGCTACCGAAGCTTCCGCCAGATCGCCCTCGAGATTCAGCAACAACGCCTCGTCGAAGCCGCGGGCCGCCGCTTCCCGCGCCGCCAGCAACGAGTTCAAGTAGTGGCCGGAGGCCTTGGCGGTGGGCGGCATCATGCTGGCGTGGAACTTGCGCCAGGGCGAGATCGTGGCGCGAATCCCGCGTTCCGCCTTTTCCGCGGCGGCATGGGCAAGATTGGGCCAAGCCAGAATGGCGGTTTGGACCGGGTTACGGACGCGCAGGCCCAACGATTCGGCGCCAGCGAAGCAGAGCGGCCGAATGTAGCATTGCCGGAAACCGGTGCGCCGAATCAACTCCGCCGTCGCGGCGGCGAGCTCCCCCCGCGCATAGGGAATCGCCAGCCCGTAAGCCTCGGCCGATGCGAAGAAGCGGTCCCAATGCTCGGGGCTGCGAAAGACAGCCGGTCCGTCCTCGGTTTCATAACAACGCATGCCCTCGAACACGGCCGTCCCGTAGTGCAAGGCGTGCGCTGCGACGTGCGTCGTGGCTTCGGCGGCGGGCAGGACGCGGCCGTTGTGCCAAATCCAATTTGCAGCGGTAAAGGCCACACCTCAAGCTAACGCACCTGCCGCGCACGCGCACTGCGAAATGTTGGGCGCGGGAGGCCAGAATGGCAAGATTAGTGCGTATAATAACGATTTCGAGAACGGATCATGCCCGCCAAGACCCACGATTTCCTGGACTCGATCGACCTCGCGCTGCTGGGGTACCTGCAGCGCCATGCCCGCGCCAGCCATGTGGCACTTTCGCGAGTAGCCCACCTGTCGGCCCCGCAGTGTTTTCGGCGCCTGCGGCGCTTGGAAAAGTTGGGAGTGATCCAGGAATGGGTGGCGCTTTTGGACCGCGAGCGGCTTGGCTTCGGCATTATGGCCTGGGTGAGCCTGAGCCGTAATAAAGAGGCTTACGAGGCCATGGGAGAGTTCGAAAAGGCGCTGCGCCGGTTTCCCGAGGTTTTGGAGTGCTACTCGGTGACCGGCGACTTCGATTACCTACTGAAAGTCGTTACCAGCGATCTGAAGGAGTTCTCGTCCTTTTTGCGGGAGCGGCTGCTGCGCGTGCCCGGGGTGGTGGCGGTGCGCTCGGCGATGTGCCTGGAAGAGATCAAGCACTCGACGGCGCTGCCGTTGACCGGCAAGGGTTAGCAAGGTTTAGACCGCCTGCTCGCGCCGCCAGTTTCCTTGCCGCCGCCAATCCAGCTACTCTGGATGGCGTGTTGCGCTTCTTTGTCGCCGCCGTCCTGTTGCAGGCGGCCATCGCGGCGGCACCACCCGCCGGCGCCGTGAATAGCGGTGGCTCCGCCGCTTTCCTCGCGGCGCTGCCGGCGCGGCTGGCGGTGCCGCGCCATGGGCCGCGGCGCGTGCTGTTGGCTTCCTATGGCGCCATGTTCGTGGCCAAGGGAGTCGAGCTGCCGCCTACCGTGCTCTTCACCTCGGCCGAGCAGTGCGCGGCCTGGCAAGCGCGAGTGCCGCAGCGTTCGGCGCGGTTGAATGGCGTCGTCATCGAGTTGCAGCCGGCGGCAATGACGGCATTGCTGGCGGCCGAAAGCGACGCCCGGGCGCGCGGCTGGCGCATCGTGCCGACCGGGGCGGATGCTTCCCGCCGCGATTATGCAAGCACTCTGCGGCTATGGCGTAGCCGCGTGAACCCAGGCTTGCGTTATTGGGTGGCGCGGGGCAAGCTGGCGGCGTCGCGCGCCGAGGAGATTTCCAACCTGCCCGCGGCCGAGCAACTCGGCCCCATTCTGGATCTCGAGCGGCAGGGCATCTTCTTCAGCCTCGACCGCCGCAAGCCGATTTTGGAGTCGGTCGCCGCGCCGGGCTCTTCCCAGCACCTGGCCATGCTGGCGCTGGACGTGCGCGGCAGCGGCCAGGCCGGCTTGCGGGCCGTGTTGGCGCGGCATGGCTGGTACCAGACGGTAGCGACCGATACGCCACACTTTACCTACCTCGGTGTCACCGAGGTCGAGCTGGAGCGGCTGGGGCTGCGTGCCGAGCGGCGGGCCGGCCGAACCTATTGGCTTCCCGTTGTGCCGCCGGGTGCGGAGCTGGCCGCCCGCGCTGTCGCGTTACACTGACTGCATGCCGCCGTCTCCCTTGCTGTTGGTCGGGTTCATGGGATCCGGGAAAACTACGACGGGACGCCTGTTGGCGCAAAGGCTGGGATGGTTCTTTTGCGACTTGGATGAGCGTATCGAGACGGCCGCGGGCGCGTCGATTGCCGCCATCTTTGCCCACCAGGGGGAAACGGCCTTTCGCGCCCTCGAGCGCGAGCAAATGGAGCAAGTGCTCGCGCTGAGCGGCGACCGCCACCGCATGATCGTGGCCCTGGGCGGCGGCACCTTCGCCCAGCCCGGCAACCTTGAGTACATCCTCGCTTCCTCGGCATTCACGATCTTTCTCGATATTCCGGTGGACGTTTTGCTCATGCGCTGCGCTCAAATGACCAACCGTCCCTTATTTCGCGACGAGGCATCGTTTCGCCACCTTTACCAGCAGCGCTTGCCGTTCTACCGGCGCGCCCACCTCACCATCGCTGCTCGCGAGGATCCGCCGGAAGCCATCGTGGAGCGCATTTTGGCGCAATGGCACGGGCCGGCGGCCAGCCTGCCCGTCTCGCCGGCTCCGGCGCGGGAGTTATTCGGGTGAATTGCTGGCGGCGTGGAGCGGGGAATCTAGGCCGGTCGCTTTGCTTCCTGGCGCTCCTAAGCTGCCTGGCGGTGCTGGGCTGGGCGCAACTGCCAGTCCGGGATCAGGGCACCCTGGTCGTAACCCAACACGGCCAGCCGCTTGGCGAGGAGCATTTTACGCTGCGGCGCACGGCTCGCGGCGCCAGTCTTGACGCCGATTTGGATTACCGCGTCGAAGGCAAGGAGGTGCGGCAACAAGCAGCGTTGCGCTTAGCGCCCAATGGCGCCATCGAATCATATCGCTGGTCGGAAGGAGGGTCGGCGATCACGGTGCATTACGTGCACGGCCGTCTGGCCGCCCACTACCAGCGAGCTAAAGAAGCGGGCAGCGACTACGGTTACCAAATGCCTGCCACCACCAGCATTCTGGACGTGAATGTTTTTTCGCTCTGGGAACTCTTGGCAAACCGCTATGATCGGGCGCGCGGCGGGGTGCAAAAGTTCGGTGTCTTCGTGCCTCAATCGGGCGACCCGAGCCAGGTCAGCCTCAGCGAAGCCAAGCCGCCGCGCCCCGGCGCGGATTGGAAACTGAAGGCCGTGACCGATGATGCGGACTTGGATTTGACGTTGCGCGACGGCAAGTTGATGAGTATCGAGGTGCCTGCGTCGGGGGTCGAGATTCATCGGGTGGTCGCCGCGAAGACCCCGTGAGGATTAGCGCACTAGGGGTCCAGCGCGCCCTGGTCGGCCTCTTGGGGGCCCTTTGGGCGCTGGCGATGGTGGGCGCTGCCGCGCCATTGCCGGACTTGGCCCGGTCGCCGGTCACGGCGCGGAATTACCGACTCTCTTTGCAATTCCGCGGCACGCAAGTGGCGGCGGTGGCCGAAGTAGAAGTCGCGGTCGCCGCCACAACCGAGCAAATCGACTTCGACCTGGCGCCTGGCCTGGAACCTGGCGATCTTGCCGCCGGCGGGCAAACCTATCGCCCGGCGCCAGTCTCCCCGGGGCGATATCGCGTCTTGCTGGTAGCCCCTTGGCCGGCGGGTTCGCGGCAGCGCATCGTCCTTCGCTATAGCGGCAGCTTGGCCGCTCCCGACGAGATTTCGCCGCGGCGCATCGAGTTGCTGCCGGGCACGGCATGGTACCCGCGGTTCTCGGCCTCGAGCCGCTTCAGCGTCGAGTTGCGCTTGGCGGGTCTTTCTGGACTCCACTGTGCCGCGAGGGGCGAATTCATCGGCACCGACGACCATGGCTGGCAAACCTGGCGCGATCGGGCGAAGGCCGCCGACCTCGGCCTGATCGCTGCGCCGATGGCCGAGCGCGATTTCGCTGCGCCGGGTCTGACGATAAGCGCCTATGCCGCGGATCCGGCCTCCTTGCGGTCGGTGGCGATGCGTTTGATCGACGCCGCCGCCACTGTGGAAAGAAGCTTGGGGCCATCACCACGCCACCATCGGGAATTGAACCTAGTGGTCGCCGCCGATTTGGAATCGGCCTTGGTCACCGGAAATTTGGCGATCGTCCCGGTGGACACCGCGCCCGACCCTGCGGTTCGAGTCGCCCTCTTGCGTGGGATCGCCGATTGGTGGTGGGGCCGGCCGGGCATGCCGGGTTGGCTCGAAGCCGGGCTGCAAACGGTTAGCGCGCTACGCGTGCTGGCCGCGCAGGAAGGCGAGGGAGCGCGCCGCGCCTGGTTGCCGCGCCTGCAAGCCGCGGCTCGGGAAGTGGGGCAGGGAGCCGGCAACCACTCAGACGACGAACTGGCCCGGGCGGCGCGCGCGGGGCTGGTCCTGAATGCCCTGCGACTCGAAATCGGCGACGACAACTTTGCCCGCTTGCTGCGCGCATGGGCGGGAGTGCCACCAGCCTCGCCCGCGGCTGCCCAGGCGGAGTTCGAGCGCTTGGCTTCACGCCTCGGCGGCCAGGATCTGACCTGGTTCTGGCGGCAATGGCTGGGCCGGCCGGGGCTGCCGCGCATCGATTTCGAGTGGCGCACGGTGCGGCTGCCGCGCAGTGGTCAGACCATCCGCGTCAGCGTCCGCCAGCCGGCGCCGGCGTACCAATTTCGCGCCCCGATCCTGATCGTCTCTGGCGGCCGCCGCTACTGGCAATACATCGCCGTGCGCAACAGCGACACGATTCTCGGCATTCCGGTGCGCGGCGCGGTGGACTCGGTGCAATTCGATCCCGATCAGGAGCTGCTGCGCGCTGCCCCGCCAACCTAAGCTGGCGGCCATGGTTTGCGGGCGGGAACGGAGCCGCTAGAATGAGGGCTGTATCCCCGACTGGATCTCGCTTGCCGACTTCGCCGATTTACCTCGACTATCACGCCACTACGCCGGTGGACCGCCGCGTGTTCGCGGCCATGGCGCCCTATTTCACGACCCACTTCGGCAACCCGCACAGCCGCCACGCCTTCGGCTGGCAAGCGGAGGCGGCGGTGGCGCACGCGCGCGGCCACGTCGCCAAACTGATCGGCGCACGGCCCGAGGAAATCGTTTTTACCAGCGGCGCCACCGAAAGCAACAACCTCGCGATCAAGGGCTTGGCCCGCTCCCGGTCCGCCCGCGGGGCGCACGTGGTCACGGTCGCGACGGAACATCACGCCGTGCTCGATCCCTGCCGTGCGCTCGAGCGCGAAGGCTTTCGCGTGACCTATTTGCCGGTGGATGGCGAGGGGCGGCTGAATCTCGACCGCGTCGCTCAGGCGCTCACCTCCGACACGTTGCTGATCAGCGTGATGGCCGCCAATAACGAAATCGGCGTGCTGCAAGACATGCCGGCGCTTGGGCGCTTGGCGCGGGAGCACGGCGTGCCGCTGCACACCGATGCCGCGCAAGCGGTGGGCAAGATTCCCGTGGACGTGCGCGCTTGGCAAGTGGATTTGCTCTCAATTTCCGGACACAAAATGTACGGTCCCAAGGGCATTGGCGCCCTCTACGTACGGCGCGAGGGCCCGACCGACCTGGCCCCGCAGATGGAGGGCGGCGGACAGGAGCGCGGCTTGCGCTCCGGCACCCTAAATGTGCCCGGCATCGTGGGCTTGGGAGAGGCGGCAATGCTGGCCGGGCAGGAGCTGGCGGGCGAGGCCCAGCGGCTGGCACAGCTGCGCGACCGCTTGCGGAGTCGCCTGGTCGAGGCGCTTCCGGGTGTGCGGATCAACGGCAGCTGGCAGCATCGGCTGCCGCACAACCTCAACGTATCTTTCGAAGCCGTGGATGGCGACGCCTTGATGATGGGCCTGCAGGATCTGGCCGTCTCTTCCAGTTCGGCTTGCCGCTCCGGCGACGCCGGACCTTCCTACGTGCTGCAGGCCTTGGGCGTGCCCGCGGAGCTCGCCCAGTCGACGCTGCGCTTCGGCTTGGGACGCTTCACCTCCGCGGAGGAGATCGATCGCGCCGCCGAGCAGGTGATTCAGGTGGTGAGCGCCTTGCGCGAGGTCGCCATCTAGGCGGCGCGCCGCCAAATCCAGGCGGCGCAGGCTGCGTCCCAGATTGCCAGGCCGGTGGATTTGAACAGCGTGCGCTCGGCCGCCGATTGCCGCGCGCGTTGCCCCACCAGTGCCGCCGCCAGCTCCTCGACGTGGTTCCAATCGCCGTCTCTGCCCATGCATTGCAGCAGGTCGCCGGCTTCCTCCAGGCATTGCATTAGGGAATCGACGACGATGCGTGAGCTGCCTTGTACCGTGGCCGCCTCCAATTCGCGCCGCTGTGGGCTGTTCGAGCCGATGGCGTTGATGTGAACGCCGGGCGCCAGCGCCGCCTCCGGCAGCACCGGCTCGCGCGCGGTCGTGGCGGTGACCACGATCGCCGCCTCCGCGACCGCCTCGGCGGCGCTCGCGGCCGGCCGCACGTCCAGGCCCAGGCGCTCGCTCATCTGCCGCGCAAAGCGTTCGCGGCGCTCGGGCGCACGGCTGAAAACCCGGACCCGCCGCAAGGGCCTCACCGCGCACAGCGCCTCCAACTGGCTTTCGGCCTGCCAGCCGGCCCCGATCAAGCCGGCGGTGGCCGCGTCGGCGGGCGCGAGCAAGCGTGTGGCCAGGCCGGAGGCGGCGCCCGTGCGGCGCTGGCCCAGGCGGTTGGCCTCGAATTGGGCCAGCGGTTCGCCGCTTTCTCCATCGTAGAGGCCGACTACGAAATTCGCGCCCTGGCGGCTGGTGCTGTACATCTTGTATGCCAAATACCAGCGGCCCTCGATCTCGACCACGGCTTCCATGGCGTGCAACAAGGCGCCGTGTGGCGCTCCCAGGCGGCGTCGAGAGTGGTTCAGCGCCCGCCCGCTCGCTTGCGCCGCCAGGCTGGCCTCTACCGCCGCCAGCGCTTCGCTCATCGGCAGCAGTTCCTCTACCTCGCGCTCGGTGAAGATTCTCATTCCGTTGCTTGGATGCGCTTCTCGCGGCAACCTGCCCAGGCCGCGAGCGGAGCGGGCTTGCGTTGTCGGCCGTCGAAGCCGGGCCGCAGCCGCGAACCGGGGCCCCCAGCGCCGCAACGGCGCTGGGGTGGGGACCAACGGGAGAGGCGTCCAGAAATAGGTCGGCCCTGCCGCGTTGCCGTGCCCGCTAGCCTACCTCGATCAGGCCGTATTTTCTCTGCCATCGCTGCTGAATATGCTGCACCAGGGTGCGTTGCTCCTCGCGCGGCGCCGAGTCGAGAAACTGGCGCGCGGCGGCGCGGACGGCGCTCATCAGCTCTTGATCGCGCAGCGGGTCCGCCACCTCCAGCTCGGGCAGCCCGCTTTGCTTGGTGCCGAAAAATTCGCCCGGTCCGCGCAGCTTAAGGTCCAACTCGGCGAGCGCGAAGCCGTCGTGGGCGGAGGTGAGGGCCTCGAGCCGCCGCTTCGCCATTTCTGTCAGGTCCTCGCCGGGCACTAGGAAGCAATAGGCCTTGCCACCCCGCGCGCGCGCCCGCGGGCGGCCAACGCGCCCGCGCATTTGGTGCAGCTGCGCCAAGCCGAAGCGCTCCGCGTCCTCGATCACCATAATGGACGCGTTCGGAACGTCCAAACCGACCTCGATCACGGAAGTGGCCACTAGCACTTGAATCCGATTGTGCTGGAAGGCGCGCATGATGGCGTCTTTTTCCGCTTCCTTCATGCGGCCGTGCAGCAGGCCAACGTTGAACTCCGTGTACACCTCGCGCAGCTGCGCGTGCATGCGCAGCGCCGGCTTCAGGTCGAGGCGGGGATTCTCGTCGATGGCGGGATAGACAAAAAAGGCCTGCCGGCCCTGCTCGAGATGCCCGCGCACGAACTCCAGCATCGCTGCTTGCTTCTCCGGAGGCACGCAGCGAGTGATTACCGGCGGGCGGCCGGGGGGCATTTCGCGGATGACGCTGGCGTTCAAGTCGCCGTAGAGGGCCAGCGCCAAGGTGCGGGGAATGGGCGTCGCCGTCATCACCAGCACGTGCGCCGTCAGCTCGGCCTTGCGCATCAGGTCGAAGCGCTGCATGACCCCGAAACGATGTTGCTCGTCCACGATGATCAAGCCTAGGCGGGAAAACTGGAATTGGCCCTCGAGCAGCGCTTGCGTTCCGATCACCAGCTGCGGAGCGCCGGTCGCCAGCGCTTTTTGCTGCCGGCCGCGCTTGCCCCGCGTTGCCGCCGTTACCAATTGGATGCGATAGCGCGCCGCCGGCTCGCCCAGGGCCGCCGCCGCGGCGGCGCCCAGCCGCTCCCGCGCCGAGTAGTAGTGCTGCGCGGCGAGGATTTGCGTGGGCGCCATCAGCGCCACCTGGTAGCCATTCTCCATGGCGATCACGGCCGCTTGCAGGCTGACGATGGTCTTGCCGCAGCCGACGTCGCCTTCCAGCAGGCGGCGCATCGGATGTCCGCTGGCCATGTCGTCGGCGATTTCCTTGAGCGCGCGCTTCTGGTCGGCGGTGGGGTGGAAGGCGAGCATCTCCTTCAGCCGCTCGCGCACCGCCGTCGTGACCTCCAGGCGCGGAGCGGTCTGTTGCAGAGCCCGGCGGCGCTTGAGCTCGATTCCGTATTGCAGGAAGAACAGCTCCTCGAGGATCAGGCGCAGATGGCCAGGGGTGCGCGCCGCCGCCAACAAGAGCAGCGAGGTGTCGTCGGCAGGGAAGTGCACCTGGTCGAAAGCCTGCCGCCGCTCCGGCAAGTCGAACTGGGCGCGAATCGATTCCGGCAATACTTCCGGAAGCTGCCGCGGCAAGCGTTCCAGGGCTCGGGAAACCAGCCAGCGCAGCCGTCCGGAAGTCAGCGGACCGATGGCCTGATAAATGGGCACGATGCGGCCCAGCTTCAGCGAGTCGATGCCCGCGCCCTCCAACACCGCGAATTCCGGCTGGCGATACTCACGCTTTCCTCCCTCCATTTCGACTCGTCCATAGAGGGCGAGGCGCTGTCCTGGATGAAAGCGATCCTTGAGGTAATCGGCATGAAACCAAAGACAATCGAGAGTGCCGGTCCCATCGGCCGCCGCCAGGCGCAGCAAGCTTACCCCCTGCCGCGTGCGCACGAAGCGCACCGCGCGCACCTCGGCGAGGACCGTGGCCGTTTCGCCTGGCTCGAGTGCGGCGATCGGGCGAAGGTGGCTGCGGTCCTCATAGCGGAAAGGCAAGTAGTAGAGCAGGTCCTCTATCGTCGCAAGGCCGCGCCGGGCGAATTCTTGTGCCAGCTTGGGTCCGACGCCAGGGAGAAATTGCAAGGGCGTGTCCAGGCGCAAATCGCCGCGGACCTCGGTGGACGCGCGGGCGCGCGTGCTCACCTGGGTAGGCGCGCTGAGGGGCTGGCGAGGGGAACTTGGCATGCCCGGCTTGGAGAGTTAAGGATAGTGCAGCGGGAACCAGCCGCGCGGCCAAGCAAGCCCGGCTATCCGAAAACGACGCTGCGCGACGACTCTCGCCGCGCCTTCGGTAGCGGCGCGCATACCTGTCCCCGAGAACGACCTGCGGTGCGAGTTGCTGGGCCGCTACAATGAAAAGGCATGCGCTGGCGTTTCATCGCGGCCTGGGGGTGGCTAGCTTGGGCACCGGCCTGGGTTTGCGCCGCGACTGCGCCGCCCCACCCGCCCGCCCCAATGAGCGGAAAGACGGTGCTGCGCCTTTTGCGGCCGGCCTTGCAGGCCGAGCGGCGGGGCGATTTCGACGCCGCCGTGCTCCTGGCGGAAGCGCAAGTCAAAGCTCATCCGCGCCAGATCGTGCTCGACAATGCCGCCGCGGCCATGCGCCAAGAAGCCATTCTGCGGCACCTTCGCCGTGGCGAGGACGATCGCGCCCGCGGCGCGATCGCGTCGGCGGCCGTGGAATTTCGCTCTGCGCTGGACTTGGATGGCTCGAACCAGCAAGCGCGTCGCGATCTGGCCGCGGCGCTGGGGCCCACTGCTTCCACGCCGCCGGACGCCATCGCTCTACGCGTGGCCCGCGCCGCGCCGCCCGTCGCGCTCGACTTCGACCACCGCCGCCACGACATCACCTTTCGCGGCCAATCCCGCACCCTGATCGCTACCGTCGCCGCTGCCTATGGCTTGCGCGCCTACGTGCAAAACGCCGTGCGCGATCGCCCGGTCGAGTTCGCCATCGGGCAGGCTACGTTCGCACAGTCCATGGGCGTGCTGCGCAACTTGTTGGGCGTGAGCTGGACCGCCCTCGACCCCCGCACCATCTACGTCGGCCTCGCCAGCCAGGCTCGAGACTTCGAGCCCCTCGCCGAGCGCACCTTTTACTTGCCCGGCTCGGCTACTCCCAATGACGCGGCCGCAATGGCGCAATTGCTGCGGGTGATGCTTTCGCCCCATAGCGTGGGGATCGATCTGGCCCGGAACGCCCTGACGGTGCGTGCCCGGCCGGAGAAACTGGATGCGGCTGAAAAGCTGTTGCTCGATTTGGCGTCCCCGCCTGGCCAGGTGGTCTTCGAGGTGCGCATCCTGGCGGCGAGCGATACCTTTGAACGGCAGTTGGGACTGAGCCTGCCTTACCAGCTGCAAGCGGTAGCGCTGGGGCCGATCCTGGCGCAGCTAGGCCAAAGCGCGAGCGAGCAGCAGCTCATCAACGAGCTATTTTCGCAGGGCGGGCTCAATGGTCTGTTGGGCGCGGGAGCGCTCGCGCAGCAATTGGCGCAGTTGCAATCCCAGCTTTCGCCGCTACTGAGCTCGTCATTCGCGATTTTCGGCGGCGGGTTGACCGCCATGGCGCTCACCATTCCCTCCGCCACGCTGAACCTGAGCTTGACCGAAGCGAGCAGCCGTGAAATGGAGCAGAGCTGGCTGGGCGCCAGCGCCGGCCAGGAGGCGACGCTCAAGATCGGCGAGCGCTTTCCCATCGCCAACACGATCTTCTCGCCGATTTTGCTGAATTCGGCCATCCAAAAAGTAATTTCCAACGGCAGCTTTGCGCAGCCATTTCCCTCCATTTCCTACCAGGATCTGGGCCTGGATTTGACGCTGACGCCGTACCTCGATGCCAAGGGCGCGGTGAGCGTGAAGATCAAGGCGCAGGAGCGCGCTCTGGCCGGTCAGAGCGCGAACGGCATTCCGATTTTGGCGGATCGAACGCTGCAAACCATGCTGCAATTGCACGATGGCGAACCAGCCGTCATTGCCGGGCTGCGCACGGAAATGTTTTCCGAGACTAAGACGGCTGCGCCGGTGCTGGGCTCGATTCCGTTGCTAGGGCCCGCGCTTTCCAACCACTCGACCCGACGGGAACACCAGGACCTGCTGGTCGTGGTGATTCCCCACATCGTACGCAATCCCAGTTTCGAGAGTGCGGCGATTTGGCTGCCGGTCGGCGAGTTCGCGACCCCTGCGGCCTTTCGCTAACCGCACGCCAGCCAGCCGCGCGTCGCGGCCGGTCGTTATTTCGATTCCGAGGTTACCGCGGCCGCGGCGGCTGCGGTCGTGCCGCGCGCCACCATGGCCGGCCCGGTGTAACTCGGATGCAGGCGGGCGTCCACGGCCCGCCAGAAGCCCCGAAAGCGTCCGTAGTCGGCGGCCGCGATCTCGGTGGCTGCCTGTGTCAGCCGGGTAGTGGTGGTGAGGACGCCCTCGGCGCACGTGCGCTCGACCGATAGCGCGCCAAATGGGCTTCTAAGCCCCAAGGGCGGCGGCGCGGTCGTTGCACTCGGGCATTGGCCTACGGGCATGCTCCAGCGGTCCGTGATTTGCCAGCGAGCCGGGATCCGCTTATCGTCGTGCCGTTTGGCCTCGGACGCCAAGAGGCTGGTGTAGCGATCGGGAAAGGGCGTGACGTCGCGCGCAAACGCCTGCCGTTGCACCACGGCGTGAAACGCGATGCGCACGGAGCCCGTCCCGACTTTAACGTGCGCGCCGAGCAAGCGAGCCGCGGGATAATAGCCCTTCAGCCAGCGCGCCAAGGCTTGCCCGCGGTCGGCATAAAGGCGTCGCCGCCAGCTTTCCGCCTCCGATCCCGTCGCCACGATCGTGGCCGTCATCGTCCATTCCGCGTCTCCATGCGGGCTCAGCCGCACGTCACGCCAGGTGGCGTTCGCGGCGGCTGCGGCAATCGGGATGCGTTGCAACCGGTTTTCTCCTCGCGCCACCACCAGCGCCAAGCCGCCTTGGTCGCTGGAGGGCAGTTCCCCGATCGCTAGGTTGGGAGCGGTGGTGTCGATCCACAATTGCAATCCCGGCACGTACACGATGGCATGGTCGAAGGCGGCGATCGTGGCGGCTCCATTGCTGACTTGCCCCATTTTCCACGTGCGAACCAGAGCCAGGTGAGCCGGAATGCCTTCGGCGCGCAGCCAGGTGGCCACCAGCAGAGCGCCATCCTTGCAATCGCCCTCGTGGTTGCGGAAGACCTCCTCGGGTGGCGCGGGCAAAAATCCGTGCACGCCGGTCTCGGCGCCTTCGTACTCGAGGCGGGGCGACAGGTAGGCCCAAATTGCGCGCACCGTGCCGAGGGCCGTGGCCTGCGGCGGCACTAGGTGCAACAAGCGGGCGCGGAAATCGGGAGTGATATCGGCGCGGACGTCGAGCCGCTCGCGGTACCACGTCGCCAGTCCGCCCCAATCGTGAAAGCTCCCCGTCTGTACGTAGGGCGATGCGTCGGTGATCGAGGGGCCGTTGTTGTCGGGCCAATACGCGGCAAGCGGTCCGGCGGTCCAAATCCAGCTACGCCAGCCGCCCTGGATGGCTTCTTGCGCCGGGGCCAATCCCACGCCGTCGACGGCGATCGCTTGGCGCGAGCGCAGCACGTAGGTGACCCGCGCGGCCGGGTACGCTCCTCGAAACGCGAACAAGTCGCCGAGGTAGCCACCGCCCAGAGCCCGCCACGAGTCCGGCGCCACCGGCGTCAGCACGTACGTGACCTCGATCAGATCGCCGGCCCGTAACGGAGGCAGCGACAAGCCGCGAGCGCGGTTACCCAAGCCATGCGGATCGTCGTCGCCAGCATCCTGCATCCCGCCGCCCGCTTCTCCGTTGGCGTGGCGAACGGTGCCTTGCCACAGGTGAAACGACCAGCGCGACGAGTCGTACCAGAAGTCGTCACCGTCGAAGACCTGCGCGCCGAGCGCCGTGGGCAAGTAGAAAACTCGCTGGATTACCTGGCTTGAAAGGCCGTTCTCGTCTACCTCCTCGTACCGCAAGTGATAGAGCTCGACTGCGTCGCCGCCGCTCGGCACTCGCAGGGACACGGCCGCGGCCTGGGCGGCGGCGGCCATGGGCGTGCCCTGCCACAAGTAAGGCTGGGCGCGCGCCATCAAGGCGGCTAAACAGGGCGCGGTCGCGGCCTGGTCGGCGGGGCAGGTTGGCGGAGAGGCAGGGCACCACCGCGGCGCGGCGAAGCCGAGCACGAAGCAGGCAAGCGCCGGCAAGGCGGCGCGCAGTATGCCGGGACGAAGCAGCAAAGCAACCCGCTTGAGGCCGCACTGGCGGCGCTCGGTCTTCTACTCTGCCGTCGCTCATCGAGAATTGCCATCCGGTATTCACCTCAAGCCTCGAATCGGCGTGGCGCGCGTGATTCCTGGCCGCGCGAACAGGTAGCCCTAGCCGGGCGCGGAGGGAAGGTAGCGAGTCGGGTCGCGTGCCGTGGCGTACAGGCAATACGCGGCGGCAATGAGCGCGATCCGGCGCAAGTCTTGGGTGTTGGCGCCGAACTGCTCGTCCTCGAGGCTGGGCGCGAAAAAAGCCTCGAGCGACTGGTCCACTGCTGGCAGCGAAAGCGGCAGTTCCAAGGGAACGAAGCCGAATTGGCCGCGCTCGTCGTGGGTCACGATCATCAGCGTCAGCTCACGATCGTCGGCGGGCGTGGGCGGCTCGCAGTGCGTAATATAGACCTCCTTGACCCATTGCATCGGCGTCGCCATCCGCCCGATGGCGCCGCGAAGTTGCTGTCCCCAGGGCGGAAGTTGCAGGCACAGAGCCGGGGCCGGAGATCGAAATGTAGTGGTGTTGATCCGCAGGTAGCGCGGGTCGGCTAGCGTTTCCGCCAGCGCCGGCGAGATGGTGGCATGGACCGCGCCGTAGTGCCGGTAGCATGCCCAGGTGTGGAGCATGTGCAGAAACAAGTTTTGCTCGCGCTCGTCAGCGTGCGCTTCGGCGTATTCGCGAAACAGCGGCAGATCGAGATAGCTCAGTAAATTGATGACCGGCAGTCCGGCCTCTTCGATGGTGGCGATGGCTCCGTCCAGCTTGCCCTCGAGTTCCGGATCTCCCTGCCGCAGCAAGTCGTAAAGCGTTTCGGATGGAATCTCCGGGCGATAGTGCGCGATTCCGGTGGCCGGGCCGGCCGGCGCGCCGGCAGCCGCCAGGATCTCGGCCGCGCCCTCCGCCGTTGCGGAATCCGTCGCGACGCCGGGGCCGCTCTCCCAGTCCCGCCACTCCGCCGCGTCGCACGCGGTCAATTCCATCGCCAAGTTTTGCTCGATGGCGCGCTCGTGTAGATCGAGCCAAAACTCGCGCGCCGCGTCCTCCGTGGCGAAGTCGGCGCGGATCACCAGCCCCGAGCCCGCCGCGCGCGCCCAGCGCAGTTGCGCCTCGTGCGCCGCGGCCAAGGGCGGTAGCACGGTGAGAAAGGCCTCGGTCTCCTCCTCGTGAACATTGTGAAAGATCCAAAAGAGCGTCTCGTCGCTCATCGACTTTTCCTCTCGCCGCCAAACTCGTCGCCAGCTGAACCCCGGGCCAGGCCCATCCGCGCCGGTCCGCGGTAACCCCCGGCGGAGCAATGTTAGACTGCCGCCATGAAGTACCGTCGCAGCGGGAAGATGCCCGCCCTGGCGTCCCCCGCGGCGGAAACGGCGCGCGAGCCTGGTAGTGTACGCCCGTATTTTGAGTCCTTGCTGCTTTTGTTGCTGGCCGCCGGCTTTTTGACGTTGGCTGGCACCGGCCGCCTCAGCCTGCCAATCGTGGCGATCGGCGTGGTCGTGTTGGCTTTGCGAGCGGTGCTGCTTTGGCTGGGGATTCGGCCGCGCCTTTCCAATTCCTTTTCGAACGTCGTCAGCGTTTTTTATCTCATCTTTTATCCCATTGACGTATACGTCGTTTCCCGCGGCTTCTTACCGGCCACCGTCCATCTGGTTCTGCTCGTCGCCGTGGTCAAGCTTTTCTCGGCCTCGCGCCCGCGCGACTTCGCCTATCTTTGCGTGCTGGCGTTCCTGGAGGTACTGGCGGCGGCCACCTTGACCGTCGGCTCGGCCTTTTTGGCCTATTTCACCGTTTTCCTGGTGCTCACCGTGGCCACGGTGATCTCTTACGAGGTCTTTCGCGCCGAGAGCGCGGCGCCGGTCCGCGCCGCCGCGACGGGTGGAAAGCGTCTCGGCGCATCGCCGAGCCTGCGGCGGGCGCTGTTTTCCGTTTCCGTGGCGGCGGCGGCTTGCGTGGCTCTGTGCGCCGCCGGGTTGTTCTTTGTGCTGCCGCGCTTTGCCTTCGGTTATTGGAACCCCAATCCCGGCGTTCGCCGCTTGAGCGGCTTCAGCGACGATGTGCGCCTCGGCGAGATTGGTGACTTGCAGCGCAGCAACGTGCCCGTGCTGCACATTCGCGTCGATGCGAGTCTGCCACCGAGCCTGCCGGGAGGCATCTTTTGGCGGCTGCAGGGCCGCGTTTTGACCGAGTTCGATGGCTGGCGCTGGTACGATCCGCACCGCGCCTTGGTGATGCCGACGCGGTTCGGGCGGCTACCGCTCGCGGTCCCGAGGGTCAGTTGGGCTTACCCCCACCGCTTTCTTCGCTACACCGTTTCGCTGGAGCCGGTGGGCGCCGATGTCTTGTTCGTGGCGCCGCGGTTGCACGAGCTTTCCACCCGCATGCCCAATATCGGCCTGGACGCTACTGGCACCCTGAATCCGCTGGGCCGCGGTTACGGCGGACTGGTGTATTCCGCGCTCTCCGACTTGGGCCAGCCCTCCGATCAAGAGCTCATGCATGCTGGGCACCACTATCCGCCCCTCCTCGCCGGCGAGGATCTCGAACTGCCATCGCATCTGGATCCCCGCATTCCCGCTTTGGCCCGCTCCATTGTCGGCCGCCGCACCGCGCCCATCGCCCAGATGCGCGCGCTGGAAGCATATCTGCGCACCCACTATCGCTACACCCTCAACCTGCGCATTGGCAGCGCCGCGCCGCTATCCGACTTCTTGTTTCGCGTGCGCGCCGGCCATTGCGAATACTTCGCCTCCGCGCTCGCCGTGCTGGGCCGGACGCTGGGCATCCCGACACGGGTCGTCAACGGCTTCATGGGCGGGGAATACAACGATTTCTCGGGCGAATACGTCCTGCGCGGCCGCGACGCGCACTCCTGGGTGGAAGCGTACTTTCCCGCTCCGGGTGGCGGCGGCCTCTGGCTGCCCTTCGACGGCACGGCCGGCGATCCCGCCGGCGCGGCTGCGCCCTGGACCCGGGCGCAAATGTATTGGGATGCCCTGCAGAGCTTTTGGCAGGAATGGGTCATCAATTACGATTTCTTCCACCAATTGAGCCTGGCGCGCTCGGTGCGGCGCGAGGTGAGCGATCGGGCGCAGTCCTGGGCCGGCCTGCTCAGCGCCGGAACCGGCCGCACGCTGGCCGCCCTGGCCGCCATGTGGGCGGCGGTGCGCGCTGGGGAGGGTGCTTGGCGGGTCGGGCTGTTGGTGTTGCTGGTCCTCCTTGCCGGTTTTGCCGCCGTCTGGGGCGGACCCTGGCGCAACCCCATCGTGCTGGCGCGGCGGCCGGCGGCGCTGGCCTCCGAGGCCACCCGCTACTACCGCCGCCTGCAGCGTCAGCTGCGCCGCCATGGCAGCCGCCGTGGGCAAGAGCAGACCGCCGAGGAACTTCTCGCCAGCCTTCCGGCGCGCCTGCGGGCGAGCGCCCAAGATGGCCTCGAGCGCTTCGTGCGGCACTATCAGCAGGTTCGCTTCGGCGCCGACGGATCCGTGATGTCGCAGTTGGCCGACGATCTGCGGCTGGTGCGGCAACAACTCAAGGCGATCCGCAACTAGTCCATTGCGAACTGGTAGCATGGGCCAGATTCGTGTCTACTCCGACCCCGTCTCCGCATGCCGGCGTACCGAGCCTCGACCCCGCGGCGGCCGTGGAGTTGCGCCTGGAGTTCGCGCAAGCCTGCTTGCAGAACACGCAAGAGTTGATTCGCTTCATGGACGAAAAGGCTGGCTTTCTGCTTGCGGCCATCGGCATATTGACCGCCGCCGTCGGCACGCTGGCATCGCGCGCCTTCGGCACCGGCCTGCATGCCGCCGGCGGCCGGGCGCTGCGGCTGGGCGTCGGCGGTTTGTCGCTGGTTTACCTGTTGCTGGCTTTCGCCGTGATCTATGAGGCGACGCAAGTCTATGCCGCCCGCGCCCAGGTGCTGCGCCGCGATAGCCGCTCCCCAGGCTTGCTCTTCCCGCTGCGCCTGCTGCGCGAGTATCGGCAGGACGAGGACCTCTACTGGCGCCGCCTGGCCACCGCGACTCCCGAGGAATTTCTCCATGACTACTCCAATTCCATGATGGAGACCTCGAACATCTATCGCATCAAGCAAGTCAACATCAATCGCTGCGTTGCCCTTTTTCGCTGGCTGTGTCCGCTATGGCTGGCGACGATGTTGGCACTGTTGATTCTCTGCCTCTGAGCCGCGGCGCCGCGCCGCGATCCCCCGCCCATTGTCTTTCCCGTCACCTATCCCTACGAAACAGTTGTCTCCACCCTCGCCCAGCCCTTATGATCGCCGCATCCCCTCGGGCAGCTCCCGCAAATTGGTGGACGAGCAATTCGTGCGCCCGCGCCTCAAGCTTTCGTACCTGATTGTCCTTACGCTGATTTTGGTCGGCGTGGCTCCGCTGTTCTTCTATGGCACGCGGGTAATTTCGCTGAATCGTGACGCCTTGCGCACCAAGGAGCGCGAGTTTCAAACCGCGACCACCCGCTCCCTTGCCGACGAGGTCGGCCTCTACCACCGTCTGGGCGGTATCGCCTTGCAACACTTGGCCTCCGCCGTGGTGGTCCTGGCCAATGGCGATTTGAGCGGTGATCGCGTGGATATACCTGAGGTACGCGGCCTCTTGCACCAGGCCCTGACATCGGCGCCCGGCCTGCTCTACGTCTCGATCATCAATAACCAAACCCAAGGCGTGACCGCCTCGCGGCTGCCCGCCGTCGATCCCTTCCTCAGCCGGGCCATGGAACGCGCCTATCTCGTTTCCCGTACCGGCCAGAACACGTACGTCCCGGTCGAGACCGCCTTTCGCGAACGCAAGATGCCCGTGATGCTGCGCAGCGCGCCGCTGCTCTCGGCTGGAAACGTGATCGGCGTGATCCTGGAAGTCGAAAGCTTCGCGCCGGTACAGCAGCGCCTCGACGAGATGGCCGGAACCGGCTTGGAATCCTATATCGTCGATGAGCGCGGCAAGCTAATCGCGGCTGGTGGCAAGGATGGCCATTCTTCCGCCATCCTCGGCCAGGATCTCAGCCATTTGGAGATCGTGCGCCGCCTACTTTCGTGGCATGGCAAGCCGCTGGCCTCCGAGACCACTTCCTACAGCGAAGCCAGCCCCAATGGGCCCGTGGCCATGCTGGCGACCTATTCCGCCATTCCCGACCTCCGCTGGGCCGTCGTGGTGCAGCGCCCGGAAAGCCTAGCCTTTGCCGCGGCACAGCAGTTGGAGCACGAAGGCTACTTCCTGATGCTGGCGATCTTGATCATCAGCGTCGAGTTGGGCGTGCTGTTCTCTAGCCGCCTTACCCAGCCCTTGCGCTTGCTGCGCGATCAGGCACAAGCCTTGGCGCGGCGGGAACTGGTCGGCCGCGTGGCGGTGAAAAGCCGCACCGAAATCGGCGATCTGGCCCGCAACTTCAACCAGATGGCGGATGAGATCGAGCGTTACGTCAACGATCTCAAGATCGCCGCCGCCAAAAACCGCGAACTATTCCTCGGCTCCATTCGCCTGCTGGCCCAGGCGGTGGATATGAAAGACCCGTATACCCGCGGCCATTCCGACCGCGTCACGCGCTACTCGGTCTCGATTGCCCGCCGCCTCAACCTGTCCGAGGAGGAGATCGAAATCGTGCGCATCGCCGCCCAGCTGCATGACGTGGGCAAGATCGGCATCGACGATCGCATTCTCAAAAAGCCCGGCGCGCTGTCCAGCGAGGAATTCTCGGTGATGAAGCAGCACACCATCAAGGGCGCCAATATCGTCCGCCAGGTCGAACAGTTGCACGAAGCCATCCCCGGCATCGAGCTGCACCACGAGGCGGTCAATGGCAGCGGCTATCCCTATGGCCTGCGCGACGAACAGATTCCCCTGGTGGCCAAGATCATTTCGGTGGCCGATACCTTCGATGCCATGACCACGGAACGCCCCTATCAAGCGGCGCACGACATCGACAAGGTAGTCGCCATCATCACCGGAGCCTCCGGCGTTCGCTATTCGCCGGCGGTGGTGGAAGCCTTCGTCGCCGCCGTCGAGAATGGCGAGATCCGCGCCCAACGGCAGCCGCTGTCCGCCGCCCCCTAGCCCCATCCCCCGCCCGTCATCGGGGCTTGTAAGGATAGGGCTGCAATCCCTTGCCCTCGACGATCGTGACGTAGCGGTCGAGCGGTGGCTGAGCGATGCGTTCTACGAGGCCGGAAGGCTGTGGCCAGCGCACCTCCAGCCAGTCGATGCCTTCGGCGCCGCCCACGCCCAGAACCAGGCGCGGGTCGTGCGATGAAAGATAACTGCCGCCGCCTACTTTCATGCGGCTGCGCGTGCGGTCCCCGAAGCGCCAGGTCACGCGCGCGCCCACCGCGTCGCGATTGCAATGCTGGCCCACCAGCAGCACGCCCAGCCAATGCTGCTTCCGCCCGACCTCGTTGCGCAGCAGCAGCGGCCGCTGTCCGTTATTGCTGATGAGCACGTCCACGCCGCCGTCGTTGTTGAAGTCGCCGGTGGCCAAGCCTCGCGCCCCCCAGCGCTGGGCGAAAACCGGGCCGGCCTCGGCGCTTACGTTGCGGAAATTGCCGGCGCCATCGCCCTGGAACAGCATTGGCTTCTCGTGCCAATACACGCCGCGGTCGTATTGCTCGATCATGTCGTCGGGATGACCGTTGGCCTGGATCAGATCCAGCTCCCCGTCGTTGTCGAAGTCGAAAAAGCGAACTCCCCAGCCGCTGCTTAGGAAAGTGGCCTGCCCGACGCCATCCTGCGCCGCGCGATCGGTGAACGTCTCGTCATGGTTGTTGTGGTAAATCGAGAAGCGCTCGTGGTCGATGTTGGCGACGTAGAGGTCCATCCAGCCATCATTGTCGTAGTCGGCCGAGTCCACGCCCATGCCCGAGCGCGGCGTGCCCTGATCGCTATAGGCGACGCCGGCGCTGAATCCGATCTCCTCGAAGCGGCCGCCGCCGTGGTTTAGAAACAAGAAGTTGGGCGAAGTGTCGTTCGAGACGAATAGGTCCATCCAGCCATCGTTGTTGATGTCGGTGGCCACCACGCCGTGCGACTTGCCGGGATTTTTCCCGATCGCCGTCAGCTGGCCCACTTCGGTGAATGTTCCGTCGCCGTTGTTGTGGTACAGCTTGCTCGCCCGCGGCTGGAAGATGCGCGGAATGCAGTAGTAGTGCTTGCCGACCGCATTGGCGCCGCAGCTGACGCGGTTGCGCGGGCCGTATTCGACGAACGAGCAAACGAACAAATCCAGCCGCCCGTCGTTGTCGTAGTCGAACCATACCGCCGACGTGGACCAGTTGGGATCGGACAGCCCCGCCTTGGCCGTCACGTCGGTGAAGGTGCCGTCGCCGTTGTTGTGGTAAAGGATATTGTGGCCGTAGGCGGTGACATAGAGGTCGGGCCAGCCGTCGCCGTCGTAATCGCCGACCGCCACCCCTTCGCCGAAGGTTTCACCCCCCGTCAGCCCCGCCTTTTCGGTGATATCGGTAAACGTTCCGTCGCGATTGTTCTTATAGAGCGCGTTGCGCGGCGCATGGACGGGATGGTAGAAGTCGCACCGCCCGGTGTTGACCAGGAAGATATCCATCCAGCCGTCGTTGTCGTAATCGAAAAAGGCGCAACCCGAGCACATGCTCTCCGGCAGGTAGTGGTCGGGAGACATCGCGTTGTCGTGCACCCAAGTGATGCCGGTCTGGGCCGGAGTCAGGTCGGTGAAAAGGGGCCCGGCCGCCGGTTTCGGCGGCAGCCAAAGCCCCTCGGCTCGGCGCCAGCCGGCCAGCGCCAAGCCAGCCGCGCCGGCATGGCGCAAAAAATCGCGGCGGGAGCGGGGAAAGGACATCGAGGATTTTCAATATAGCAAACAGCGCTGGACAGCGGCTCGCCTCCGCTATCATGGTCTCCTCTTCGCCATGAACTCCTACAACCGCCGCCGTTTCCTGACCACCTCCGCCGCCGCTACCGCCGCCGCCGCTACCGGTCTGCCCGCCGCCGCCCTCGCCGTGCAGCCAGGCGCCGAGCCGTCCGGCGCGCCCGCCGAGCTGCCGGCCGACCCACGCTATCTTTCGCACCTGCGCCTCGGTCTCTTCACCTGGCCCTTCAACGACAAGCCGCTCGGCTGGGTGCTCGACTACGCGCAGCGGCTCGGCTTGCAAATGCTCGAGATCGGCACTGGCAACGACCCCGGCGCCGCCCACTGCCCGGTGGACGACCTCCTCGCCGATGCCGGCCGCCGCCGTGCCTACCGCCAGCAGTTCAGCCAGCATGGGCTGGCGATCAGCGCCTTCAGTTGCCATGGCAACCCGCTCGATCCCGATGCCGCCGCCGCTCGCCGCACCAATGACGTTTATTTGAAGACGCTGCGCCTGGCCGAGCTGATGGACGTCCCGGTCGTGGTCGGCTTCAGCGGCTGTCCTGGCGACGATCGCGGCGGCCAGCGGCCCAACTGGGTGACCAGCCTGGAGCGGCCCGAATACGTCGCCTTGCTCGATTGGCAGTGGCGGGAGAAAGTGATTCCGTATTGGCGGCAAGCAGCGGCCGCGGCCCGCCGCCATGGCCGCCGCGTAGCCCTGGAGTTCGATCCCGGCTACTCCGTTTACAACGTTGCGACGCTGCTGAGGCTGCGCGCCGCCGTCGGCGACAACATCGGCTGCAACCTCGATCTCAGCAACATGTTCGCCCAAGGCGTGGACGGGCCGGCGGTGGTCACGAAACTCGGCGAGGAGGGCGCGCTCTTTCACTTCCATGCCAAGGACGCCGTCCTCGACCCGGAAAACTACGCCATCAACGGTTTCCTCGATCTGACTCCCTATACCGATGTGCTACATCGTTCCTGGAGCTATGCCATCGTCGGTTACGGCCACGACACCCTCTATTGGAAGCGCATCGTCTCCGCCCTCAAGAATGTCGGCTACGACTACACCCTCTCGATCGAGCACGAGGACCCCACCACAGTGCCCGAGGTCGGCGTCCGCAAATCGGCGCAATTTCTAAAAACGATCGTGCTGGAGTGACCGGCGAGTTGCCAGCCGGTAACGCCAGCGGCGTCCAGGGCGGTCTCCGCCGCCTTGCCGCGGAATTTCGTGAAACCTTGCGGCCAGTTCTCGGTATTCACAAGAGGACACTACTCTTCATGCGCACTCGCTCGCTCGCCGTATTGTTGGCCGCCGCCGCTCTCCTCGCTTCTACCGTCGCCGCCTCGGCGCAAAACAGTAAGATTGATTACAATCCGGCCGGCATCAACTACAGCCGCGGACGCGGCTGGTGGGGGACCCTGTTTGGCCAGCAACCCGTGCCCGTGCCGCCCGCCGATTTGCGCAACAGCAAGCGCGTCTATGCGCTGCTCCACGACGGCCAGCTGAACCTGAGCCTCGATGAAGCCGTCGCCCTGGCGCTCGAAAACAACCTCGATATCGTCATTCAGCGCTACAACTTGCCGATCGCCGACACCGATATCCTGCGGTCTCGCTCCGGCCAGGCGCCGCATGGCGTCTCGACCGGCTTGGTCGTCGGCACGCCCGGCGGCGGCGCCGCTACCACCAGCGGGGCGGGCGCCGGCGGCGCTGGCTCGGGCGGAACGATTCCCTCGCCGGGGGGCGCGGGGGCGGGCGCGGCCGGCATCGTGACCTCCACGCTGGGGGGTGGGCCGCCGGCGCCCAATTTCGATCCCACCTTCACCACATCTCTCTCGGCGCAAGACCAAACCACGCCGCAATCGGTAAGTTTTATCACCGGCACCACGCAGTTGGTCGCGCACACCGGCACCGCCAACTTCAGTTATGACCAAATCTGGTCGCCGGGCACCAAGCTCGACGTCAGCTTCACCAACACGCGGCAGAGCAACAACGACGCCTACACGCTCTTCAACCCTACCCTGAACTCGGGCATGACCGTCACCCTCAGCCAGCCCCTGCTGCTCGGCTTCGGCGCCAGCGTCAACGGGCGTAACCTGGTGCTGGCGCGCAACAACCGCGAAATCTCCGACATCGCCTTTCGCCACCAAGTCGAGGCCACGGTGACCCAGATCGAGGAGATCTACTGGGATGCGGTAAGCGCCCGCGATGCCGCCGCGGTGGCACGCCAATCGCTCGACGAGGCGCAGCGGATTCTGGCCGACGATCAGCGCCAGGTGCAAATCGGCACCATGATTCCGCTCGACGTCATGAAGCAGCAATCGCTTGTCGCCAACGACAAGCAGACGCTGACCGCGGCCGAGACGAACTACGAATATCAAAAGCTGCTGCTGCTCAACGCCGTAACCAAGAACATGACCGATCCGGTGCTGTTGAATGCAAACGTCGTGCCCACCGACGAGATCTCGGTGCCGGCCAACGAGACGGTGCGGCCGATTCAGGACCTCATCCATGAAGCGCTGGAGCACCGGCCGGAGTTGGCCATTTCCCGCATCAACCTCAAGAACGAGCGAGTTTCGATGAAGGCCATCCGCAACGAGCTCCTGCCTTCGCTCAATCTCAACGCTTCGTATGGCGCCAATGCCCTGGCTGGCGTGGCGACCGCGCCCGCCTCGCTACCGTTCTTCATCCAGCTGCCGTCCAACTTCCGCCCTGGCGCCTCCGGCTTTGGCAGCAACTTCAACGCGCTGATGCGCGGCGACTACCCGACCTATGCGGTGGGCTTGACGCTGCAAATTCCCATTCGCAATCGCGCCGCCCAGGCCGACGCCATCCGCGCCCAACTGGAGTACCGCCAGTCGCAAGTCCAATACCAGCAGGCAATCAACCAGATCGTGCTCGAGGTGCGCAACGCGCAGTTCGCCTTGCGGGAGGACCGGGCGGCGGTGGCCGCGGCGCGCCAAGCCATGCAACTGGATCAAGAGACGCTGGCGGCCGATCGGAAGCGCCTGGCGTTGGGTGCGGGCGTGATCACCACCGTCGTCACCGACGAGACCAACCTGACGGCGGCGCGCCAGACTTTGGTGGCGGCGCTGTCGAACTATCAGATCGCGCGCGTGCAGTTGAATGAGCTCACCGGCCAAACCCTCGCCACCGACCGCATTTCCATCCAGGATGCCGAGAACGGCAAAGTTACACAGCTGCCCCACCTCGAGCCCTAAGCCTCCGGTCAGGTTGCTCGCCTCGAGCGCCTAGAGGATAATCGCAACTGCGCCGCGCGGCGGACATCCGCTCCGCAGCGGGGGAGCGAAGTGTCTTGCGCCACTGTACTCAGTGCGGCCAAGTCGCGGAAGAGTTGCAGTCTGCCTGTTCGCGTTGCGGCTCGGCAGTCCTGGTAGCGGACTTCGTCGCCGACGATACCGCCACCTTGGTCGCCGCTTCAGGCATCACTCTGCCGCCTTCGGCCGCTTCCGCCGCGCCGGCGCCGTCCGCGCTGCCTCCCGAGGCGGGCGCCGACTTCGGCCCACGCTATCGCGTCGAGGCTCTCCTGGGCGAGGGCGGCATGGGTCGCGTCTATCGCGCTTACGATCGCGAACTTGACCGAACCGTCGCCCTCAAGGTCATCCAGCCCTCGCTGGCCGCCGACGAGGAGATGATGCGGCGCTTCAAGCAGGAGCTACTGCTTGCCAGCCGCATTTCGCAGAAAAACGTCCTGCGGATTCACGATTTGGGCGAAGCCGGCGGCGTCAAGTTCATTTCGATGGCCTATATCGATGGCGAGGACCTGCAGCGCCGCCTGCGCCGCGAGGGCCGGCTGCCGCCGCACGAGGCGGCGCGCCTGACCCGCCAGATTCTCGAGGCCCTGGCCGCGGCCCACGAGCAAGGCGTGGTGCACCGCGATCTCAAGCCCCAGAATCTGTTGCTCGACAAGGCCGGCAACGTCTTCGTGACCGATTTCGGCCTCGCCAAATCTTTGCAGGAAACCCAGGCCGGCATGACCCAGGCGGGAGCCTTGCTGGGCACGCCCCGCTACATGTCGCCGGAGCAGGTCGAGGGCCGCCCCACCGACGCTCGCAGCGATCTCTACAGCGTCGGCATCATCCTCTACGAGATGGCGACCGGCGATACGCCCTTCCATGGCGAAACGGCCTTCCAGTTGATGTACCAGCGCGTCAAAGCTCGGCCGCGCGATCCGCGCTTGGCGCAGCCGGATCTGCCGCCGTCGCTGCGCCAAGTCATGCTGCGCTGTTTGGAGCCGCGCCCGGAGGACCGCTACCAATCCGCGCGCGAAATGCTTGCGGATCTCGGCGGCGAGGCCGGTTCCGCGGCCGTGCCCCGGCGGTTCCCGCGCTGGGGAACGCTGCTCGGCTCGCGCCTGCGCCTCGGGAGCGTGGCCGCCATCGCCGTCCTTTGCCTGGCCGGAGGCGCTGCTTGGTGGTGGTCGCATCGCGCCCCAGCCGCCGCTCCCGCCGCGGCCGTCGGTTCGATTCCGCCCTTGGCGCGCGGCAAATTCGTGGCCGTCCTGCCCTTTCACTTCCTCGGCCCCGCCGGCGCCGGCTATGTCGCCACGGGTATCGCCGATTCGCTCTCCGCCCGCTTGTTTCAGCTTCCGGATCTGCACTTGACCTCGCGCGACGCGGCCGCGCAGTCTGGCGTCGCCAAGCCGTGGAAGGCGATGGCGCGCGATCTGGGCGCCAACCTCGTCGTGCAAGGCAAAGTCGCCGCGGCTGGCAATCGTTTGCGCGTGATCGTCACCCTCGACAACGCCGCCAGCGGCCAGCGCCTTTGGGAGCGCGAGTTCGACGGCGCGGTGGGAGACCTCTTCACCCTCGAAGACGAGATCTACGGCGGGCTGGCATCGGCTTTGCAGCTGCGCTCCACGCCCGCCGAGATGGCGCAAGCCGTCGCCCATCCCACCGAAAATCTCGCCGCCTACGACCTCTATTTGCGCGGTCGCCAAGCACTGCGGGCCGAGCGTACTACCGCCGCCGACCAGAGCGCCATCGCCCTCTTTACTCAGGCCCTGAACAAAGATTCTCGCTTCGGATTGGCCTACGCTGGCATTGCCGACGCCAGCCTCAATGAATATGACCTCACGCGCGACGCATTTTGGGCTGAAAAGGCTACTGCCGCCGCCGATCACGCGGCGCAGCTCGATCCCAACCAGCCTGACGTCCTGCTGGCGCGCGGCCGCGTGCTGGGCGCCACTGGCAAGACCGATCAGGCCGTGACCGAACTCTTGCAAGCGCTTCGCCTCGTACCTACCTCCGACGATGCCTATCGCTCCCTGGGCGCCGCTTACCTGGCCGAAGATAAATCCGCCGCCGCCGTCAACGCCTATCAGAAAGCCGTGCAGCTCAATCCGTATTACTGGCTGAACTATTTATTGCTGGGGAATTGCCTGTTCCGCTTGAGCCGCTACCCGCAGGCTCTGATCGAATACCGGCGCGTCACGGAACTGGCGCCCAACAACGCGCTCGGCTACTTGAACTCTGGCGCCGTCCTGCTGGGCGAAGGCCAGTACCAGGCCAGTCTGGCGCCGCTCAAGCGCGCCGTGGCCCTCAGCCCCTCCGCCGATGGCTACTCCAACCTCGGCGTCGCCTACTTCTACCTGCACCAATACGCCAAATCCCTGCCACTGTTTCAAAAGGCGGTGGCGTTGCGGCCTCATTCCGAGCTCGATCTAGGCAATTTGGCCGACGCTCTGCGCTGGACCGGACAAACCTCTCAGGCCAAAGCCACCTACGACCGTGCCATCACCCTGGCCTTCCAAGAGTTGCAGGTGAACCCTCGCGACGCGCACGCCATGGGCAGTCTCGCCCTCTATTACGCGAAGGAAGGCAACGACTCTCAAGCCTCTCTGTTCGTGCACCGCGCGCGCGCCATCGCGCCCACCGCCGTGGACCTGGTCTATATCCAGGCCGTCGTGAACGCCCTTGATCGTCGCCCCAACGCGGCCATGGCGGCGCTTCGCCAGGCGCTCGCGCGCGGCTATTCCGCCGTTGAGGCGCGCCAAGATCCCGAACTGAGCACCCTACAGAGCCGTCCTGACTTTATCCGCCTGGTCGCGTCCGCTAGCGGGCAATGACCGCGGCGCGCCGCCGCCAGCTCCAAGCCGCCCCGGCTAGCAATAGGCCCGTGGCGAGGAGCTCTCCAGTCGGGGGCTCGGGTACCGCCGGCGTCGACGTAATGCTGAGCAGGGTGTTGGTCGGCCAGGGGTCGAGGCTAATTTGAAATGTCTGGCCCGGAAGCAGTCCGAGGTCGTCGGCGTCGTTGCCGTCGTCGTTGACCGTGTCGAAGACGACGGCAGTAGGCGTAACATAGCAATCGTCGAAGGCGGTGTCGCTGCCGTTCAGCTGCAACTGCGTCAGGCAACTTACTACTTCCTGCCCATTGGCCACCGCCCCTTGCAACGTTTCCGGAATCCCCAACGACATGGAGAGAATCGTCATGCCGGTGTCGTTCTCGAACGCGCAATTGGGCACGGCCACGTTGTTGTCAAGCGTGCCTAGCGAGCAATCGCCGCCGAAATAGCCGGTCGTGCCGCTGTCGGTGAAAAAGGTGAAATTCAAGCTCGTAATCGGCACCGCATCCCGGCCGCCGCCAATGCTGACCTGCGGATCGCTCGGGCCATTGACCGGAATGCCGTCGCCCAGCGCGAATAGGGCGCTGGCCACGACGAGTAGCGAAATATACATCCAACGCATGCGCATAGGTTCTGCCTCGGGCGAAGGAAATCGTTCTTGTCAAAGCAATTCGGGGTCCACGTGCAACTCCTTGATTCGGCGAGCTCAACTTCCGGCTCGCATGCAGCCCTTTGCACCTAATCTGCGCCCCTTTGCGCGCCGCTATTCATCAAGCGGGCCATCAGCGACATGAAGTTAATTTCCAATAGCTCCGATCATCGCTGCGACCGAGTTCCAGGTTCCCGGGTTCACCTAGCATTGCTCGGCCGCAAGTTTGCCAGTAGGCTGGTGATGGCGGGCGTGGATTTGCGCACCACGCAAGAGCTTACTCGGCATCGAACGGTCGAACGACTGGCCGGGTGCCGGCACCACAACCGCCACCGGCGCTTGTGACAATGCGCGCGAGGCGAAGTTCTCAATTCCGGTCCAATTGCCCCCGGGGCTGTAGCTCAATGGTCAGAGCAGCGGACTCATAATCCGTTGGTTCCTGGTTCGAATCCAGGCGGCCCCACCAGTGTTACGCTTGGCGGCTAGGGGTAGAGCGACCATGCCCTTTTGCAATAAATGTGGAACGGAAATCGCCGCCGGCGCGGCCTTTTGCCCGCAATGCGGCAGCCGCAACGTAGGCGGCGTTTCGGCCGCCGCCCGTCCCCAGATGGCGGCGCCCGCCGTTCCGCCGCCCCGCCAGGGCATGGGCCTCGGCGCTAAGATTGCAATTATTATCGGCGCCGCGATCCTGATCCTCATTGTCGTCCTCGTGGGCGCGGGCGCATACTTCGCCAGTCACGTGCGCCACGTGCGCACCGCCGACGGCCGCACCGAAGTCGTCACGCCCTTTGGCACGGTCGGCACCGGCCAGCCATCGGATCGGGCGGCGCGCGACCTCGGCATCGCCATTTACCCAGGAGCCCAGGCCGAGCCGAGCGCGCGCGTGGACTTCGGCGGATTCCATGCCGATGTCTTGCGCTTCCGCACCAACGACTCCCCGGCCCAGGTGCTCGCGTTCTACCAGCAGCAATATCCCAACGCTTCGGTGCGAAGCTCCGACCGCCAAACCCTGTCCATCGTGGACCACAATTTGCAGTTCAACGTCGAGGCCCGCTCTCGCGGCGGCGCCACCGAATTCACGATCCGCCAGTCCCGCCAATAGTCCGCCGCGTTTCGCGGCAATTGCCGGGCCTCGCCGGGCCGCCCGTTGCAACGCGTTCCTGGTATGCTCCTTGGGTTCGGCAGCGCCAAGCGCTGTTTGCCGACCCGCGGAGTCGAGTCCTCATGTCCAAACTTTCCCGTCGCGAGTTCGCTGCCGGTCTGGCCGCCGGCGTGGGCGGCACCGCCGTGCTGGCCGCCGAAGCCGGTAACCCCGCGCGCGAGCCGCGCTCCTTGCCGCGCGCGAGCGCCGGCCCAGCCAAGCGCCCGATCGTGCTGGCCAGCGGCAACGGTTACCATTACGGCGCCACTCAAACCGCTTACGAGAAGCTCGCCGCCGGCGCCGACACCCTCGATGCCGTCATCGCCGGCGTGAACCACAACGAAGACGATCCCAGCGACGACACCGTCGGCTACGGCGGCCTGCCCAACGAACTCGGCGTGGTGCAGCTGGATAGCTGCGTGATGCACGGCCCCTCGAATCGCTGCGGCGCCGTCGGCGCGCTCGAAAACTGCAAGAACCCCTCCCTTGTCGCCAAAGCCGTGATGGACCACACCGACGAGATCTTTCTGGTCGGCGCCGGCGCTACCCAATTCGCCAAGGACTACGGCTTCGAGGAAGCGGATCTCTTGACCGAACACGCCCGCAAGACCTGGCTCCTGTGGCGCGAAACCCGTAGCCTGCGCGACAGTTGGGGACCCGGCCTCGACTCGCCCGACTTTCGCAAGCGGGTGATCGCCAAAGCCCGCCGCCTCGGCCTCGACGCGGCCGCGCGCGAGCGCGCCTTCAACCGCATCATGTTTCCTCCCACCGGCACCATCAACTGCCTTGGCGTCAACGCCAAAGGCGAGATCTCCGGCGTGACCACCACCAGCGGCTTGGCCTTCAAGATCTCCGGCCGCGTTGGCGACTCGCCCATCATCGGCGCCGGCTTGTTCGTGGATGGCGAAGTCGGCGGCGGCGGCTCGACCGGCCGTGGCGAGGAGAATATCCGCGTCTGCGGTGGCCACGCGGTCGTCGAGTTGATGCGCCAGGGCAAGCATCCGCGCGAGGCGGTGTTCGCGGTGCTCGAGCGCGTGGTCCACAACTTCCGCGCCTTTCCCGACCGCCTCAAGGACTTCGACCTCTCCTTCTATGCCCTGCGCGTGGATGGCGCCTATGCCGCCGCTACCCTCTGGGACCGGCCCTTGGGCGCCGGCGAGCCGCGCCAGTTCGCCGTGCACGATGGCGTCAATCGCCTGGAAAACATGCTCTACCTGAAGCGCCGCGAAGGCTGATGCCAGCTTCTTCCAGGCCCGCCCCCCGCCGTTCCGCTCGCGGCGCCTCGCGGCCGGCGCATCATGCTCTTATAGCGGCACCTTGTATGGGTCCTGTGCGGAGTGGGCCTCCGTTGCCGGCCAAGGAATTTCCGTTGGGGAATTCCGCCCAGCAAGGAATTTCCGCAGGGAATTCCGCCCAGCAAGCCGTGGGGCCGCGGTCGCGATTGTCGGGAGCGGCGTCGAGAAAACCGGCAGCCCCGCCGCGAAAAGGAGCGCGCATGAGCAATGGCTTCGCATGGCGCCCCGGCGAAGGCGCCGAAGCCGACTGGATGACCCAAGCTATCGAACTGGCGCGGGCCGCCGAGTTGGCGGGCGAAGTTCCGGTCGGAGCCTTGGTGCTCTCCCCCGAAGGCGCGCTACTCGGCCGCGGCTATAACCGCACGATCCTCGACGTCGATCCCAGCGCCCACGCCGAAATCGTCGCCCTGCGCGAGGCCGCCTGGCGTCTCGGCAATCACCGCCTCCCCGGCTGCATCGTGGTCGCCACCCTCGAGCCCTGCGTGATGTGCGCCGGCGCCATGGTGCAGGCGCGCATCGCGCGTTTGGTGTACGGCGCCGACGATCCCAAGGCCGGCGCTATTCGCTCCGTGCTGGAATTGGCCGCCCATCCGCGCCTAAACCACGCCTTCACCGTCACCGCCGGCGTGCGCGCCGCCGAATGTGGCGAGCTGTTGCGCGCCTTCTTCCAGCGCCGCCGTGCCGAGAGCGGCGTCGAGGACTGAGCGGCGCCACCCCGTGCCCGCGTCCAAGTTCATTGCGGGATGCGCGGTAGGTGTCGCGCCGTGATGGCCGGCGCCGAAGACAATCGCTCAGCTCTCCGCTTTGCGCCCTGGCTGGCGTTCGTCGTTGTCGTCGTCGCCGCGCTGTTTCTCGGCTTGCGGATCGGCGGCCGCAGCGTTGACTTTCCCGTTTACTACCGCACCGTCCATTCCTGGCGCGCGCACGGGCCCATCTATGGGCCGCACAGCGGCCTGGGATGGCCGATGTACTATCGCTACCCGCCCGTCTTTCTTCTCCTATTTTTCCCGCTCGCTCTGCTTCCCCTGGCGTGGGCCGCCGCAATTTGGCTGGCCGGCAAAGTGGCCGTGCTCCTGCTCCTCGGGCGCGCCTTTGCCCGCCGCTTCGGATGGCCGCGCCTCGCCCAGTTCGCGGCAACTTGGAGAGGCCCTGAGCGGAACGGGCCTCCCATGCCGGCAAAGGAATTTCCGTCAGGAAATTCCGCCAGCAAGGAATTTCCGCTAGGAAATTCGGCCTTTAACGAAGCCGGACCGCAGCCGCGACCCCAATCGGAAGCAAGGCCAGCGGCGTCCAGAAATAGGGCGGCCCAGCCGTCCCTTCTGCCATGGTTGCCCGCGCTTCTGCTTCTCGCCCCGTACCTGGTGCTAGAGTTCCGCTACGGCAACGTACAGTTTTATGTCGTCGCCCTCTGCGTCGCCGCGCTGCTCGTCGTGCCGCGCCGCCCGCGCTGTGCCGGCGCCCTCCTCGGGCTTGGCATAGCCGTCAAGGTGTGGCCGCTTTTCTTCGTGCCTTACTGGCTAGCCGCCCGGCGCTGGCGCGCCGCCGCCGCCGCCGTGATTGCCGCCGTGCTCTTGACCGCCGCGCCGGCGTTGGTCTTCGGATGGTCGGGCAACTTCGCCCTGCTGCATGCCTGGGCGGCGCAGGAGCGCGAAACGGCCCTCCATGCCGGCACCATCTGGTACGCCAGCCAGTCGCTGCGCGGCGTGATGACGCGCGCCCTGCCCCTCGGCGCGGCCCTGGTCACGCGCCTCTGGCTGCCGCTCGATCTGGCCGCCTATGTGGCGTTTCTGTTCTATGCCAAGGCGAGCCTGCGCCGCGGCGCCGCGCTCGAAACCGTCGGCGCGGCGTTTTGTCTCTTGGCTATCCTCGCGCCGTTTACCCACGTCAAGGATCTCGTGCTGTTCGTGTGGCCCGCCGTCGCTGTCGCCGTCCTCGTCGCCCGTCCGGCGGAGAAGGGAAGCGCTCTAGCCCGCGGCTTGTGTTGGGCGGCGGCGATTCTCGCCGGCGTGATCCCGCTCGTGCCCGGCGCCGCCGCCCAGCATCGCTTGCAGCTGGCCGGCGCCGATTTCGTCGTCCTCTGCCTGCTCGCCGCCGGTCTGCTCCTCGCCATGCGCCGAGGCTCCGCCACGCCGCCGCATGCGTCCTGCGGCGCCGATTGAAGACCGCACCGCCGCAAAAGCCCGATAAAATACCAGCAGGGCGCGTCGCGCCCGCAATTCGCTTGCCTGCGGAGAGGTGGCCGAGTGGCTGAAGGCGCGCGCCTCGAAAGCGTGTATACCTGAAAGGGTATCGGGGGTTCGAATCCCTCCCTCTCCGCCAATCTGTCAAGAAAAATTTGCCGATTCAACAACTTCGGATTTTTCAACGGTTTGGCGGTGGTCGCCCAAGTCTCCCCAGTAGTCGTAGTCGCTCCAGTCGCCCGTTTGGGGCCTCATTTTCGCCCCAAATCGCCACAAGCTTGAACCAAAACCGCATGCTTTAAAGAGCGCGCTCGGATGCTTATGTGGATCGCGCCCACTTGATCGAGGTGGCGGGATCACCCGCTCCCTCCGGACGGTATTGGGATGCGTGCCTCAACCGCAAGCCCACCAGGACGACGAGTGCCGCCTTGCCGCATTTCTGCCGAGCGACCTGGCGGCGAACTGCGACCTTGCTTGTGGACCAGTTTTTGGGGATCAGGTCACTCTGACGCGCTACTCGTCGAGGACGCGGCTCTCGCATTCGACATTCAGTAGCGACGCGCCACGCTACCGTATGCACCACCGCGCGCTCGAACCCGCTTTTTGTTGCCGGCACGACGTCAAACCGCGAACAACCCAAACGCGAAGAATTCGCCTTATTTACGATGCGCTGTTGCCAATCGCCGCAAGCGCCTGCCGACCGGTGAGGCGGCCGAACATGCTCAATCCGCGGGCAACCGCCTGGTCCATATTGTAATAGCGGTAGTCGCCGAGCCTGCCTGCGAAGACCGTACTTCCTCCGAAATTGTCCCCTTCGGTTGCGTACCGCCGATAGAGCGCTTGAGCGGTCTCGATAGGTACCGGATAAAAAGGCTCATTCTTCGTCGGATCATACGGCTCGGGATATTCAGTGGCAACCGTTGTACCGGCCACGAGCTGTCCTGTTATCTGCTTGAACTCGTACATCCGAGTGAACGTACCACGATTCGGAAAATTGATCTGCGGGGCACGAAGTATTTGTTCGCTGTGCGAGTGGTGCCGCTCAAAGCGCAAGCTTCTGTAGGGCAGCGGGCCGTAGCGAAAGGAGAAGAATTCGTCAATTGCACCCGTGAAAACCACACGCTCCGCGCCGCGCGGGATGCGGGAAGGCGAGAAGGCTTCCCCGAGGGCGACATGGATTCTCGGACTCTCGAGCATGTGGGCGACCATGGCGGTATATCCGTCGCGGGGGATGGCTTGAAACGCGTCCAGAAAATAACGGTCGTCAGTTGATACTCTCACGGGCACCCGCGCCGTCACCGCGGGGCTCAGTTCCTCGGGATCAAGGCCCCACTGTTTTCTGGTATACCTCTGGAAGACCTCGCGGTAGATGAATTCCGCCAATTTTCGAAGCTGCGAATCAGAGCATTGGCGGAGTTTGAGAATCGGCACCGAACCTCCGGCGCCAAACTCCGCCAGCAGCCGCTGCTCGAGTTCGCGTGCTTTGCGTGCGGAGAAAAGCGCGGCCAACGAATCCAAATTGAATGGGATCGGCACGAAAGTTTCACACACCTCCGCGACAACCCGGTGCTCGTAGGTACGCCACGCGGTGAACTGGCTGAGGTACGCAAAGACGCGCCGATCATTGGTGTGAAACGCATGCGGTCCGTAAGCGTGAACCAGTACACCGTGTTCGTCTATGTGGTCGAACACATTGCCAGCGATGTGCGGCCTCCTGTCCATTACCAGGACCTCCTGCCGAAGTTGAGACGCGACGCGTTCGGCGATGGTAGCGCCGGTCAACCCAGCCCCAACAATCAACCACACGTTGCCCTCCCGCGTTTATCACGACAATGTCAGTGGCACACTACGGCGTAGACGCCCCGCCAGATTCCGCTTCCAGCCTGAAAGCCAGCCACTTAAGCCGCGAGTCGAGCACAACTTTACGCCGCGCAGACATAAGCCGTCAATTGATGGTTCAACCTTCCGCGGCAATCTGGCTGCAGCCGCAAGGGGCCTTTCACTGCGAACTTCGCGGCGGATAATGGGTCCCGGGACTTTGACCGGAGTGAACCGATGGCAATCGGCATCATCGGCGCGGGCTATGTCAGGCTAACAACGGCCGCGTGTTTCGCCGAGATTGGCCACGACGTAGTGTGCGCAGAGGCATCTGCACGAGACTCGCCGTGCTCCAGTCCGGCGGCATTCCAATCTATGAGCCCTACCTCCGGTCGCCGCTCGCTGGCAACCGGTCGCTGCTCGCTGGCAACCTTGCGGCCAGGCGCTTGCGGTTCGCAGAGATCAGGGAAGCAATAGCAACTAGCGAGGCCATCTTTATCTGCGCCAGCACGCCGAGTCTGGGAAATGGCGACTCCGACACGTCGGCAATAGAGTCGGTTGTTAAAATGATCGCTTGCCACGCGCGCAGGGTCCATCTGGTCGTCGTAAAAAGCACGGTGCCGACTGGCGCCGGCGCGAATTTAGCCCGACGGCTGACCATGGCGGATAATCTCGGACTGCACTGCCAGGTCGTATCGAATCCGGAGTTCTTGCGTGAAGAGCATGCGATTGAGGATTCTTCCACCCTGACCGCATCGTAGTCGGCGCTCGGACCGACGAAGCCGCAGAGACATTAAAAGCCATTTACATGCCGATCCTGAATGGCACCTCTGGCTGCCCTGTCCATCCTCGTTGCCCACCTCACCGGCCAGTTCCTTTCGTGTTCACCAACATTGAAACCGCCGAAATCATCAAATATGCGTGTAACGCCTTCCCGGCGACGAAGATCTCCTTCGCCAACATGATGGCGGAAATCTGCGAAGCCACACGCGCCGACATCGAGGCCGTTAGAAC
>JBOGKX010000141.1:0-1145 GCA_050746125.1 Terriglobales bacterium | reverse complement strand
CGGCAGCAGTCCGGCGCGCTGCAGCGCCAGGAAAAGCGCCCGCTGCCGTCCGGCCCGGCGCCGGAACTGGCGCCGCTGCAGCCGCGCCTGGCGGCGCGCGGTGTTGTTGGACGAGCCCTGCTTGCCTTCGGCAAACTCCCGCTCGTCAGCACCCGCCTCGAACACACGCACGCCGGCCGCGACCACGCGCCGGCCGGGGCGGTCCACCAAGGCCCAGCCGATCGAGGCGGAGCCGATATCGAGACCCAAAGTCCAGTCGCGGGCATTTTCGGGCGGGGGGAGTGCGGTCACATTACCTCCGATTGACTCGCAGCGTTTGCTATTGACTCCGCCAGCATAGCCGAAGTACCATTGGTTTTGTACTTGAGCGGCGACTGTCGGCTGTATTCCAGTAAGCAATCGCTGTAAGGCTCCGCTCTTCGAGCGACCTTCGCGCCCCCGCTTCGGCGGGGGCGTTTTTGCGTGCGTCGGCACAGGATGCAGGCGCTGCCCGCCTCGAGCCGGGGCCTTGCTAGCCACACCAGGGAGCGGGCCCGGGCGAGATTGGTAAGGACGAAATCGCGGCCCTTGTGCTGGGGCGGCACCTCGGCCTCCGCGCCCGATTTGCACTGGTCGGCCGCGCCGCGGGACCCGCAAGCTCCGAACTACTCCGCGGACGACGTGGGGCACCCGCGCCCTCCTGGGACCACGCCAACTTCAATCGCCCCGGGGCGCAGGCGCATGCGTTTGCCCCTTCGGAATTCCGGTTGTCCCCCCCGCCCGCTTCGTTCGCGGCGAAACAGGTTCGGCTCCCGCGGGCGGAGCCGGCTGTGCGCCTACCCCGCAGGCATCCGGCCAGCCGGCGTTATAGTGTCACAATGAGCATCCAACGAGGTCGTGCGGTTCGACTGGCAGCCACGCTTCTGCTCGCCTGCGGCGCCGCCGCCCAGGGAATCGCGCACTATCCGACACCCGATCAGCCTGCCGGCACGCCCCGGCTCGTATTTGACGTCATCAGCGTCAGGCCGGCACCGCCCGATCAGCGCAATGGCGAGGCTCGACCTACGCCCGGCTACCAGGGCTATTCTCTCGACAACACCACGCTTCTCGGCGCCATGACCATCGCCTATGGCGTGACCCCGAGGCAGATCGAGGGCGGGCCAAGC
>JBOGKX010000140.1:0-14028 GCA_050746125.1 Terriglobales bacterium | reverse complement strand
GTCGAGCAGGTCCTGCGCGGTGAGCTCTTCGAGCTCTTTCTCCTGCTGGACTGCCTGGTATATCGGAACTGTTCCGATCGGGACGACGGAGGAATCGATGATTGCTTGTCGAATGACGTCGATGTTTCCGCCGGTCGAAAGGTCCATGACCGTGTCGGCGCCGTAATGCACCGCCACGTGCAGCTTCTCGAGTTCCCCGGCGATGTCGCTGGTGACCGCGGAATTGCCGATGTTGGCGTTGACCTTGCAGCGCGAGGCCACGCCGATCGCCATCGGTTCCAGCTCGGGATGGCGAATGTTGGCGGGGATGATCATGCGCCCCGCCGCCACCTCTTCGCGGAGCAGCGCCGGCGCCACCCCTTCCCGCTGCGCCACGTGCGCCATCTCCTCGGTGATCTCGCCGCGACGCGCGAAATGAAGCTGAGTCATCGTTTCCAGCCCGGCCGTTTGCTGCCGCCGCTGCCGTTGCGCAATCCATTCCGAACGCATCGCATTGTCCTCTCTCATGGCGCCGCCGCTTCAATTATAAGAGTAGGGAGGCGGCGCGTGCGCCCCGCTCGGCGCCCCGCGGTTCCGCGGGCCGGAACACCGCGCCGCGCGCCCGCCCCGCACGGTTGACTTGCCAGCGGGCCCGGCAGGTATGATTCCAGTGACACCATCAGGAGGGTGCCAGTCCGTGGCGGACGAACTGTTTCCCCCATCTCCGGCCTTTGCCAAGCAGGCGCGGGTCGCCGGCCGCGCCGCTTACGACCGCCTCTATCAGGCCGCGCGCGACAACCCCGCGACGTTCTGGAGCGATCTGGCGCGCCAGGAACTGCACTGGTTCCAACCCTTCGACAAGGCGCTCGACTGGCGTCCGCCCTTCGTGAAATGGTTCCTCGGCGGGCAGACCAACGTTGCCTACAACTGCCTCGACCGGCATCTGAACGGGCCGCGCAAGAACAAAGCCGCCATCATCTGGGAAGGGGAAAACTTCGAGCAGCGTATCCTGACTTACCAGGATCTGCACCGCCGCGTTTCGAAGCTCGCCAACGTGCTCAAGAAGCTTGGTTACCAGAGCGGCGACCGGGCGATCATCTATATGCCCATGGTGCCGGAGGCGGCGATCGCCATGCTGGCCTGCGCCCGCTTGGGCATCGTCCATTCCGTCGTCTTCGGCGGCTTCTCCTCCGAGGCGTTGAAGACCCGCATCGACGATCTCGACGCCAACCTGGTGATCACCGCCGACGCCGGCCAGCGTCGCGGCCGCGAAATCCCCCTCAAGCGCAACGTGGATGCCGCCTTGGCCGAGTGCCCCCGCGTGCGCCACTCGATCGTCTATCGCCACAAGGGCAGCGGCATCGAGATGCGGGAGGGCCGCGACCACTGGTGGCACGACTTGATGTTTGGCTCGCCGGAGGAATGCCCCGCCCAGCCGCTCGACAGCGAGCACCCCCTCTACGTCCTCTATACCAGCGGCACCACCGGCAAGCCGAAAGGCGTGGTGCACTCGACCGCCGGCTATCTTCTGCAGGTCCATATGACCATGCAGTGGGTTTTCGATCTGCGCGAAGAAGATACCTACTGGTGCACCGCCGACATCGGCTGGGTCACCGGCCACTCCTACATCGTTTACGGCCCGCTCTCGATGGGCGCCACCACGCTGATGTACGAGGGCGCGCCGGACTGGCCCGAGCCGGACCGCTTCTGGCGCCTGATCGAGAAGTATCGCGTCAACGTCTTCTACACCTCGCCGACCGCCATCCGCAGCTTCATCCGCCTCGGCGACCAATGGCCTAACAAGCGCGATCTGAGCAGTCTGCGCCTGCTCGGTTCCGTCGGCGAACCGATCAACCCGGCGGCCTGGAAGTGGTACCACCACGTCATCGGCAAGCAGCGCTGCCCCATCGTCGATACCTGGTGGCAGACCGAAACCGGCGCCATCATGATTTCGCCCCTGCCCGGCGCCGTGCCCACCAAGCCCGGCAGCGCCACCCTGCCTTTGCCGGGCGTATTTCCCGACGTCGTGGACCTGCGCGGCGAGCCCGTGCCCGTGGGCCAGCAGGGCTATTTGATCATGCGCCAGCCCTGGCCCTCCATGTTCCGCACCCTCTATAAGGACGACGAGCGCTATCGCCAAACCTATTGGTCGAAGATTGCCGGCGCCTACTTCACCGGCGACGCCGCGCGCCGCGATGCGGATGGCTACTACTGGGTGCTGGGCCGCGTCGATGACGTCATCAACGTTAGCGGCCATCGCCTCAGCACCATGGAAATCGAGAGCGCGATGGTGCGCCACGCCGCGGTTGCCGAGGCGGCGGCCGTCGGCCGCCCCCACGATCTCAAAGGCCAGTCGCTGGTCGTTTTTGCCACCTGCAAGGGCGGCGTCGAGCGATCGCCCGAACTGATTGAGGAGCTGCGCCACTGGGTCGGACAAGAGATCGGCGGTTTCGCTCGGCCCGACGAGATTCGCCTGGTGGAGGCTCTGCCCAAAACGCGCAGCGGCAAAATCATGCGCCGCTTGCTGCGCGAATTGGTGACGGCCGACAAGATCAGCGGCGACACCACTACGCTCGAGGACTACTCGGTGCTGCTGAAGTTGAGCGCCGAGGGCAAGGAAGAGGAAGAGATCCTCGAGCGCAAGTCGAAGAGCCCCCGCTAGCGCCGGCTCAGGGATCCTCGGCGGTGGTGGTGGCGATCGTGCCGGACAAATGATCGTGCCACGTCAGTTCATCAGGGTCGAGAAACATCCACAGATACCCGAGCCCGAGCGCCCCGAGCGAAAACAGGCTGACCCAGACCCGGCGGCGGCGCGCCGCCCGGCCCGCCGGCCGCCCGTCGAAATCCACCAGCCGCAACCCGTGGCGGCGCATGCCCGGCGTCGCGGCGCCCCAGGTGAGTGACGCCCCGATCAGCACCATGAACCAAAAGGCGGGCAATGCGGCCAGCAGCGCCGCCGCAAAGCGCAGCTCCGTTCGCCCCAGGTAGTGCGGCGGCGCGGGCATGCCGAGGGCGAACCAGCCGCCCAGCAGGAATGCCAGTGCCAGCCCCAGCGCGCACAGCCCGTCCTCCATGCCGGCGGCCCAGCGCAAGCCCGGCGGAGCCGGGGTCACCGCTAATACCGGCGCGGCGCTGGCGGCTGCCGGCGGCAAGCGCGGCGCGGGAGCGGCAATTTCGACGTGACCCTCCTGCGCGGCGAAGGGCAGCGGTAGCGTGATATCCGGCGGTGCCTCGCGCCGTGGCGGCGGCGCCATCACCGGCGCCACTACCGGCTCCGCCAGCGGCTCCGCCGCCGGCAGCGCGGGGGCTATCGCCGCGTTGCCGTTCACGCCGGCCGCGATATTCGTCCCCGCGTCCGGCGCCAGCGCCACGCTCACCGCCGTCGCCGCCGCCGTCGTCGGCGCGAGCACAGTCTCGCGGCCGCTCGCACTTTGCACCACGATCGGTATGCGGCGCGTGCCCGGCCGCCGGCGAAACGGCACCACTTTTTCCGCCTCGCCCGCCTCCTCCCCGGCGCCCCCTGCCGCGCCTCCCAGCCGGGCCCGCCGCTGCCGATGGCGGATCATGCTGGCGCGCACTTCTTCGCGCCAATCCGGACCGCCCAGCGGCAGCCGCGCTTGCTCCGCGCGCGCCAGCGCCGCCGCCGAGCGCCAGCCGCATTGGCAAGCGCCCGCTTCCGCCAGCGACCCACATTGGGGACAATGTTCCATAGTGACTGTCAAACCAGCGCGGTCGAAAAAGGAATCGGCTTCGGCTTTCCCTATTCGCCGTGGGCGGCAACTCTCGATTATTGTGGCGCTCGCCTTGCTTTGCACGGCGGCCGCGGCCCAGCGCGTTGCCGCTTTAGGTACGGGACAGTTCTCCGCCCCTTACGTCACCTTTCAAGCCGACTCCCAGCAGGCCCAAGATGGCGTGTACCTGCTTAGCGGCCACGTCGAAATCGACTATGGCCCCGTCCGCTTTACCGCCGACCAGATTCGCTATGACCGCAACAGCGGCGAGGCGGTCGCCGCGGGCCATGTAGCCCTCGATCTGCCCGCCGAGGAGACGCATGTCGAGGGCTCGCGCGGGCGCTATAACTTCCGCACCGAAAGCGGCGAGTTCGACGACTTCCATGGCGTCAGCGGCATCCGCTTCAGCGGCCGCAAGGTAAGCGTCCTGACGCGCAATCCGCTGATCTTCTCCGGCCGCAAGCTGCTGCGGCTGGGACCGAACCACTATCGCTTGGAGGGCGGCATGGTTACCTCGTGCCGGCTGCCCCACCCCAAATGGACGCTCTCCGCGCAACGCGTGGATGTTGAACTCGGCGCCAATGCCACCCTGCACAACGCCGTTTTTCGGCTTTTCGACGTCCCCGTCTTCTACGCCCCCTACTTGACTCATTCCACGCAAATCTCCGGCCGCCACAGCGGATTCCTCCTGCCGATCATTGGCCAAAACACGCAAAAAGGCACCGTGCTCGGTGACAGCTATTTTTGGGCCCCCAACCGCAGCACCAACGTCACGGCCGGTGCCCAGTACTTCAGCCGCCGCGGCTGGGCCGATCTGCTTGGCATTCAAGCCTTCCCCACCCGCCGCACCTATCTCCAGCTCAACCTCTCCGGCGTCATGGATCGCGGCCTGCCCGCCGCCAATGGCGGCCGCATCAAGCAAGGCGGACAGGAATTGAACTTGTTGGCCACGTTCGAGCCGAAGGGGCAGGTAGCGCAAATACCCAGCATGGCGCCCGTCGGCACTGTTCCTGGCGAGGGTCTCGAAACCGGCTCCGCGCCGCCGCCCGTCTCCAGCGAGGAGGAGCAATCGCCGGGCGTCCCTTCCGGCGACTTTCGCACCGTGCTCGACGCGAATTATTTGTCGTCGTTCATCTATCGCCTGGCCTTCACCGAAACCTTCGCCGAGGCCATCAACTCCGAGGTCGTCTCGACCGCCTTTACGGAAAGGCAAAGCGACGGGCGCGACTTGTCGTTCACCGCCCACCGCTACCAGAACTTCTTGACCGCCACGCCGAGCACGTCGGTATCGCTGGCCTCTTTCCCCTCCGCCGAATGGGGGTCGCAACCGCGGCCGCTAACGTCGCCCGCCAGCAGCCTGCCGGTTTATTTTTCCTGGGATCTGGAGGCGGCCGCCTTGGACCGCCTCGAGCCCGGTTTCCAAAGCGGCGTAATGGACCGCGTGGACCTGTATCCGCGCCTTACCGTGCCGCTGTGGACGCCGGCCGGCTCGATCACCGGCGATGTCTCGGTGCGCTCGACCAGCTACTCCCGGCGCCTGACGCCCGCGCCTCTCGGTGCGCCCGCGCCCATTCTCGATCCGCACGGCGGGCTGGAGCGGTTTTCGCAATCGGCTGACCTGACCTGGACTCCGCCCAGCATCGAGCGCATCTTCTCGACTCCGGGCGGCCTGCTCGGCGATCGCCTCAAGCATGTCTTCGAGCCGCTGGTTGCGTTTCACTATACCGGCGGCATCGACAACGCCGACGACGTGATTCGCTTCGACGACCGCGACATCCTCGGCAACACCCGCGAGCTCGAATACGGCTTCACCAACCGCCTCTATGCGCGCACCGGCAGCGGACCGGAGCGCGAGCTGGCCTCATGGACGCTGACGCAAAAATACTTCTTCGACCCCACCTTCGGCGGCGCCCTCACTCCCGGGGCGGAAAATGTCTTCCTGACCACGGCGCTGCTCACGCCCTTCGCCTTCGCCACCCTGCCCAGCCATGAGTCGCCGATCAGCTCGGTGGTGCGCGTCTCGCCGATTCGCGGCTTCGACGGCGATTGGCGTTTCGATTACGACACGCGCGGCCATCGCCTCGGGGCCAGCGCATTTACCGGCACCTTTCACGTCGGCGAATTGTTTTTTTCCGGCAGCCACTTCCTGGTCAATACTCCGCTCGGCCTGGTGCCGCTCAGCTCGCTTTTGCCCGCCAGATTCAACCAGTTGCACTTCACCACCGGCTACGGCGATCCCGAGCGGCCAGGCTGGAGCGTGGCCGTGGCCGCCGCCTATGATGCCCACCAGGGCTTGCTGCAATACACTACCGTGCAAACCAGCTATAACTGGGACTGTTGCGGCTTTTCCGTGCAATATCGGCGCTTCGCGCTGGCGGCGCTGCGCCGCGAAAATCAGTTCCGCTTCAACTTCACGCTCGCCAACGTCGCCACCTTCGGCAATCTGCGCCGCCAAGAGCGCCTCTACTGAGACCCGGTGTCCCCGGCACCCTAGCGTCGCTGGACCCCGTGAGCTATGAGCCATGACCCACACCCCGCTCTTCCGTCTCCGCCGCGCCTGCTACTGCGATCACGGCGCGATATCCGGCCCAGGTGCCGACGTCACGGTAGGCGGTGCCGTGGCAATCGGCGCTGATCTCGTGGCCGGCGTCGAGCCAGGCGTTGAGCAGATGGCCAAGGAAAAGATCGCGCGCGCCGCGTCGCCGCCAAAGCTCCTCTAGTCCCAAGAAGTGCTCGCCCGGCGCGGTGATCGCGCCCCACACGCGGCGATCGGCCGGCCCGGCCGCCTTGACCTCCACTCGCTCCACCATTCCGCTCGCGCCCATTCGCACCGCGTCGAACAACGACGGCTCTCTCACCGGAAACGTGATGAGATGCACACAATCCTGCGGCGCCAGCGCATAGGCGTTCGCCGGCTCCCAAACCGTGTCGGGCAAACCGATCAACACCATCTCGTCCGGCCTGACGTGGCGCGCGCCGCGAAACAGTGCGTCGCACAAACCGGCCGGTTGCGGCTGAAGAACGAAGAAAAGCCGCTCATAACCCGTGAGGTGGCCGAAATAGCGCAGCAGATCCGCCTTCTCCGGCCCTACCACCATGCAGATGCGATCCGCACCGGCCGCCAGCATGCGGTCCACCACGAATTCGGCGACGGCTTTAGGGCGGACAAGGCCATCGCCATCTCGCGCGGCCACCGGCAAGAGCTCCTTGGAGAAGGCCAACGGCTGGATGCGACTGCCGGCGCCGGCGGCCGGCACGATGCCGAGCATGCTTTGCGCAGAGCGGCGCCGTCGGCGTTCAGGTTGCCTCGCTCGAGGTTCGGGCGGGCGGCGAATCGCGGCAACTCGGAGAGGCCCTGAGCGGAGCGGGCCTCCGTTGCCACCCCAGGAATTTCCGTCAGGAAATTCCGCCACTGCCGAAGCCGGGCCGCAGCCGCGACCCGGGGTCCCCAGCGCCGCAACGGCGCTGGGGTGGGGACCAACGGGAGCGGCGTCCAGAAAAAGAGCGGCCCCGCCGCGAGTTTTTGTTGTTGCATTCGTGGTGGCAAGTGTTTACATAGTGACTTTAGAGGGGATGAGATGAACCAGTTCGCCGCGCCGCCCGTGGCGCTGACCATCGCCGGGTTGGATCCGACCTGCGGCGCCGGCATCGGCGCCGACCTCAAGACCTTTGCCGCCAATCACTGTTACGGCGTGGCCGCCATCACCGCGCTGACGGTGCAGAATACGCAGGGCGTGCGCGGCTTCACGGCGGTGGCCGCGCCCGTCTTGGCCGATCAACTCGACTGCTTGCTGGCCGACGTGACGCCGGCCGCGATCAAAATCGGCATGTTGGCCAACGCCAAACTGGTCGAGGCGGTGGCGGCGGCGCTGGAAAAAGCGCGCGCCGGCTGGGTGGTGCTCGATCCGGTTTTACGCGCCAGCTCGGGCGCCGCGCTGGTGGACGACGCCGGGATCGAAGCCCTCCAGCGGCGCTTGCTGCCGCTGGTCTCGATCGTCACCCCCAACCTCGACGAAGCCGCCGCGCTCACCGGCCTGCCGGTAACCAGCGAAAGCCAAATGGTGGAGGCGGCGCGTGCCTTGCACGCCCGCGGCGCGCGGGCCGTCGTCGTCACCGGCGGCCATTTGGAGAAGCCGTTGGACGTCTTCTTCGACGGCGGCCAACCCTTGCCCCTCGGCGGCGATCGCGTGCGGACGCCGCATACCCATGGCACCGGCTGCACCTTTTCGGCCGCTTTGGCGGCGAATCTGGCGCTGGGCAAGACCCTGCAGGACGCGGTCGTGCAGGCCAAGGCCTACGTCTGCGCCGCGCTGCGCTCCGCCTACGCCATCGGGGCCGGCCCGGGGCCGCTCAACCATTTATATCGCTTCCAGGAGCCGGTGCGGCCGAAAAACATCGATCCGGCGCCCTTGCCCGAATACACCACCCGCTAACCAAGCTCCGAGGCAGCCCGCAAGTCCACACTGCGAAGATCTGGAAGCCGAGGTTGAGCGGGAGGCACCGCCAAGGCCGCCCACTTCGTGCCATGACCCATGAGCTATGAACCATGAGCCCTCTGCAGCGATGCTCATCGCCCCGCGCTCTTCTTAACTGCCGCCGCGTCGCCGCCCGGCCCACCGCGACGACGCACGAGCGGGGAAGCGCAGCGCAGCGAAGCGCCAATAAATGTTGCGAGCGGGCCGCAGGCCGCAGGCTGCGAGCCGGGGACCCCACGGCGCAGCGGCGCGCCTTGGGGTGGGGAGGGGCGGGAGGTATACAACTACGTATCCGATCCGCCCCGAGCAGCCGAGAACAAAGCCCTGCGACGCTTATCGCCCCGCCCACCACCTGCTTGCGCAGCGGCCGAGGGCGACGTACAGTTGCGAGTTGTCCCCCAAGAACCCCATGAATCGTCGTGCTTTCGCCAAACTTTCCGCCGCCGCGCTGGGCCTGCCCGCGCTGGCCGCGGCCAGGCGCCTGCCGCTGCCGCAATCCGCCGCTCCCGCCGCCACTGCCGCGCCGGAGGCCAGCGCCATGGCCAGCGCGCTGCTCACGCCCGATGAAATGGCGCGCTACCGCCAATCCCTGCCCGACCGTCAGCGCACCATCGCCCATCTCGGCGCCGTGGCCATCCCCTACTCGGTCGAGCCGGACTTCATCTTCCGCGCCGCCGTGCCGAAGATTCCCGCCCTGCGCCGGCCGCGCCGCGGAGGCCGCTGATGAGCGCGCTGCCGGCCGAAACCGCGTTCCTCAGCGTCGCCGAGTTGGGGCAGCGCCTGCGCCGCCGCGAGTTCACCTCGCTCGACCTGACCGAGTTTTTCCTCGACCGCCTCGCCACCGTCGGCAAAAAGCTGAATCTGGTGGTTACGCTCACCGACGATCTGGCGCGCCGGCAGGCTCGCGCCGCCGATGAGGAGTTGCGCCGCGGGCGGATTCGCGGCCCGCTGCACGGCATTCCCTACGGCGCCAAGGATCTGCTCGACACCGCCGGCATCCGCACCACCTGGGGCTGTCCCGCCTTCGCCGATCGCGTGCCCACGGATGACGCCACCGTCATCCGCCGCCTGCGCGACGCCGGAGCGGTGCTGGTCGCCAAGCTGGCCATGATCGAATTGGCCGGCGCCGGCAATTACCAGAGCGCCAGCGCCTCGCTCACCGGCCCGGCGCGCAATCCCTGGGATCCAACGCGCTGGACGGGCGGCAGTTCGAGCGGGCCCGGCGGCGCCGTCGCCGCCGGCCTGGTGGGCTTCGCCATCGGTTCCGAAACCTGGGGCTCCATCGTCAACCCGTCCACCTATTGCGGCATCGCCGGCCTGCGGCCGACCTACGGGCGCGTCAGCCGCGCCGGCGCCATGGCGCTGAGCTGGACCATGGACAAGCTCGGCCCGATGGCGCGCCGGGTCGAGGACTTGCCGCTGATCCTGGCGGCCATCGCTGGCCCCGATCCTAGCGATCCCACCAGCCTCAACGCCCGCTTCGCCTACCCTCCCACGCCCTCCAACCTGCATGGATTTCGCGTCGGCTACTTCCCCGCCGAGCGCCTGGCCGCGGATAGCCCGGTGCGCCCCGCCTACGAGCATGCCCTCGCCGAGATACGCCGCTTGGGCGCCTTCATGACCCCCACCAGCTTGCCCGATCTGCCCTATGGCGATGCGGCGGGTGCGATCGTGGATATCGAGGGCGCCTCCGCTTTCGAGAACTTGCTTAACGGCCCCGATTTTCACAAGATCCTGGACGAGGGCCAGCGCATCGGCCTCTACGCCGGCGCGCAAGCCAAGGGCGTCGAATACTTGCGCAGTTGCAAGCTGCGCGGCATGGCGCAGATGGCGATGCTCGATTACTATCGCCAGTTCGACGTGGTGATCAATATCGCCGAGCGGAGCGTGGCGCCGCTTGCCGACGAGCCCTTCGACGAGCAGGATCGGGCCGCCCGCCGCGAAGCGGCGGCGCGCAAGTCTCCGCCCTCGCCGCGCCCGCCCCGCTCCGACAAAAATTATCAGCTGAGCGGCTCGGGCAACCTCCTGGGCTTCCCCGCCGTCGCCGTCTCGATGGGCTTCAGCGCCGCCGAGCACATGCCGATCGGCCTCGAGATCATGGCCGCGCCGCTGGCCGAAGCCGGCGCCCTGCATGTCGCCGCCGTTTACGAGCGTGCCGCCGGCTGGTATCGCCATCACCCGCAGGTCTCCGCATGAGCGCGCCGGCGGCGCTCGCGGTCGAGTTCGCCGACGTGCTGGGCGCGCGCGAGCGCATCGCCGGCTCCGTGCATCGCACCGCGACCTTTCACTCCCGCTCGGTGGATGACGCCGCCGGCTGCCGCGTGTTCCTCAAGGCGGAAAATTTGCAGCGCGGCGGCGCCTTCAAGTTCCGCGGCGCCATGAACCGCCTTTTGCAGCTGACCGAGGAGGAGCGCCGGCGTGGCGTGCTCGCTTTTTCCAGCGGCAATCACGCCCAGGCGGTGGCCCTGGCGGCGCGCGAACTGGGCATTTCCGCCGATCTGGTCATGCCCGACGATGCGCCCAAGGCCAAGCTTGCCGCCGTGCGCGCCTTCGGCGGCACCGTGCACCTCTACGACCGCGCCCGGCAAAAGCGCGAGGAGCTGGCGGCGCGGCTGGTCGCCGAGCAGGGCCGCGTGCTGGTGCCGCCCTTCGACGATCCCCGCATCATCGCCGGCGCCGGCACCGCCGCCCTCGAACTGCTCGAGGATGCTCCCGATCTCGAAGCCCTGGTCATCCCCGTCGGCGGCGGCGGCCTGATCTCCGGCTCCGCGCTCGCCGCCCACGGCCGCAACCCTCGCCTCGAGGTTTACGGTGTCGAGCCGGCCACCGCCGCCGACGTCAAGCTCTCGCTCGAGCGCGGCCAGATCACCCCCATCGCCGATAACCCCACCATCGCCGACGGCCTGCGCACCATCCAGCCGGGCGAGCTTACCTTTCCCATCATCCAGCGCCACGTGCGCGAGATCGTCACCGTCACCGATGCCGAGCTGGTCCACGCCCTGCGCCTGCTCTTGCTGCGCGCCAAGCTGCTCGCCGAGCCCTCCGGCATTGCCGGCCTGGCCGCCCTGCTCGAGCGGCGCGTGCGCGGCTACCGCCGCGTCGGCGTCATCCTCAGCGGCGGCAACGTGGATCCCGAGCCCCTCGCCCGCTACCTCGTCGCCGACTGACACCCGCGCCGCGGCGCGGTTTCCCCGGCGCCCCTGGGCGCTGGGGTGGGGAGAACGAAGCCCCGCGACGCTCATCGCCCCGCCCACGCCGCAACGGCCGCCAAGGGGCGCCCGAGCGTGCAAGCGTAGCGCAGCGAAGCGCCAATAAATGTTGCGAGCGGGCCGCAGGCCGCAGGCCGGCCGGGCGGCGCAGGGTACACGCAAGCGTAGCGAAGCGGAGCGCCAAGCAACGCCTCGCGAGAGCAAGCCCGGCCGGCCGAGACCGGGGTCCCCAGCGCCCATGGGCGCTGGGGTGGGAGAACGAAGCCCTGCGACGCTTATCGCCCCGCCTAGGGTTATAGCTTGCCGGCCGCGGCCTGCACCTGCGCCGTGAAGGCGTCGATGGCCTTGACGATGATCGGCTCTTCCTTCGCCGCCTCGTCCCAGTTCTTCTGCTCCATCGCCTCGCGCATGCCGGGCAGCGTCTTGACCGCGTAGCCGGTATAGTAGCCGGGCGCATAGATCTGGTGCTTATACCAGGGCCGGCGCGGCAATCCGGCGGGATCCATCAGCTTGCGCTCCGCTTCGAGCAGCAGTTGATCCAGAGCGCCTAGTTGCTGCGGGGTTTCGGCGTAGAGGCTGCCGTTGCCGGCGTCGGCGGCGAAGGCCTGATCGTATTCGGCGGCGGCCGTCTTCAGCCGCGAAATGGCGCCGGTGAGCGCCGTGAAGTCGAAGGCCGGGGCGCCGGCGGTGTTTTTGCGCAGGTCCTCGAGCTGCTGCTCGTAAAGATTCAGCGTGTCGGCGAAGTCGCTGAACTGGAACGGCAGCACGTCGGCGTCGGCCAGCCGCATTACCGCATGTCCGGCGGTTTGCGCCAAGGCCCGCCCATAGACGAAGCTCCCGTCGCAGAAGTGCGTGTACCAGTAGAAATCGTCGTAAATGGAGTGATAGATTCCGCCCTCGCACTTGCCGCCATAGCCCAAGTTGGCGGAAGCGATGCCCAGGTGCTGCAAAAACGTCGAGTAGTCGCTGCCCGAGCCGAGCGCGCCGATGCGCAGATCGGGGCGGTCCTCGATCTTGGCCTTGTCGGCCGGCGTCTTCGCCTCTTCCAGGCGATGGTTCTTCAGACGCAGCCAGACCGATTGCCCGGTCGTCGGATCGGTCACGCTCTTGGCCACGCCGTTGAAGAAGTGTTCGAGCGAATGGCTGCCCGAAACGTCCAAATAGCCGCGGTCATTGGTGTCGGAGTTGAGATAGGCGACGGCATGCCGCTCGAGATCGGCGGCATGCGTCTCCGCCCATTCCGTCGAGCCCAGCAATCCCGGCTCTTCCCCATCCCAGGCGCAATAGATGATGGTGCGCTTCGGCCGCCAGCCCTGCTTGAGCAGTTCGCCATAGGCGCGCGCTTCCTCGAGTTCCGCGTCGAGCCCGCTGATCGGATCCTCGGCCCCGTTCACCCAGCCGTCGTGATGGTTGCCGCGGATCACCCACTGGTCGGGCCAGGTGCTGCCTGGGATGCGCACGATCACGTCGTAGGTCGGCGTCAGCTTCCAGTTGAACTTGAGCGCCAGGTGCACCACCGCCGGCCCGGGGCCGACGTGATAGGTGATCGGCAGCGCTCCCCGCCAAGTCTCCGGCGCGACCGGCCCGGCCAGCGCCCGCAGCAGCGGCAGCGCGTCGCCGTAAGAGATCGGCATGACCGGAATCTTTTCCAGCGTGTCCGGCTTTTCGTGCCTGGCGCCGGGCACCGAGCCGTAGCCGGGCGTGGTGGGATCGCCGGGATGCACTTCCATCATCATCACGCTGCCGCGCTGCACTCCTTGCCAGGGGCGGAAGGGGCCTTGCGGAAAGATGTCGCCCTGAAAATATCCGTCGTCGCGCGGATCGGAGTAGATCAGGCAGCCGATGGCCCCGTGCTCGGCCGCGACCTTCGGCTTGATGCCGCGCCAGCTCATGCCATAGCGCGCGATCGCGATCTTGCCTTTCACGCTGATGCCGAGCTTGGCCAGTTGGTCGTAATCGCTGGGAATGCCGTAGTTGACATAGACCAACTGCGCCGTCACGTCGCCGTCGGCGGAGTAGGCGTTATAAGTCGGCAGTTGGCCGGGATCGGTCGAGTTCGGGTCCACCGCCACCGGTGGCTCCTTGATCTGCGCCGTGTAATGCTCCGGCGCCACCAGCTCCAGCGTCCGCGACTCGGGGGTCGGAAACAGCACGTCGAACTCCTCGATATGAGCGTCGAGGCCGTCGGACTGGAACTGCTTCAAGATCCACTCCGCGTTCTCGTGATCCCGCTCCGAGCCGAGGTTGTGCGGCAGCGCGCTGAGATGGAACATGTCGGCGCGCAGCCGGGCCGGACTGGGCAGCGCGTCCAACTTCTGCTCCCAGGCAATTTCGCTGGCCGCATCGGCCGGCGCGAAGCCCGCCAGGCCGGGCGGGTTGTCGGCGGCGCGCACGATCAGCAGCGCGCCGGCCGCGGTCACGCCGGCGGCGGCGATCAAAAGCGGGGAAATGCGGCGGGCAAGGCGCCCGAAAGTGCGGGAGCGAGCGGACATATCGAGGTTCTCCGGAACTGGCGAGTATATGCGCCCGCCCCTGCCCTGTCCACTCGCTCTAGCGCGCGAAATCGACCGCGATGGTGTTGCCGCCGCTGACCAGCACGCCCACGCGCTCGCCCGCGCGCGGCCGGTAGCGGCC